>CAZJKC010000005.1:0-43327 GCA_964546565.1 uncultured Staphylococcaceae bacterium | reverse complement strand
AGACACAAAGATATTAAAGAGCCTAATTATGTTGTTTTTAACGTTAAAAAAGGATGATGCACTACAAGAATACATCACCCTAGAAGTTAAAAAACTATAAAAAATTCTCTTAATCACATTTTAGTTTTAATAAAAAATATTAATAATTATATCGAATAGAAATATATTTCATGCTATAGCCGCTAGATTTAATATAATCTCTTAACCGTGATTCAAAACGTTTTTTATCGTAATCAGCTTGTAAAATATGTTCGCTAGCGGTAATTGATAAATAAATTGTAAAATAGGTCGATCCCTTGATGCCATTAAAAACAAGATCGGTCCCTTCTAAAGCATAGGAAATAGCATTATAGACGACATCAACAGGTGGTTGCTCATCACTTGAACTAGATGAAAAAGAAACGCCGCTTAAAAGGAATATTCTTATTAAGGCTAAGGCCCAGAAACCTAAAGTAATTGGCACTCCTTTAATCATCAAAGGGGGTATAGAAGGAATAAAATAGGTTAATAAATAAGAAATGATGATGATTCCGAAAAAGGAAAGATCGTAGACTAGCGAACTAGTGTTACCATTTTCAATCAAAGTATTCTTAAAAATATAATAAACAAGAGATAATATAACTAATAAATCGCATGATAATGCAATAGCGTGCGCTGAAGGACCATAAGAAGAGGCATTCTTACTAGTAAAATAGCCCACTAATGTTAAAGTCACTAAAGAAGCTAAAGAAATAATTAATGAATTATCATTTTCACTTCCAAAAGATAAATTTAAAGCTAAAATAGCTATATAAAAAGTAATAATTCCGAGAGCATTAATCCCATAAGAACTTAAGGGAAGAAATAAAGAAATAGCAATTAAAATAACAAGAATTATGGTTCTAAACCACCATGGTAATGTTCTTTCTTCAAAGTACATGTATATCACTCCTTTTTTAATATCTATAATATATCATATTAAGCAACAACTTTTTATAAACGGGGGAAACTTTGATCGATAACAAATTGTAAAGTAATTTGTTGATAATAATAGTTAAGCGATAAATGACCAATTACATCTAAGTAACGGTAATCCGCTAAAGAATCCTTACTAATATTAAAGCCCACCAATCGTGTTTTAAGCGATAATTCACTCATAATATGAAGATTATTTTTGCTATAACTTAAAGCTCTAATATCAAGATTTTCTAAAGAAAATAAGGGGGCTTTCCAGCCCATTCCAAAAGGGCTTAAAAGTTTAAGAATTTCATAATTATGTAAAGTTATATCTTCAATTGCGGCTTTAATCGCCGGCATTTTTTCTTCTTGTATTTGATAATGTTTCGCTAAAAGATAGAATTGTTTTTGAAACTCTTCAAAATTCTCTTCTTTTATAGAACAACCTCCAGCTAAGTCATGACCACCGGCAACTTCTAATAAATGATGCAATGATTGAAAGCATTTAACAATAGAAAAGCCATGATGAGAGCGTGCACTCGCCTTCAATATACCTTCTTCTGTTCCTCTTGCAAAGACGATTACGGGTTTATTATATTGCTGTAATAAACGATTGGCAATGAGTCCTATTAAGCCTTCTTTTTCGTCCGATATAATGCATATAGCGGGTTTTGATTCATCAATAATGAGTTTAGATGCGGCTCCTTGGGTTATTTTTTTTCGTTCATTATTTACTTCTTCAATCCAATTAGCAAGATTAATCATTTCCGTTTCATTATCAGTAGAAAAAAAGGTCACTAAGCGGTTAATGGCGGTATTTTCAATTATTCTTCCGATAGCGTTTATTTTAGGAGCAATCTGCACGCCATAAGTAGATTCATCAAGACAATTTTGATTTTCTTTGATTAACATAAATAGATTTTTATATTTCTCTTCTTTTAAAAAGTCTAATCCAAGTTTAACTATCGTACGATTATATGCTTTCAATTCCATCATATCACTTATAGTAGCGATTGACGCTAAACAAACTAAATAATGGTCATAATAATCTAATAAGGCTTTTGATAACATTAAAGCCACATAAGCTCCACAACATACGGTATTACCATAATGCGAGTATGTAGGATGTAAAATAACTTCACAATGCGGTAAAGTTGAAGGTAAACTATGATGATCAGTAATTATTACTTTCATTCCTAATTCATAAGCCTTCGCGATTGCGGCATGTTGTGATACCCCATTATCAACGGTAATGATTAATTTATATCCTTTTTCATACGCTAATAAGACTTTTTCTTCATTTAGTCCATAACCATCGATATAGCGTGATGGTATGTAATACCCGACATGATAATGAAGTTTATTAAAGGTATTGACAAGAATGGAGGTTGCTAAAATACCATCGGCGTCATAATCACCATAAACCATTATTTTTTCTTGATTGGCCATGGCTTCCTTTATTATTTGACAAGCTTTATCCATATCTTGAAAAAGAGCAGGTGAAGGTAAATCGTCGAGAGTTGCTTTTTTTATCAATTGTTCGTATTCATCATGGCTTATATGATAATAATCACAAAGTTTGCTAATAAAATCCATAAAAACCTCTTTTCTTTACACAAAAGGCTACGTAAAAACGTAGCCTATTTAATTAATCATTAATACCAATATAGATGGCTTCTTCAGGTTCGCTTCCTTTAGAAGTGTTCTTATCAGATTTTTTCTTTTTCTTGTCTTTCATTTGTTGACGTTTATTATCTTTTTCCACATGAACATCATGTATTTTCTTAAAGAAATTATGAAGTCCATTATAAATAGGTCCAAGTAAAACGGTATTAAATAATAATGAAATTAAAGATCCTAAAATTAATAATGCAAAACCAATTTCGTAACTAGCTGGGCCTAAAGCCATAATCACCACAAGAACAATGGTGACGATGGAATGGAATATACCCATAGATCCAAAGGCACTGGCAATTGCTTTCTTTAATAATTCTTTATTATCTAAATTAGCATTATTATCTAAGCTCATTTCTTTATGACGTGTAAAGAACATCATGCTTGATAATAAAGATATATCCATTATTCCTAATAACGCTAAACCGGCAAAATCATTAAAGCTTATACGACATACAATGAAGACGGCAAGAGCTAGAAATGTTGTTAATGAAGAAACAATTACGGATGATAATGCTTTTGATAAGCCATATCTAATAACAAGATATAATGCTGATAGTAATAAGCCAAATAAGACCGCTAAAGCTGCTTTCCAAATATTCAATGCACGGCTTGTACTAATAGTTTCAAATACACTAACTTGAGCATCGCTATCGATAGCTTGATATTTATTTTGGAGATAATTTTGAATTGTCGAAATCTTATCTAATTCATTATTATCATTATAAATACCGTTTTCATACACTTCTGAATTTTCGACTTCCGGTAATTCATCAATGATTACAACATAATAATTTAAGGTAATATCATCATCTTCTGGGGAAACTTCACTAGCGTAAATCAAATTATCATCAGTTTTGAAGCCTAAGGTTTTTAAATCATTATTTAGTGATTCCACACTTGAAATTTCCGAACTATCTTCGACCACTAATTGTACCCGAATACCTGTTGTTGATTCGGCATAATTGAAAGTACCAATTGTAAAGTTGAAGGCGACCGTACAAGTCACGGCAATGAAGGTTAAAATAGCAGTAATAATGCCAACTTTCTTTGATTTCTTAGTGAAATCACGGCCATCATAAGGTCCATAATAAGTTTGCTTTTCTTCATTTGCAGTATTTGGTATTTTCGTAATATCAACACCGAAATATTCTTTCTTATTTTGTAAAGATGTGGAATTAGTTGATAACCACATTAAGCCTTTACCACAAAGAACGGTAATCAATAAATTACAAGCCGCTCCTAAGGAAGCCATAACAGCAAATGGTTTAATCATTTGCTCGCCTACAAAGAAGGTAATTATCGAAGCAAGTAAGACCACAACGGAGGCGTCAATCGCAGGTAATGTTGCACTCTTAGAAGCTTCAGTATTAGCTTTTTTCAATGTACGACCACGATATAATTCATTCTTTAATTTTTCAAAATAATAAACATTTGAGAATAATGATAAAGCACCGGTGACTACTAAACCGATAAATGCACCAAGGGTAAATTGAACGCCGAAGGCATTAAAGATAGCGAAGGCTATTAACATAGTTCCAGCGGATGTTGTGGCCGCTACTAAAGCATTGATACGATAATATAAAGCTACAGCAACAATTGCAAGAGCGAAAGCCACTAAACTTGAAATCAATAATTTTGAACTCCAATTGACATAAAGATTGCCTTCCATTTTTACTAATTCATCAACAAGCACTGGTGCTTCCATTTCATATAAATAATCAACATTATATGTAAGAGAACCTGCATTGAAGAAGTTAACGATGTGTTGAGCTTTAGTAACAGCTTCCCGAACTTTAATAGGATCAAATGTATCAGATTCTTCACCATTATTAGGATCTATTGCGTAACAAATTTCCGTATGATCATCATTGTAATAGAAATTACTTTCATTTGATGAGAAGGCTAATAAGACTTTTTCTTGAATTTCTTCGTATCGATCATTATTAGCATCCATGGCGGATGCAAAGTTGTCTTGCTCTTCTTTATTAGCCCATAATAGAATCATTGTATAATCCATTGTATCCTCATCATCGTCACTTGAAGTTGGTGAGCCATCGGGGCTTTTAACATTTGAAGCGTGTTCACGAATAGATTCGACTTTTTGTGGATTAGAAACTGGTATAACGACAATAGGATATGCTCCACTATATTCAACACGGGCGACTGAACCATCAAATATTACATTACCTTCATCAACTTTGTTGCCATATTGATCAACATAGTATGAAGTTCCAAATGCTTCATCATCAGAAGATGATAAAGTAAATAAAGCATTATAAGCAAGTAAATCACGAATGTGTTCTGATTCATCACTATTAACACCAGAAAATGTAACACAAATTTGATCATCACCTTGAGTTTCAATTTCAAAGTAATTAACATCGGCATTCTTTAAACGGCGATTCATTTCTTGAGCTGCTTCATTAATGTCCACTTTCTCTTCTTCTTCATCGGTTGATGAAATTTTGTAAACATATTGGTAGCCTTTCGAAAATTCAATACCGCTTTTCATGCCCGTTACAACTGAGGTAAAACTCCCCAATATAATGACAACCGCACTAATAATAAGTGTGAGAAATGCTATAAAACGACGACGCATAATCTTCCCTCCAATGGTTCTATTTTATTTCCTTTTTGACTATGAATTTATAGAATAACAATTCATAGAACTGAACCGTTTTATTGTGTATTAAATAATATAAAAATATATGTAATTAATACACCGCCTTAAAACTATATCATTTCTTAGATGTTATTTCAAGAAATAAAGGTGAAAAAATGAAGAAAAAGAACATATTTAGCATTTTATTAGACCTTATGCTCCTCGGTTTTATTGCGAAAGCCTTATCAATGATTGCACGTGTCTTGATGAATCGGACTTTGAGTGTGGAAGCAATGTCACTATATGCCCTAGCGAGTCCGGCGATGGTCTTGATTATCACTTTGGCACAAATGGGAATACCGACAACGATTGCCACTTTAATTAGTAAAAATCCTGCTAAAAGTAAGAAGATTTTTTTAAGTGCTTTATTACTATGCACCATCATATCACTTTTTTTCATGATTATAACTATTATTTTTACACCTTTTTTAGCTAATAATGTCCTTCATAATAGTCAAGTCACAATGACGTTATATGCTCTAGCGTTATTAGCTCCTTTAGTTAGTATATCGAGTTTATTAAAAGGATATTATATTGGACATAATCTTGTCAAAATGACAGCGCGTTCCTCTATTATAGAAGAAATAGCCCGTATTATATTTATTCTCTTTTTCTTAAGTTATTTTGCTTCAAAAGGCAGTGAATATGCCGCTTTTGGGGCTATGATGGGTGTTTGTATTGGAGAAATATTTCAAACGCTTTATCTTTTAACCGAAAGTACTTTTCACTTATATCGAAGAATAAATGAATTATTTGATATTAAAGATTTATCGCCTTTAAAAGAAATACCAGGTATTTTATCACTTTCACTTCCTATAACTTTAGGACGCATTGTGGGCTCATTAACTTATTTTCTAGAACCGATTATTGCCACAAATTTAATGATTAAAGCGGGATACCTTATTGATAACATTACCTTAGAATATGGAATTTTAAATGGTTACGCCATGCCCATACTTTTATTACCGGGTTTTTTCTCCTTGGCCCTTGGTAATTATCTTTTACCAAATATGACGCGTTACATTGAACAAAAACAATTTTATCATGCTAAAAAAATATTTTTATTTATTACCACCATAAGTTTTACTATTGGGCTCTTAGTCGCCATTATTTTCTTTTTTGGCGGCGATAAAATACTTTATATTCTTTATAAGACGGATAAAGGAGCATCTTATATCCATTACTTATCTTTCCCTTTTATTTTATATTATATTGAAGCCCCCTTAGCGAGTGCAATGCACGCCCTTGAAATGACAAAAAAAGTCTTCTTCACGACGGTAATTAGTTCTATTATCCGTATAATATGTCTTCTTATTTTAGTGCCTAAATTAGGTATTAAGGCCATTGCTATTTCGACATTAATCGAAATTCTTATAACTATAATCATTAATAGTTATCATGTTTTAATGTTTTTCTTTCGTAAGACAAAAAAGAGTGCCATCCGTTTTTAATAACGCCATAAAAACATCTTGATAATCATAATAGCCTTCTTTTCTTAATAATTTCATGACATCTTTTTCACTAATATTGATTCTTTTTAAGACTTTCTTCATTATCTTTCCGTCCGATATTAATGGTTCGGGATCTTTTAAGATACATTCACTTTTTTTAATAATCGTTAATGTCCCTGAATCTTCTAAAATAGCGAATTGTACTTCTTCCGGCAATTGCACTTCTTTAGTTCGTAATTGTGATAATAAATCATCAATATTATACCTTTGCTTTCGCATCTCTTTTTGATTGATTATTCCTTGATATATTATGAAGGTAATATCACCTTCTACTAAAGAACGAATTTTATGCGTTTTCAATGATATATATGCGGTTAGAAGTTGTAAGATAACAATAATAGTAATCGGAATTAACGAATGAAAAATAGAGCCACTTGGTTCATTTAATGATAAAGAGAATAACTCGGAAATAACAAAAAAAACGACGATATCAAAAGTGGATACAGTCCCTATTTCGCGCTTTCCCATTATCTTTAAAATAAAAATTAAAAAGAAATAACAAATGATAGTTTTATAAGTAACTTGCCATATCTCAAGCCATGTCATACATTTCACCTTCTAAATCTTCTTTTTTTTCATATATTGCTAATAGGAGGCTCTTATGAAAAAACGTTTAACCACTATTAGTATGGCTATTTTTGGCTATTTATTAATATCAATTATCTTAAGCTTATTTATTTCCCTTTTATCCTATAAAGAAATCATTAGTCCTTTCATAAGTGATACTTTAACCTATGGATTATCCGTTATTCTCTGTTTTATAACGGCTTTATTTTATGGTTATAAATCCCATAAAAGAGGTATATTAAATGGTTTGAAGATAGGATTCTTTTACTTATTATTAACATTATTACTACGCTTTTTGTGCATCGAAAAAGTTACTTTAATATCAAATATTTTTTTAATTATAAAGTTAACTTCATTACTTGTTGGATCCATTTTGGGCGTCAATATTTATTTAAAAAAGCATAAGCCATAAAAAAAGTGAGTCTTCATAAAGAACTCACATTTAATAAACTTTAAAATAACTTCCCTTGATGCTTCTTTTTTAAATGAGCATAAGCCTTATCCGTCACGACACGACCTCGTGGCGTACGATTAATCATTCCTATTTGTAATAAATAGGGTTCATAAACATCTTCTAAAGTAACGACTTCTTCACCAATTGCACTCGCTAGTGCTTCTAAGCCCACCGGTCCTCCATGAAAACGATCGATAATCCCTTCTAAATAACGAATATCAACATCATCAAGACCTAAGGAGTCAACTTTTAAAGCCTCAAGAGTCATTAGGGAAATATTAATGGTAATACTTTCGCTATGTAAATAAGAAGCATAATCGCGAACACGACGGAATAAACGATTGGCAATACGAGGCGTGCCACGGCTTCTTAAGGCAATTTCTTTGGCGGCATCATCATCAATTTCCATATGGTAAACGCTAGCTGTTCTTTTAACAATTTTAGTTAATTCCTCGAGATTATAAAAGTTTAATTTTTCAACAATACCAAAACGAGCTCGTAAAGGACTTGTTAAATCACCGACGCGTGTTGTCGCACCGACTAAAGTAAAAGGGACTAAAGGAATATTTAAAGTTTTAGCACCTTGTTCACGTGAAACAACGATCGATAATTTAAAATCTTCCATAGCTCCATATAATATTTCTTCTACCACACGTGGTAAACGATGGATTTCATCGATAAATAAGACATCGCCTGGTTCAAGAGTGGTTAATATACTCGCCAAATCACCAGTTTTCTCAATACTTGGACCATTTACAACTTTTATATTACCATGCATTTCATTAGCGATAACATGGGCTAAAGTCGTTTTTCCTAAGCCTGGCGGACCATAAAGCAATACATGGTCCAATACTTCATCACGATTTAACGCCGCTCCCATCCAAATACGAAGATTCTTTTTTAAATCTTCTTGTCCGACATAATCATCGAGAGTTAGGGGACGTAATGAAACTTCACTAGCGTCATCTTTTTGTGCATTAGCGTCGAGCATCCGATCCATATTATCACTTCCTTAATAATTGCAATGCTTCTTTTAAAATATCTTCACTGGTTTTATGTTTATTATCAATTTTTTCTAAAACATTTTCAATGTCATTTCTTTTAAATCCTAATAATTTTAAGGCTTCACACACTTCTTGTTGCTCAGAAGATAAGTTTTTCTTTGATGGAATATTTTCAACCATCGTGAGTTGACCTTTTAAATCAAGAACAATTTGTTGCGCTGCTTTAGCCCCTATTCCCGGTAGTTTTTTTAAGAATTGAATATCGCTATTCTCAATAGCGGCAATAAATTCATTAGGTGACGATTTTGATAAACAAGATAAAGCTGTTTTAGGGCCAATGCCTTTAACGGAAATTAAAGACATAAAGACATCTTTTTCTTCTAAAGTTGAAAAACCCACTAAATAATGGTCATCTTCACGAACAACTTCATATAAATATATTTTCGTTTCTTCATTGACGATAAAATCTTCAGGGCGTGAGGTTAATACTTCATAACTAATATCATGAACATTTATAATCACACTTGTAAGCAATGTTTTTTCAATAATACCGCGCATAGCGTAATACATATTAATCACTTCCTATCTGCTTTTTAATTATACATAATTTCGAAATCATTTGGTATTTTTGTTATCGTTATTAAAGATATTCCTTTTATTAATACGTCTAAAGAAAGAAAAATCCTACCAAAAAGTAGGATTACTCATAATATTCAAATTCGAAATCACAGAGAATGACGGTATCGCCATCTTTAGCCCCCATACTTCGTAAGCGATCATCAACACCAAGTTTACGAAGATAAGTTAATAATTTTAATAAACCTTCATCAGTCGATAAGTTTATTAAATGATAAGTGCGTTCAACACGTTCTCCCTTAATGATAAACGTATGATCTTTAATATGGGAAATGGTGTAATCATCATCTTGATTTTCTTGTGCTGTATAAACTACATAACCATCTTCTTCATTCTTTTCATTATATAATGGCATTAAAGGAATCGTCTCTAGTTGATTCATGACATCAATTAATAATTCATTAATTCCTTCATGAGATAAGGCACATATCGGATAAATCTTTTTATCTTTAATTTTTTTCTTTAATTTCTTAAGACGTTCATCAGCCCCATCTTCATCCATTTTACTAGCGACAATAATCATTGGTCTTTCTAATAAATTATAGCCATATTGCTCGATTTCTTTCATGATTTTTAAATAATCATCATAAGGATCACGTTCTCCTGACATATCAAGAATATGTAATAAGATACGGCATCTTTCAACATGTCGTAAAAATTGTAAGCCTAACCCTTTTCCTTCATGCGCTCCTTCAATTAATCCCGGTAAATCAGCGGCAACAAATGAACGACCATCTTTGAGTTTAACAACGCCAAGATTGGGCGTTAATGTTGTAAAAGGATAATCCGCAATTTCCGGATTAGCGTTACTGATAACACTTAATAAAGTGGATTTGCCAACACTAGGAAAGCCCACAAAACCGACATCCGCTAGTAATTTAAGTTCTAAAATAAGACGCTTTTTCTCACCGGGCAAGCCATTTTCAGCAACACGCGGTGTACGATTAACGGGCGATTTAAAGCAAGCATTTCCGCGACCTCCACGACCGCCTTTAGCGACAACATACTCTTTTCCTTCTTCTGATAAATCACAAATAAAAGTATGGGTTTCTTCTTCATATACTGTAGTCCCAATCGGAACTTCGACATAAACATCTTCGGCATTTTTTCCATAGCAATTTTTCCCCATACCTTTACCACCATCATGAGCAATAATGACTTTAGAATGGCGAAAATTAATAAGGGTTGAGGAACCACGTGTGGCTTTAAATATTATTGAGCCTCCACGCCCACCATTTCCTCCTGATGGACCCCCTCTAGCAACGTACTTTTCGCGATGAAAAGCAATCATTCCATTGCCGCCATTACCAGCACGTACTTCAATTTTTGCACGATCGATAAACATTTCTATTCCTCACTTTCGAGATATTCATCAATAATAAAGAAAGGACGATTTTGGGTGTCCAAATACATTCTTGATAAATATATAGATACAATTCCTAAAGCGACAAGCATAATCGCTAAAGATAGGAAAATTACATTAATTATAGTCCATAAAAACACATAATTATTGGTCGAAATTAAACTTATAATCAATTCTACAATAAAGGAAATAACCGTTAAAAATCCAATACCAATTCCCCATTTAAGAGGCCAAGTTAATGGTTGAATAGTGGATGATGCAAAAGCATCAACCGCTAATTTTGTCATTGATTTATAATTGTATTTCGTTTTGCCATGGGCACGAACAGCTCTTTTAAAGGCCACATCAGTCGTTTTAAAGCCAACGTAAGGGACTTGAATACGGAAAACACGATTATTCTCGCTTAATTTAATAACTTCATCCGCTACTCGTCTTGATATTAATCGGAAGTGCCCAACATTTTGCGGAACACGAATTTTACCTGACATTTTATCACATATCTTATAAAATTCTTGCGCTGTTAAACGCTTCATTAAGCTATCTTCTTTACGTGATGCGCGCCGACCATTAACAACTTCATAACCTTCTTCAAATTTTTCTAGCATAGCGGTGATGACTTCAGGAGGATCTTGCATATCACAATCCATAACAATAATAGCATCGCCTTTCGCTTTGCTTAATCCTGCCGCAACCGCCGGTTCATGACCGAAATTACGTGACAAAGAAACAAGAGAAATATTCTTTTGTTGCTTTTGATGATTCTTTATTAATTCTAAAGTATCATCCTTACTACCATCATTAACCACGACAATTTCAAATCGATAATTATCATTAGTGGCAATAACGTTATTTATTCTTTCAAAAAAAAGGTCTACCATTTCATGTTCGTTATACATTGGTACCACGATTGAAATTAACTTTTCCATAGATAACACCGCCTTAAATAAATAATACATTATTCTAAAAAAAAAGACCATAAATAATGGTCTTATTAATTAAGCTTCTGCAATTTCGTAAACGGAAACTTTTGTTCTCTTTTTACCCCAGCGTTCGAATTTAACAATACCGGATTTAGTTGCGAAGATGGTATCATCGCCACCACGCATTGTATTTGTTCCTGGATAAATTTTAGTGCCACGTTGACGATAAATAATGGACCCAGCGGTACAATATTGGCCATCACCTTTTTTAGCACCAAGACGCTTTGATTCGGAATCACGACCATTTTTCGTGGAACCGACACCCTTTTTCGAAGCAAAGAGTTGAAGATCTAACTTAAACATCATATAGATGCACCTTCTTTCTTAATTTATTTTTTTTGAATATGAATATACTCTCCATAACTATCTTCAATTGTCGCTAATTGGATAAGCATAGTTTCAATTACAATTGCGTCATGACGAGAGATATTCTTACTAGTTTTTAAACTAATATAACCATCTTCGATTTTAATATCGAAGAGATCGACTTGTTCAAGAGCATTCAATGCTCCAATTGAAATAGAACTAACAGCAGCACATACTAAGTCATGTCCTTCAATCGGTGATGAGTCAGCATGACCACTGATTTCTAATTCTTTGAACTTACCTTTTTGTTCAGTATAAGTTACCTTAACCATAATTAAGCATTAATGGCGTCAATAGATAAGCAAGTATATGGTTGACGATGACCACGTGTTTTTCTAACTTTGGCTTTACTCTTATAAGTAAAGACACGGATTTTACGTGATAAACCTTGCTTGACTACGGTAGCGGTTACGGTTGCATCTTTAACATATGGTGTTCCCACTTTAGCACTTTCATCGCTTACGAGAAGAACTTTGTCAAAGGTATATTGTGAGCCAGCTTCAACATCTAATTTTTCAACATAGATTTTTTGACCGACTTCAACACGAATTTGCTTTCCACCAGTTTCAATAATTGCGTACATAGTGCACCTCCTAAAATTAAATTTCACTTAGACTCGCAATGAAGGTCATGATTTCATCATAGTTACTTACCTTTTTTTAGCGGTTGTAGCTCGTGAGGCGACAACATAAGTAAATTATCATGCTTTTTATGTTTTGTCAATGTTTTTTAGCTATTTTTGTTTATATTTTGCGGCTTATTACTTCAAAATATCTTAATAATGTTATTAAGTTTTCTTCATCGATAAGTTGTTATATAGTTTAATTCTTTCTTATTTAAAAATATATCCAAAATTCTTTTCTCCGACAATGAGAAAATAAATATAATTATTTCCTTTCTTTGTATAGAAAATGTCTTCTGTAAGAATATATAATGGGCCTATTTCCGTAGATAAATATCCTAGGTTTTCATTTTCTGGGACTGTATCGTATGGATAATCAATAAATTCAAATTTCGATAAACCTTCATAACTGCCCAGTTTTTGATCATCCATAGTGTAAGCATCAAAGACATCTTGGTAAGTTGTATATGAATGTGCTTCTAAACAAACATTATTGAATTTAATATAATCGCCTTCAAATTTGTAATGTTTTTCGTTTGCGTATATATATCCATTAGAAATATATATATCATGTTTCTCCTGATTAGTGATTATAGAATAGCAATTATAGCCACCACCAGTTATTTGCCAAATATTAGTAGTTTCTTCATATACAGGCATTTCTAAAATACTTAACACATTATTTATATCATCAACATCAGTACTATATTCAATATTAGTTAGACTTCCAGGAGCTACTCCAATATATCCTTTCTCTTTTCTCACTTTTACAATGTTTTCAGATGATATGGATGGAATATTTAAAACGTTTTTAAGAGTCAAATATTCTATTGTTTCAACTTCAAACTTTAAGACAACATCATAAGCAGGCATTACATATGAAAATAACCACAAACATTCATCCTCTTGTTGTATCGTATGTTGTTTATCAAAAAATTGATTATTTTCATACATTAATAAATTAGCATTCGTAATGGGATTAGCATAAAATTTTAATAACGTACCAGGCGCATACCTAGTATCGATAGCGAGTGATTTATTAATTATATGATTATCTTCATCTATTATTTCTAATTTAAATGCATCTATAGAATTTATATCTTGTTGATATCCACATGAAGTTGTAGCGAACATAACAAGTAAGAATAATAAATATTTTGCTAATTTTATCATAATATTCAACCCCTTCAGTGTTATTTTAGCATAATAATATTTCCGCTTGATACGGAATTTAATTATTTAATTGATGATAATAATATTTTTTCATAATTAAAATATAAAAAAGAAAATGTTATTTCTTAATTATTTTATATTTGGTATATAATATTGAAGGAAGGAGCTAACAATTAAATAATATGAAAAAAACAAAAACTTTTAAATTAAGTGATACAGCTTTATCATTCATCAAAAAATACGCTTTACATTATTTAAAAATCACTTCCAAAATAACAAGTGATGATTTTGATAAAATAATGGAATATGCATCCCAATGTGAATTGGGTATGGTTGATGATAATGGATTTGACAAAGATTATGATTATCCTGAAAAAGAAGAATGTGAAATGGGTGATTATTTTGTCACTGAAGTATCTGGGAATTACGCTAATGAGGTGGACGTTGATTTAGATGATTTAAACAAAAGGCTTGGCTTTTAATATCATTGCTTAAAAACAAAAAACTGTTGATAATCTTAGTATAGTTAGGATTAACAACAGTTTTTTTATGCTAAATAATACGCTTCTATTTGTTTTTTTTAATTTTCATTTTTATTTTTTGCCAAGCTTTTATTTTCAATGAAATGATATCATTTTCGTTATATAACTGCCCGTTACATACATAATAATTATCATAAAAAGCATATATCTTCGGTTTCTTTGATACTTTGATTTTTGGAGGTTTTGAACTTGATAAACGCATTAATAAATTCAAGGGATAATTAGACCATGTTTTTATCATATTTTGAATATCTGATATGATAATAAATAATAAGATAACCCATTGATGATTTAATAAACATAATCTAATGGCATAAATACTAGCTAATATAGAGATAATCAAACTTAATAAAAGCGCTTTAGGATAATCAAATAAACGTAAAAATAGGACCTTCATTATCCTTCCCCCATCAAGAGGTTCAAAAGGTAAAAGATTAAAAAAGAACACCAAAAAGGCAGCTTCAATTCCATAGCGGTAGCCATATAATGAAAAGATATGAAAATGGTATAAAAGCATAATAAGTGGTATCGTAATAATAATAGATAAAGGTCCCGCTAAATAGATGATGATTTGTTGATAAAAAGGAACTTTTTCAAGTGCGGTGATTTTCGCATAAAATCCAAATGGTAACATCGTCATTGATTCAACTTTGACTTTATAAATATAGCAAAAAAGGACATGACATAATTCGTGTATCAACGCACAAAAAAGATGGATAAATAAAAACGAAAATCGCCCGCTTAAAAGGGCGATAATAATATAAATTAAAGTTAGGGGATGAACAATAAAATCAAAGTAATGCTTCTTCATAATCAATTATTTGATTGTCCTTTTGAAATAATACTTTAAAAGATTGTTCGTATTCTGCAATACTATCTCCTGCTTTTAATTGATCCATTACTTTAACTAAGGGACTTAATAAATCAAAATATGAAGCCACGACACCATTTTCATAATAAATCATAATAAAGGCCTTTTCTTCTTTTATATCAACATAAGAAATGATGCCATTTTTTAACATGGGAACATAATTACTTTCTACATAATAATAATTATCTTTTTCACTTTTTAAATATATTGCACTAGCGTTTACTGCTTGGTCATCTTCATTCTTAAAAACATTAAAATTAAACATTCGATCCAGTATCTTATTTATTTTTTGGTTGAAGTTTGAAAAATTAACATTGGTATTAAAAACTTGATTGATAATGATGCCATTTTCATCAAGACGTGTATAAATTAAACATCCAAGAACGATCGATAAAACAATCAATAACGACATCATCACTTTATATAAAGGGTGACGCCTCGTCTTTTTTATACGACCAGTCTCTTCAATTCTTTTCTTTATCGTAGTTAAATCATCCATAATGGTTCGCTCCTTAATTCATCTTATGAAAGATGAACTTTATTCATGATTCTTTGCCATAACGATAATGTTTTTTCTATCTTTTCACCGGTAATTTTCATTGCTAATTCATCATAATGGCACATTAATTGCTCAGATAATATCATATTTTCATTTTGGGATTTCCGAATATTATCTTCGTCGTATAAAATGCCAATTACTTTTTTTCCTAAAATACGCTCAACTTCGCTAATGGGAAGAAAAGGGTTCTTTTCATTAATTTTTTTCGGATATTTGTTAATGATTATTTTAATATCATCTAAATGTTCACTATGAAGAATACCAATTACTTTATCAGCATCACGCAATGAAGTTTTATCAAGAGTTACAACTAATAATACTTCTTTAGCTTCTTTAATCGCATGATAAAACCCTTTTTCAATACCGGCTGGCGAGTCTATCAATAGATAATCAAATTGACTATTCATTTCTTGAATAATTAAATGCATATCCGTCTTATAAAGGATATCCGCGTTTGTTTTTAAGCAGGCGGGTAAAAGATATAAATTTGGATACTCTTTATCTTTAATGAGCGCTTGGTTTAAGGAACAACATCCTTTTTTCACATCTTCGATATCGTAAATAACACGCGATTCAAGTCCCATAATCGTATCGAGATTTTTCAAGCCTAGATCGGCATCAATAAGGGCCACTTTTTTCTTTTGTCTAGCAAGACTTTTACCTAATAAATAGGTAATTGTACTTTTCCCTACTCCTCCTTTACCACTGGTAATAACGATAATCCGTGCCATGATACTTTTCCTCCTTTATTAGCATTTATCACTTCCGAACGACCACTAAAAAGACGTTCAATACCTTGATGATTAATGATACGCGCTTCACAATACTTATCACCATATATCACGCAACTACTATTTTCGAAAACAATTGTGCCTTTGATTTCTCCATGAACATATAAAAAAGAGTTAAGATATACCAAGGCATCTTTATGAATATCTCCGATTAAGATGGTCGGGTGCTTTATATGCCAAGTCTCGCCGCTATAAAAATGATGGTTGATGGTCACTAAAGATGGCTCATCAATATATTCAAAACTATTAATAATAATTGTTTGATAATCAAATACTAAATCAAACAACTCCTGCAAAAATGAAGGCGTAGGGCGACTTTTAAACTGTAAATCAACATAAACATCTTTTTTAGAAAAACAATACTCTTCAATGAGTTCTTTAAAAGCTTCAATGTTTTCATCAGCACTTTTCTTTAATGCTATTACTATTCTTTCCATATCATCACCAGGGTTATTCTAAAATAGAAAAAAAGCGGATTTTGTCAAATTATGTCCGCTTCTAAAAAAGAATAATAACCTTCTTTACAAAGAATAATGTGGTCAATTAATTTCAAGTGTAATAACTTTGATTGCTTGATAATTTCTAAGGTCGTTTCATAATCAGCTTTACTGGGTAATGGATTATTAGATGGATGATTATGAATTAATATAAAACAACGCGCATTTTGTCTAATTAACAAAGAGAATAAATCATTAATCGATAACAACAATTCATTTGATGTGCCTTTCAATAATACTTTCTCGGTTATTAATCGACGATGATGATTGCCCATTACCACAATTAATGTTTCTTGCGGACAATCACGAAGTTCAAGTTGATATTTTTTAATGACATTCTCTGTGGTCAATTTTATATCGCTACTAGAAGTTTGTTTAACCATTCTTTTTATTAATTCATAAGTTGCTAAAAAGCGCCATATTTGTGGATCTTGAAAGCCTTTTTCCTTTTTCCATTCACCATATGATAATTGAAATAATTCTTCGATCGTATAACGAGATAATAATGAACGCGCTAAATCAAGTGCCGAATAATTTTTAATTCCATGTCCGAGTATTAAAGCAATTAATTCAGCATCATCAAGCGAATCTAAACCGTATCGTTTCGCTTTTTCACGAGGACGCTCGGCTTTATTCATGTCTTTAATACGCATTTACCAACTAAATTTGTAGCCACCTGGTAATGTGACACTTCCACTTGTTGACATAAATAAACGATAACAAACAACCGCTACAACGGCGACCGCTAAAACAGCCAAAACAGCGGTTAAGGTAATAGCCTCTCCCCCTTTGATATCGCTCATTTCTTTAAAAGTTAATTCTCTCATAAAAAATACCTCCTATTATTAATTAGTGAGGTATTTTAAATTTTCCTTATTTATTTTAATTCTTGACGTTTCTTTTTCGCATTATCTAAACGATTTTGATAATTTTGTAATTTTTCTTGTTCACTTTGGACTTTTTCTTGAGGAGCTTTATTTACAAAATTAGGATTTCCTAGCATTTTTTGACCTCGGGCCACTTCACTTTCTAAATAGGCAATTTCTTCATCAAGTTTCTTCTTGAGTGATTCAATATCGATATCATCTTCAATAGCCATTTCATGACCATTATAAATATAAATAGAACCTTGCTTAGTCGCTAAAGGAGAAGAAGTAAATGTTATTTTTTTAGCAAAGGTAAATCTTTCTAAATATGATTTATAGACTTCAAAACTATCTTTTTCATCATATATATTAAGGTTTATAGAAGCATTAGGCGCTAAAGAATTATTTACTTTATAAGTCCGTACATCCTTAATCATTTGAATTAAAATGGTCACATTATCTAAAGCTTTTTTATCAATTAATTGCTCATTAAATTCAGGATAAGTTGCTAGCATGATGGAATCTAAATGATGAGGTAAGCTTTGATATACTTCTTCTGCAAAGAAAGGAGTATATGGATAAATCATCATTAAGATATCGTTTAAACATTTATATAATACTTGATAAGTAGTATTTTTTTCCTTTTCATTACCAGTTTGCATGGTAACTTTAGCTATTTCTAAATACCAAGAACAAAAATCATCATACACAAAATTATATAAATGAGTTGATGCATTAGCCAATTCATATTTATCCATATTCATTTTGACATTTTGAATAACATATTGCTCTTTAGTTAAAATAAAACGATCAAATTCATTGCATTCATTGATATCTATATTTCTAATTTTAAAATCAGCAGGTAAATAATTAAGAATAAAACGGGCAGCATTCCAAATTTTATTCAAATAACTTACCGCAGCTTGTAATTTTTCATCACTATATCGTGAATCTAAGCCTGGGGTCGAATTAGTGGTAATAAAATACCGCAAAGCATCAGCACCATAATCTTCAATCACTTTAATGGGGTCTACTCCATTACCTAATGATTTGGACATTTTACGACCTTCGGGATCACGAATTAAGCCATGAATTAAACAATCTTTAAAAGGTCTTTGATGGGTGAATTCTAAAGATTGGAAAATCATCCGACTAACCCAAAAGAAAATAATATCATACGCTGTAACCATCACATCTAAGGGGAAATACTTTTCTAAATCGGCTGTTTTTTCAGGCCATCCTAAAGTTGAGAAAGGCCACAGTGCGCTACTGAACCAAGTATCAAGAACATCTTCATCTTGTTGATAATTCTCGATATCAGTAGGCGGTACTTCACTAACCACCACGGCGCCTGTTTCTTTATGATAATAAGCGGGAATTCGATGCCCCCACCATAATTGACGGGAAATACACCAATCATCGACTTTTTCCATCCATCCGGTAAAGACCTTTTCAAAGCGTTCCGGATAGAAATTGACTTTTTGATCACTTTCTTGATTTTTTAAAGCTTGATCAGCTAAAGGACGCATTTTTATAAACCATTGTTTTGATAAATATGGCTCGACTACCGCATCACTTCTTTCAGAGTGACCGACGGGGTGTATTATATCTTCAATTTTGATTAAATCACCTTGTTGCGCAATTTGTTCCACAAGTTTATCACGACAAACAAAACGATCCATTCCTTGATAAATCCCAGCAAGTTCATTCATTGTCGCGTCTTTATTCATCACGATAGGATGAGGATAGCCATACTTTTCACCGATAATAAAGTCATTAGGGTCATGGGCAGGTGTACATTTCATTGCCCCGGTTCCAAATTCTAAATCAACATAATCATCGGCAATAATATCGAGCAATTCGCCGTTAGCGGGATTAATAACTTTTTTACCAATCACACTTAAATAACGTTCATCTTTCGGATTGACGACTACACAAACATCACCAAACATTGTTTCTGGACGCGTTGTCGCTACTTCTAAATATGTTGAATGATCTTCAAGCCAATATTTGAAATAATAGAATTTTCCCGGATCATCTTTATGAATAACTTCAATATTACTTAAGGCCGTCATTTGCACCGGGTCCCAATTAATAATCCTTTCACCTTGATAAATTAACCCTTTATTATATAAAGTGACAAAAACATGATTGACCGCTTTTGATAAGCCTTCATCAAGAGTAAAACGCTCATGAGAATAATCAAGCATGAGGCCCATTTTTTTCCATTGCTCATGGATGGATTCCGCATATTCTTTTTTCCATTTCCAAGCTTCTTTTAAAAATCCTTCGCGACCTAAGTCATAACGAGATATTCCTTGTTCACGTAAACGGGCGTCAACTTTTGCTTGCGTGGCAATACCAGCATGGTCCATACCTGGCAACCATAAAACATCGTAACCACAAGCCTTTTTATAACGCGCAAGAATATCTTGAACAGTCGTATTAAAAGCATGACCAATATGTAATTTACCAGTGACATTTGGTGGTGGGATAACCATTGAAAAGGTTGGACCCGCTTTATCTCCGGAAAGGAAATAACCACTTTCTTTCCAAAAATCATATTTTCCTTGTTCAACTTTATGATGATCATAATGTTTATCTAAACTCATAAATACCTCCCTAGCGTAAAATAAAAACGCCCTCATCAAAGGACGCTTATAAGCGCGGTACCACCTTTGTTCCTAACAATTGTTAGACTCTTATACTCTTTACGTAAGTTAACGGGCTTTGCCATGCTCCCAAGCGACCTTCCTTATATTAATCTACCTTTTTACACCAACCAAAGGCTCTCTTGAAGTTAATATTTCGTACTCCTCTTGCTCAACGCATATTTATATTAGCAAAAAAAAGAGGTAAATAGCAATCTTTTATTAAAATGTTCATAATAATTTATATAAATTATAATTAATAATAGGGACTACTCTTTTTTATCGACGGTTATTTTATTTAGTGTATGGGCAAATTCTTCGACAATATTTAAATGGGCTAACGTTTTAAATAATGATTCAATATCCTCAATATCATTTTCTTTACGATCTATTTGCGGGATAAATAAAAAAGATAAAAGCCATTCTTTTTCATAAGAAAGTAAAGGATGGATAGATAAGTATTCTTTAAAAAGACTTACAATATCAACACGTGAATTATATGCCTCATCAAATAAGTCTTTTAAATCATATATGGAAGGAGCCAAGGCCATTTTATCAAGCGATATAATTTTTTGTTGTTTAACAATAATGTGTTCATAATGAAAATTTTGATAAGTTAATGATAAACGCAAAGAAGAAGCTTTCTTCCATTCTTCTTCAAGATTATCGACGCGACGACTGGCTTCTTGTAAAGCTTTTAACAAATGATCATAATTCATTAAGAAATACCAATCACTAGGTGAATGATAATCACTTCTTTCAATACGCTCAATGCGTGTTAGTAAATCTTTTTTTACATCGTTAATTCTTTTTTCTAAGTAATCTAATGATTCATCAAAAAAGCCATCACCAACTTTTACTTCATAAAGAGAGTTTTGATGTAAATAGGCAATAGCTTTGACATAAAAATGCAAACGGATATCTTGGTTTAACTGCGCTTCATCTTGAATAAAAGGGGTTAATGAATAAAAAATATTTTCATAATTTTCAATGTAATTATCATAACGTGATTTAATAGGCGTTAAAAATAAATCAATATTCATCATATTAAGACGTGAATATATTAATGATTTTGAAGAATCATCATGATACTTTAAGACAAATACTCCTTCATCAGCATAAATTTTATAAACTTTTTTTGATAGTTTTAAAAGTGATTGTACATGAATATTATATTTACTTTCAATTATTTCCTTCATTTCTTTATCCTAATTAACATCCCTTTTTTTAATGTTTGATTTTTATTTAATATTTGTAATTCTCCTTCATCTATCTTGAACTTTTGTGCAAGCGATTGATACGTATCATCTTTTTTTACGACATAATATCGACAAGTAATGACGACCGGTTCTTCTTGAAACCATTTTTGTGGATTCTCAGAACTAATCTTACGTTCATTTTTATCTTCAATTATGACTTCTTGTGGTTTATTTGTTTCATCAATCAAAGGAATGTCGCTAGTTAATGGTTCCATTTCTACTGTCGAAATAACTTCCATATCGACTTCTTTTTTTAATAATTGTTCTAATTCATCGGCCTCTTTTTGTGAAATATAATTATTTCTTTCCATAAACGCTAGTTCAAAAGGGGCTTCATTTAATTCTAAATATGCTTTATCGCTTAATTGTTCAATAGCTAATGATTCTTCAACCTTTTCTTGACCGATAATCACACATTTGACATGGAAAATGACGGCATGGTCGGATATTTCATAGGAAGAATCATCGACATGTAAGGAAAAGCCACGCGCTAAACACATTTCTTCATTAGGGCACATAATATCAACATCGATACTTGTTGTAAATGGATAATCTTCACTTTCGTTATGGGCAACTGCAGAAATATCAATAGTACCTTGAATACGAATTCCTTCATAAAGAGTTACATAATTAAAATGATCATCAATGATTATTGAATCAACTTTTTGAATATCACTTTCAAATGTTATAGTCTTATCTAATAAATATGACGGCATAAAAAAACCTCCTATTCATAATATAGAAATAAGAGGTCAAAATATGTTATTTAAAAAAATCTAATAAAACTTTTTGGACTTTTATAAGTGATTCTTTTTGTTTGATGGAAACATAAAGTAAATTATCAAATATATAATTAGGAAAAGCCATCCCTAAATTCTTTAATGCTTGCGCTTTTTCTTTTTGATTGAGCTTATCACATTTAGTAATAACAACCGCTATCGGAATATGTTGTTCAATTAAATAATGAAGGAAATCTTGATCTTCTTCGTTAACTTTTCTTCGAGAATCTAATAAATAAACAATGCCTTTAAGTGTATGATTATCTGTAAAATAATCTTCCATCATTTCACCAAAAGCAATGGTATGACCTTTCCCGGCGGCACTATAACCATATCCTGGAGCGTCAACTAAATAATTACCTTCACCTAATGAATAATAATTAAGTAAACGTGTATGCCCCGGCTTTGAAGATGTAAAGGCTAAAGAACGATTGTTACATATCGCGTTTAATAAGGAGCTTTTACCAACATTAGAGCGGCCTATAAAGACGATTTCTTTCTTGACATCACTCGGCTTACTAGAACGATTTGGTGAAGATAAAACAAACTGAGCCCGGCGAAAATCAATCATTTTTAATTTCTCCTTTTAATAATTTGCTACTCATTTTATATCACCTCGTATAGATTAATGCAATAAAAGCGCATATTAATTCCATGAAACCTATAACAAATAGTATAATAGCGTTCTTTTTATGCTCCTCACTTTTGGCATTAACATGGACTATCACTCCCAATGCAATAATGATAATACCAATTAAAAAGTATGCCGCAACTGGACAATAGAAGATACATAACGCCAATAAGCCAACGCATAATAAGGCAATCAAACATTTTTTAAAGTCGTTCACTTTTTTATTTCCTATTCTTTCTTTATTTAATTCATTGCTACCGCGATGGCGTCATCAACACAATCCATAAAGATAATCTCTAAGGAATTCTTAACTTCATTAGGTATATCAATAAGATTCTTTTCGTTATCACGCGGAATTATAATAGTCGATATTCCTGAACGAGATGCTGCAAGTGACTTTTCGCGTAAGCCTCCAATAGGAAGAGCTTTACCTCGTAAGGTAACTTCTCCCGTCATCGCTACTGAGGATTTAACTTTACGTCCTGATAATGAGGAGATAATCGCTAATGTAATAGCGACACCTGCCGAAGGACCATCTTTAGGAACAGCTCCTTCCGGGAAGTGAATATGAATATCGTTATTTAAAAAGACTTGCGGATCTATACCATATTTTTTGGCATTACTTCGGACATAATCAAGAGCAATCGATGACGATTCTTTCATGACATTACCAAGACTACCGGTCAATACTAGAGCCCCTTTACCTTCAAAGTGCGTCACTTCAATTGGTAAAATATCGCCCCCGTATTGAGTATAAGCTAGACCGGTAACGACACCTACTTGGTCTTCTTTTTCTTTTTCATTATCATCGAATTTTTCAAGACCTAAATACTCTTTGATCTTTTCGACATTAATAATGTAGTTCTTACTATCATCTTTGTCTTTTAAGGATTCCACCACAACTTTTCTTAAGCAACTACCGATGCGACGTTCTAATTCCCGAACACCAGATTCTCTTGTATAACGACGAATGATATATAAAACAGCATCCGTTTCAAATGAAACATTATTTTTTTCAAGACCATTAATTAGCATTTGTTTAGGAATTAAATGTTCACAAGCAATATGCAATTTTTCAATTTCAGTATAACTTGTAACTTCAATCATTTCCATCCGGTCACGTAATGGTCCTGGAATATTTTCAATTTGATTGGCCGTAGCGATAAATAAAACATTCGATAAATCATATGGTTCTTCTAAATAATTGTCATTAAAAGCAATATTTTGTTCTGGATCAAGAACTTCTAATAGTGCTGAAGACGGATCGCCTTTATAAGATGAGCCTAATTTATCAACTTCATCTAATAAAAATACCGGATTGGTGACACCACATTTCTTCATACCAGCGATAATTCTTCCCGGCATCGATCCCACATATGTTCTACGATGGCCGCGTATTTCGGCTTCATCCGATATTCCTCCTAATGAAGCTTTAAAGAATTTACGTCCTAAGGAACGAGCAATCGATTTACCTAAAGAAGTCTTACCAACTCCTGGCGGGCCATAGAAACAAATAATCGGGGCTTTTAAAGAATTGGTTTTCTTTTTAACCGCTAAATACTCAACAATTCTCTTTTTAACTAAATCAAGACCATAATGATCCTCATCGAGAATTTTTTGAACTTCATCTAAATCATCGTTATCTTGAGTAGTTTGATACCAAGGAATATTAACTAACCAATCGATATAATTTAAGATAGTGGCCGCTTCTAATGATGATTGCGGCATATTTTCATAACGTTTGGCTTCACTTTTAACTTTGGCTTTTACAAAATCAGGATATGGATTCTCTTCAACCCGTTTGAGCATATTGGCAATTGATGATTCATCTTCATCATCTTCACCTAATTCACTGCGAATAGCTTTCATTTTTTCTCTTAAGAAATACTCTTTTTGACTTCTTTCGGCGGCACGTCGCACTTCTAAATCAAGGCGTCGATCTAAATCAGCGAGTTCTTTTTCATCACTTAAATATTCGAGTAAGAATTTTAAACGATCATAGACATTCGTTAATTCAATTAACTTTTGTTTATGCGAAGGAGGTAAAGGCAAATAAAAGGCTAAAGAATCGGCAATTTCGGCCGTGCCAGTACCTTTCCCAATCGAATTAATCAATGATTTTGGTAAGCGGGTTGTAACGTTATCAGAACGTTTAAAAACAGTTGAAATCTTTTCAACTAATTCTTTTTCCGAATCCAAACTACGATGCTTTTCTTCAAGCATTTGCGCTTCAGCAACATAGCAATCATCTTCATAAGCATAATTTAAAAACTTAACACGACTAATCGGTTTAATCTTAATTTCATAATAATCATTTTCTTCACTTGAAGAAATAATTTTAGCAATTGTTCCATATTCAAATATGCTATCATCGTTTATTTCTTCAATGTCTAAGCTCTTTTGTGAAACAATTAAAATTAAGTTATCACACTTTTCTATTGAAGTTTTAATAGCTTTAACTGAAAAAGGTCGAGCCGCCTCAATCGAGGCGATGATATTGGGATAATAAAAAGTCATTCTTGTAATAAGAAGCGGTAATCTTAAATTATCTTTTTGTTCCATAAAAGCACATCCTTTCTTTGAAAAGAAAGAGAAAATGAAATCATTTTCTCTTAATCGTTATTGGCAAGTAAGAAATCGTTAATCTTGCGATTTTGTATACTATTTTTGAAACTTTCTAATTGTGGTTTAAGAATTTCTTTAACCTTGTCAAGTTCCATACTATATTGTTGAGCTATTTTAGCAAATTCAAACTCAACTTCTTCATCAGTAACATATAAGTTTTCAACGTCACAGATTTTTTGTAAAACAAGAACACTGCGAATGTTAATTTCAGCTTCCGCTTTCATTCTTTCTTCAACATCTTCTGGTGTTTGTCCGGATATTTGATAATATTGCTCAAGGGTTAAACCATTTTGTTGAACTTGTTTAGCAAAATTCTCTTTCATAGCTTCCACTTCATCATGAATAATTTGAGGGTGAAGGGAAATCTTTGAATTTTCACGAATTAATTTAATTAATTCTTCGTAATATTCATTCTTAGCGTCATTGTCTTTTTTAGTAAATAAGTCCTTATGAAGTTTTTCCCGAAGTTGTTCAACCGTTTCAACACCTTCATAGCCTAATTCTTTGACAAATTCATCATCGAGTTCAGCGGTAATTTTTGCTTTAACTTCATGAATAACAACATGGAATGTCGCGTCTTTTCCCTTAAGTTCAGGAACATAATTTTCGGGGAATTTAACATTAATATCTTTTTCTTCGCCAGCTTTGGCACCTACTAATTGATCTTCAAAGCCAGGAATGAAGGATCCAGATCCTAATTCAAGCGAATAATTTTGCGCCGAACCACCTTCAAAGGCTTCTCCATCAATATAACCGGTGAAATCGATAACAACAGTATCACCAATTTTGGCATTTTCTTCGGTTACAACTAATTCCGCATTGTCTTTTAAAAGTTTATTAACTTCTTCATCGATTTCTTCTTGAGATACGCTGACTTCTTTTTTATCAACATGTAATCCTTTATAAGCGCCTAACTCGACATCAGGAGAGTCGATAATGGTCACTTTAGCTTCCATTTCGTGTTCACTGATTTTGGTTATTTCTAATGACGGACGAGCAAAAGGAATAATATCTTCTTCTTCTAGGGCGGTCTTAAATGCAGGTTGAATAACAAAGTCAATCGCGGCATTCATTACTTCGGCTTGATTAATAGATTTTTTGGCCATACTTTCGGGAACATGTCCTTTACGGAATCCAGGAAGTTCTAATTCTTTGGCTAATTTATTGAAAGCCTTTTTCATGGCATCTTCCCATTCTTGACCTTCGAATGTGAAAATGATTTCAACTTGTGAATTTTCTAATTTGTTTACATTACGTTTCATAAAATAATTTCCTCCTAAAAAACGATAGCGACAATAATTCGTACGAGATTTATTATATACTAATAATAAATTATACACAATAAAATATTAATCGATTTTGTCGCAAATTTGTCTTATAGTTATCTCATTTTCGCGTTTTTTATAAAAAAACTAACGAATATAAATAACAAATGAACTTCGTATATATAAACTTGTTATTTGTAGCAATTATTTAAATCTCTTTTGTCAAAAGATTAAAATCACTTTTATTAAAAATAAGGCTTATCATTATAGATAAGTGCTTGACGAATTTTTGCTAAGTCATTAGTGTTTGAAACTTAATCTTTATAACCATTTTTCACAAATTGCACTTTGTTATAAAATGGGTTTTTCATTTTGAATTATTTCCATTATTTCTTCAATTTTGTTATCTAATACATCTTCTTTGACTTTAGCTAAAGTAGCATACTTTTCTAAAGAAGGATCAAGGCACAAATATTTATTAGCGATAACAATAAAGGCTGCAGCATGTAAATCAATCTCATCTTCTTCAATATCCATAGGATAAATATCCATAATATAGGCATCTAATAATGAACGTGCGACATTAAAAATATAAGGGGATTTATCCAATTCTTTAATTTTATTTACTAAGTCATGATATTTTGGTAAAACATAAGGAGGGTCTAATTCATAAGGATTAATAGTATAAATAGCCCCTCTTTTAGCAAATGTATACTCATGTTGTTGTTTATATTTAACAAGTACTAAAAGAAGATAAGTCTTTAAGTAATCATTAAATGATTCATCCATAAATAACTTTTGAATGTCTTTTATCATATAACTAATATTAAGCTCCGTGAGTCTTGACATTAATTCTAATAATTCAGCTGGTTGAACTGATTTATAATCGCGAAGTATTTTTTTATATTCGACAGTTACAAAATCACGTCTTTTAAGATCTAACGAATGACCTTTTATAAAAAGGGAATGACGCCAATCCTTTATTTTCTCTTCTAATTCCATAGAAATATATCCTAAATCATCGTATTTTTCTAATTTCTCATAAGTTTGCTCATATCTTCCAAGTGAGCAAAGAAGATCCATATGAATATCAATTACTTGCGTAA
The DNA here is from genome assembly GCA_964546565.1 of uncultured Staphylococcaceae bacterium. Lineage (GTDB taxonomy): Bacteria > Bacillota_I > Bacilli_A > RFN20 > CAG-826 > CAG-826. The sequence goes on along the minus strand of CAZJKC010000005.1, from coordinate 14,934 downwards.
TATATTCTGCAAATGATGGAAGATGATCTTCTATTAAAGACAAGGCCGATTCATTTTTTCCAAGAGCAATTAAAGAACGAAGGCGATACCATAAAGAATTCGCATCTAATGTTCCTTCGGTGATACTTAATAATAAATCATATTTACGTTGATCAAATAATTTTTGCAATGAATCCATAAAATATTCCTTCCATACTAATTATTCATCATTTATTAAAGATGAAATCTTTTTTGAATTTCTTCTTGTGTCACTCTCTGCGGGAAAATAAAGATTCCTAAAATAACCATGGCTCCAACCGCACAAGAAACAATAGCGGGCCATAAAACCGAGAATAAAGAGGTTGTAAAGTATAAAATTAATGGTATAACACCTATCAATGATATAAATATTAAAGTGGGTAAATAATCGCGATATAAAGAAGGACGAATAAATATCATAAATAAAACCGTAATAATCGTTGCTGATATCGCAAAAGGAATAACGTAACTTAATGACCATAAAGTTGTCACACTTGCGGGTCGTGATATTAAGTCGATAGCGATAAGGACCCCCGATAAGATTAAAAGATGGACCATAAACCGCACTACCATAGATTGCTCTGCTTTAATCATATAAGCCACAAAACAATAAAAGTAAATTAAGCATCCATCAACAATGACACACCACCATGGAATAATATCACTCGTATTGAGAGTTGCGATATTGGTAATCGAGCAAGCGATAATGGCAACGATAACTAAATATAGAAAGATGCGCATCACAAGGGTATGACTTCTAGGCATTCCAACATACTTAGGATATTCTTGATAATTTCTTTCTTTATCATTCTCTTCTAAGACATGGAAGCATAAGGGACATAATTTACGATCCGCATTAACATCAACATGACAACGTGGGCAATGTTTCATCTTATTCCACCTCCAAATCATTCGCTTGTACTTCAACAGGTACACCATCACTTACCAATTGATTGATAATATGACGAATAAAATAGCGTTCCATATAGCGAGCGGAGAAAGTTAAAACAAAATTATTATTATATGAACAAGCGGCCATATTATATGGTAAATCATTAGAAGCCGCAATCATAAACTCGAATTGGGTAATGTATTTTTTCATATCATCAGGAAGATCAATGACCCCCAGATTCGAAAAGCTTATCGTATTCGCATCTTGTCCAGCTACATGATAGCCTATTTTCATACCGATAGTCTTTAAAAACAATGGCAAAATTCGAATAAAAAAGTATTTTTCAAAGCGCACATTAGCGACAATACGTGATGATAATTTTTCTTTTGTTAATTCTTCTTTTAAAGTATCTTTTACTAAATTAATCATTTGTTCTAAAGAAATAGGTCCTTCTTGATATTTGGTTTTAACACGTACATAAAGGACAAAATTACGAACCGATTGCGAATCAAAAAATTTCCGTGCATTAACTGGCAAAAATAATACGGCAGGTCTTTTCGCTTTCGTATCATGAATATAATAAAGCTCATAAATAGATTTTAAAATACAACCGGAAATATATTCGGTTATTGTCGCATTATATTTATGTGCCGCTTTTAACAAAGAATCAACGGGCGTAATTGCGTGAATAATCCCTGTAAATACATCGGGATATAGATGTCCTTTAAGGCGATAGGCTTTTGGTTCCGCAGGATACGCTTTAATGTTCGAATCATAATTCCAATTAAAACAGTCTTCTTTTTCAGAAGCTAATTTTTCGAATTCTTCACTTAATACTTCACCATGATTTTCAATAGAAATACCACATTCGATCAGATAATAATAACAAATGCATTTAAAGAACTCTAAGGCCCCTGTCCCATCACCAAGAGAATGAAATACTTCTAAAGATAAACGCTTTCCATAATATGATAATGTGAATAAAAAACCATGATTCTTACGTAAATGTATTGATAAACCTAAACAAGGATTCTCTTCTTTAATAAACGGCTCGGCATTATTATGATCAAAATAATTCCAAAATAAACCCCGTTTTAATTTTACACAGAAAGTAGGAAAACGACGTAAAGCCGACTTTAAAGCCGGTTTTAGATGTTCTACAATAATATCATCAACAAAAACACACGAAAGGCGGAATGAGTTAGTGTCCTTTTTAGAATAAATAAAAGGAAAAATCTTTGCTGCATTATCCAATTTATACCAACTAGCCACCTTTATCACCTCGAGTAATCTATTTCATTATATCATACTTATTCAAGACATTCGATAACGATTTTTATTAGTCGCATCATACCGAAAGTTAGTTAAAAGTATTATTTACTCTTCAATAATTTTCCAATCAAATAAACTTGAAAACGGCTTGGTAAAATATTAAATAATTTCAACAAGAAATTCGCATTAATGCGATATACATAACGAGGTTTTCTCTTTTTTACCGCTTTATATACAACTTTAGCAAGACGTTCAGGGGTAATGGATTTTGATTCTACCGAATCCACAATTTTTTTGAATTTTTTTGAACTATTTTGAAATACTTCCGTTTTTTCACAAAAAGAATCTAACTCACTAAGTGAATTATTAAGTAAGTTCGTTTTCACTGCTCCCGGACGAATGATTGCAACATAAATACCTAAAAGATTAGTCTCCATCCGTAAGGAATATGCATATTTTTCAATTGTCGCCTTAGTGATGGAATAAATGCCATTAAATGGTAATGGCTTAAGTGGGGCTACTTCACTAGATGTAATAATAATGCGACTTCCTTTTCTTAATAATGGTAAAAATACCTTATTGATGCGATAAATACCGAAAACATTAATATCAAATATTTTTTTGATTCTTTCTTCATCCATTTCTAATAAAGAATCCATCATATAGATACCAGCCACATGTATAATAGCAAACAATTCATCTATTTTTTTTGATAAATCTTCATAAACTTTTTGAATATTTTCCATCAAACGAATATCACATTGATAATAATTCTCAAGAGAATCATTGTTTGGATGATAATCAATTTTATAAACGTTATATCCTTTTTCATTAAGCAAATCACATATGGCCTTTCCCATTCCACCTAAAGCGCCAATTACTAAAACATTTTTCATACAATCACTTTCCTTTAATCAATTATATATAAAGTAATTATACTCGATATTTTAGAAATTACGTTATATGGATATTTAAAGTTTTACTTTGAGGGATTATCCATATGGCCCACATACAATGGTATTTGATTTTGATCATAGATTATATAAATAAATGGTTTATTTAAGCGAATAGTGCTAACTTCATACGGTGCTGGTGAAGAATTTCCTGCCATCATTGAGAATGTTAATGTTTTGACTTCTGTCCCATCTTCATTAAACGTAATTTTATTTTTTTGTTTAATATATTTAAGCGATACGCTCGTGTATCCTTTTAAATCAGCATATAAATTATCAAAAGGATGACCTTTAAATAAAGGCTCTAATCCACAATCAATTAAGACATCTGTAAAATCAATATTAGAGGTCACTTCAAACTTAGGAACATATAAATCAATAATAACATTTTCAATTATTTTAGATTCATCTTCTTTGAATATATTAATATGGTTCTTGTCAACAATCTCATGAATGTTATCATCATTGGTCGGCACAATGTATTTAATAGTATAACCATTGTAATAATTATCAAAGACTGTTAAATAATCATCATAAAGATAAACTTTACCATAATATTCATGATTCATAAAATCAACATCAACTTCATCATCTATCGAGCAATAAAAAGTATCTTTTATTGTATTAGAAGAAGAATATTTTTTTTGCCAACGTTGATTATAATACATGGCTTGCATAAAGAGAATCATGGAATGCTCATCGATGTTTAAATCGTCTTTCGTGATAAAATTCTTGGTATTTATTTTTTGATCGACCCATTTTAATATTTTATTAACATCATTGTCATTAAAAAAATCTGCTTGATAAGCTTCACAATACATTTTTGTTAAATGCGGTATTACATCATCATTTAAAGGCAATACATAATTAAAAAAAGCACTTGTATATAATTTCATACTCCCAAATTCATTTAAAAAGAAATTTTGACGAAAATTTTTTAAATAATCATTGAGATAATCCTGTTCGGAGCCAAAAAAATCATTAAAAGCATTTATCGAATCTTCATCGGTTGTTAAAGATTCCATAATTATTAAATTAGAAAATAATAAATATGGTGAAAAAATCATATTTTCTTGTCTCATTATTTTTTGATAAATATTAAGACTTATATCATTAAGCATCTCAACATACTCTGTTGAAGGAGAAGCGTCACCTCGAGAAGAAGGATATTCAATTTCATTAAGAGGTTTAAAGGTGGCTTCTTCAATATATTTTATTTGTTCTGGTGAATAATATTTACGCGTCGTTTTATAACTACTCTTTGTATTTAAAAATGATGCCGCTAGCGGAATGGTGAAAACCACTAATGCGGTGACCGCAGTTAAAGAAATTATTAAACCGATATGCGATTTTTTCTTTTTTTCTTCAAAAGGTAACTCATTGGTATTAAAAGCAAAAGATTGCTCCGTTTTCTTAATAAAATCTTCTTTAACTTCTTTCTTTAATTTTTTCATTTTAAGTCACCTCTTTTTTCTTGATAATGCTTTCTTATTTTTATCATGGTGCGACGATACTTTCCGGTAATGACATTTATTGAACAATGATGCAGTTCCGCTATCTCATTAAAAGAGAAATCATATAGGAAACGATAGATAACTAAATCAATTTCATCTTCTTGTAAAAAATCTTTAAACTTCGCTATATAAAGCTCAAAATCATTATTAATGTTATGTTCATCAATAACTTCTTCTTCTAAGGAAATATATTTATTTTCTTTTTGAAGGGAGTTTATAGCTGTGTTACGACACATAGTCGTTAAATAAGCTTTTAAGTTTTTAATCGTTTTTATTTGTCCACGATTTTCATATAACTTGAGAAATACTTGCTGACAAATATCTTTAGATAATTCGCTATTACTCGTTATTTTTAAGGCAATGTAATAAAGCAAAAAAACATATTCTTGATAAATATGGTTAAAGGCTTTTTCCATGTCATGACGATTAGCGGATGCTAATCTTTTGATATCACGTTTTGCTATAGAACCCATCAAAGTACTTCCTTTCAATAAATAAGACCATTAAGATACGTATTTTTGTTGCTTTAATTATAACATTTTATATTCTTTTATTTTTTATGAGGATAACGATTATTAACAATAGCGGCATCTTCATCATCATCGGCGGTAATATATTGACCTTGGGCCCCCATCGTAATTAATACTTGTCCTATTAGTTCAAAGAAATTACCGAGAACATTTTGTTGATTTGGCGTGAGAAATTGCGAAAAGAAAAGGCCAATAAAAGAAGCTAGAATAGTTATTTCATTCGGTGTTAAATTTAATAAATAATTAGCAAATTCGATAATCTTCTTTTCTTGTTCTTTATTCATTTTCATATCTAATTTAATTTATGAATAAAGATAAAATAATAGACATTTTAAACAAAAAAGCGCCTTATATGAGTACATGACTCACTAAAGACGCTCGTAAATTATTTACCTAAAACAACAATTTCATTGAGTCGAACATCAGAAGCAGAATTAAAAACGAATGTTACACTTTTGGCAGAGAATGTTTTTAAAAATTCAAGAGTAATTCCGCTATTTGGGAAAACAAATGATAATCCGTCAGGATTAGAATGAGCATAACAATTACTTAAGTTTTCGACAACATAACCGTTATCAAAAATAACTTCTTTAATATTTTCTAATTGATAATCATAAAAAGCACTACTATAAACCGCAAAACCGCCAATTTCATATTCTTTATCAAATTCGATAGTTATGGAAGCCTCATATTTACCAAGGGATACTTCTTTTGTATCTTCTCCAGCTATATTGTAATTAGAAACAATATAATGATCATTTATTGCTTCAATATTACTAACATTTTCACCTTTAACCTCAGCACCAAAGGCAATATTTTTATATTCACTCAATTCTTCTGGTAATGGTTGAAGCGAATATGATGGGCCATTGGCAAATAAATTCCCATCTTCATCAAAATATATGTAATCCATGGCAAAATATCTTGCCGTATATTGGCTATCACTATTATAATCACGATTTTGATGAGCGTGATATCCAATCATCAATTGGTCACCGATTTTAAAGAAACAATGGTGTCCAGTTCCCGAAGCAAATCCAGACCATTCTTCATATATGGTACCATCTTTCTCTCTTTCACCACTATATCCGAGTAATAAATTAGTCCACATTTCACCATCTTCATAAGGTTTAACAAAGTTTCCTAAAGGATCATCGCTGATTGCGTAACATACACTATAATACTTATTCCAACAACCATTGACCGAGTAAGTTAAATAATACTTACCATTAGGTGACTTAATCATATATGGCCCCTCGGCAATATAATATCCACGCCACATTTCCCATTCTAATAAGCGTTCATCCTTTTCAAAATTTGAATCTATAAATCCTGGTCTAACTAGAACTTTACGTGTTGACCAATCCGCTTGATATGGGGAAGTCATCTTCACGCCACAAATGTTTTCTGCATCATCAGTAATCGCATAATACATATACATTTGACCATCATCATCTTTGAATATGGTCGCATCCAATGATGTACAATCATCAGCATCATTGACAAATAAAGGCATTGTATCACCATCAACTTCATCATTGACAATGGCTTTATATGGTCCTAAAGGATTCGTAGATGAGACCACGCTATTATAACGTCGATAATCATGAAGCCCGTTATCATTAGTTCGACACATGGCACTATAATAAAGATAATAAACACCATTGAAGCAATAAATCTCCGGAGCATAAAATTCAGGATTAGTTCTTTCCCATGCTGTACTAGAAGGTATATATACATTAGTGACTAAGTTATAAGTAATAAAGTCCAACGTCCAATAAATATCAATTTCTTTACAACTTGTACGGTCACTTGTTCCGGTAATATAGTATATTCCATTTTCTTCATAAACTTGAGGATCTGGTAATGGTAAATCTTTAAGGTTATTAATGTACCACATATCTTCATTATAATCATATCCACCATTTTGATATGTTTCATTGTGAGCAATATAATCTGTTCCTTTCACTAATTTTGTTTTTTCAACACTCGATGATGGTTGTTCTTCAACACTTGAAATTGGTGATTCTTTGGAAGTATTATCATTCGATAAATCCGTGGGTTGATCATTACATCCAACTAAAATCGTTGTACATAACAACATTAATAAAGAAATATTTTTTATTTTTTTCATATTAGGCATTTCCTTTCATTTAACTTGTTATTCTATATTTTTATACTATATAAATTATCATTTATTAGCAATTGTTAAAAATAATGCTAAGTAATTGTTTATGCTAATTCTTTATTAATATCTATTTTTTATCCGATTTTGCTTATAATGATTACAAAATGAATAAAACCCACCGATAAATTATCGATGGGTTGTTTTATTTAAAATTTAGAAAAATCTAAAACTAAATAATGAATTGTTTTTTACCAGGCCCAAGCTCCGTAATTGTTGCTTGTTTGTTCATTAGTGTAGGAAGTTGTTCCGTCGGTATATTCGATTTCAAAAATACCAGTGCTTACTAAAGTGTCATATTTTACTCCACCATAGTAACTTCTTGTCGGTGCTAAAACCCCTAAAACAGCCGCATGTTGTTTAATTTTCCAATCATGTTCCGCATTTTTGACATAAACGTTACCAGTACAAGTACAATCTTTCCAATACATACCAGCAATTCCAGCGACGCCACCAACAATACCCCAAGTTCCATATACATCAATATTGGAAACTAAGTTATATGAACCATAACTATATGGAGAAGAAGCGACAATACCACCAATAAGGGCACCATCTCCACTAGCAACAGCGGTCTTGATGTTAGAAACATAACTACCACTTTCAACATTTACAGTAATATTTTGAACGGCTGAATACATTTGCCAATGGCCATCAAAAGGAGCTCCAATAACTGATCCAGAATTACCGGCTTCAATGGTTACTTTCCCAGTAACTTCGATATCATGTATCCATGTTTCTCCAGAATCAATATAGCTTTGATAATACTTATTATCCATCGCACCAATAACGGCCCCGGCAGAACTCTTAGCATAAATATCAGCATTATGAATTTTAATATTTGACATTTCAATAACAGCACAATTAGCTTGCCAACATCCAAATAAGCCTTGATCAATGGCTTCTAAATCAATAGGGTTATCAACACCACCATTACATTTTAAATTGGAAATAGTGTGTCCTTTCCCATCAAAATTACCTTGGAATGGATGTTCTTCATTTCCGATTGGTGTCCAATTTTCATTTTTTAAATCAATATCAGCAATAAGAATAACGGTTTTACCATTATAAGTATTACCAGCGTTAACATCATCACGGAAAGCTTTTAATTCATCAATGTTGCGAATAACATTGTCAATAACTATTATTTCATAATTATCAAATTTATGATATGTACCATAATCATCATCTTTTGTATCAGCAGAGCATTTACCACCACCAATATAGTTGTTGTTAGCGGCAATTACATTGGTAGCATCAACATTACCAGCACCAAGAATAGCAGCAGCAGAGTGTCCACCTTGACCATCAATGGTATTGTTAGTAATAGTAGATTCTTCAACAGTAATTTCATAATTTGATAAAGCCATTAATCCAGCGGTATTACCATTTCCGGTAATCTCACAACCATCAACTTCACAGTTAACGATTTTTTGATTAATCCATGAATATGATTGTTCACCATATCCAATTAAACCGGCCGCATAATCATCAGATGTAATAACGCTATTGGTGATTTTGCAATTATTAATTTCAATATCAACAACTTTGGCATTACCAATTAAAGCAGCCGCTACTGATAAATCACCTTTATTTTGTATAACATTAGCTTTATCCATTGTTAAGTTTTTAATTATAAAGGTCCCTTTATCTTGTTCGTTATGCAAACTTGATGTTATCGAACCAAATAAGGCATTATATTGTAAAAAATTGGGTTTAGATAAACCTGTTGGTTCAAAATTTGAAATAGTATGATTATTACCATCAAAGGTAAATACTTTCTTAGAGCTAAGAACTACATCAAATGGTGTATATTTAATGCCTTCCATATTTATATCAGCCATTAATTTAACATTATCATAAGTAGCAATTTTGCTTTCTAAATTGATAAGATCATAAGCCGAATAAATATAATATGTATTACTATCGAGTTCCTCTAATTCCGCATTGCCTTGAATAGCTTCAACTTTATAGAAAAGCTTGGTTGATAAACCTTGATACTCATTAGTAGCGGTTAAAGGTAACTCTATCGATACATGAGTAACATCAGTATTAGCTTCTGGTGTAACATTTTTATAATCTGAATGTTTTGTTTGTCCATCATATTTTTGATCATTGATTTTTATTGCAAGACCTTCAAATAATCCAGTTCCATATTCGCAACCAATAACAGTACGATAATTTATCGTAACATCACTATTATTTTTAAGATTAATATCAAAATCAACTTTATCACCAGGAGTAATGTTCTTTAATTCCATCATACCATTAGCGTATGATACTTCTCCTCCATTGGCAAATGTCATACCATTTGCTGCATTTTCATCATTTATTACATCACCTTTTTCCGAAATTAATGTAGGTGAATATAATTTGATATTATCAATCGTGGCTTTGACATCAACTTTACCTGAGGAAACGGTAATATTTACTTTGCTTTCAGAGGTAAATAAAGCATAAGTTGCACTAGTAATAAGACTTGTGCAAAAACCTATGGCCATAAGAGAAGATACTAAAATTTTATTTTTTGTTTTCATAAATATATCTCCTTTTAAAATAAGGCAAGATAGCCTAACTAAACATCTATTTATTAAACTAACTTGCTTCTTCTTTATTTTTTTTACTATGGTTCAGGAATTACTGTAGCACCGGTAACGGTAACAACGGAATTAGGACGTTTTTCATCAATCCAAACTAAGTTGGTACTATCGGCTTTAACTTCAGTAATATCAACGTTTTCAGCAATAATAGTAGCGCCAGCAGTATTTGTAACTAAGATACCAGCTTTTTTAGATGAAATAAGTTTAGAATCTTTAATACTTAATTCAACTGCAACGCGTTCACCTTCACTAATATATTCATCTTTGATACAAATAGCACGTCCACCAGCATCTGAACAATTAATAGTAACATTATCAAGTTCAACCTTACTAGCAGTAGCCTTAATCCATAAGCCGTAAACTTCACCGACATCAGTAATAGTAACATTTGTTAATTTAGCATTTTTGCCTAAAGCGATAGCTTTATCACTGGTAACGTTTTCAAGTTCAACATCACAATCGAAGACGATATCGTGACGGTTCCATGGTCCATCATTATAACCAGAATTGGTGAGATGTAAATTCTTTAAGATAAGTTTAGCGCCATTGGTAGCAATGTGGTTTGCATCACTATCGATGTGTTTAAAGTCTAAGGTGTGACCTTGACCATCAATGACGATTGTATCGGTATTAACGCCACCAGAAGCATTCTTTAATTGGGTTGCGCTATCGCCAGAAATAACGACATCATCAGTTAAATAAATGGTAATATCTTTGGCTTCAGATTTTAATGTGTTAGAAACAACACTGGAATTACCGCTAGAAGCCACTACATTATCAAATTCTTGGTTGTTACTAGTAACGACTGTTAAACGATCAGTAGGGATATCATTTTTGTTACCCCATACTTTATTACCAGTACCAGTACCTTCATCATTAATAGCAAAGCCATAAATCTTGTTGTTTTTAGCTATTAAATTAACTTTTAAACCAGCTATTGGTTGGCTATCACCAATTTCAATCGCGGCTTTTTTGGTCTTTAAATTATCATTATCATAGAAAACACAGTCTTCAACGATAACATTGTTGGTGTGTGTAGCATCCTCACAATAAATTAAAATTGCTTTACCACCAGTTTTAAAAGTACAATTTTTGAATGATGCATTGCTAGAACCATAGGTCCAAACAGTATAATCGTCATCATTAATAAAGGTACAATTTTCAAATTCAACATCTGAAGCATATAAGAATTGTTTACCAACTAAGGTACAATCTTTATATGTAACTTTGGATGAATGAGTAATTCCTTTATAGTTTTCATTTGAGAATGATACAGTAACATCTTCAAATGAAATGTCTAATCCACCATTTTGAGCTCCAATCATAGAACTACTGGTCATATCAATTTTGGTGGTATCGGCACCACTACCAATAACTTGAACATTTTTGTTGCTGACAGCTGGTAAAGTATAGGTGCCTTTATCTAATTCAAGATAAACATCAGAAGCTGCTTGATTAGCTAATGCTTCATTTAATTCAGTTTGGCTTTCAGGAGCCGAAACAATAGGATTGCTTACAGAAGCATTGCCTTGAACTGCTTCCACAGAATAGGTAAATTGACATGTTTTATTAGCATATTCAATACCTCTACCTTTAGGAAGGGTAACTTTAACATGAATTATTTCATCGGCAGAATTTGGTGAAAGTTGTTGCCATTCTGTTATTTTGGTAATGCCATCATAGGTTTTACCACCTATGGTAATTTCTAAGCCTTTCCATAATCCATCATCAGCTACTTTTTTAATAACGGTACGGTATTGGACTTTAACATTACTATTGTTTTTAATAATTAAATCAAATTCAACAACATCACCAGGGACCATTTTATCAATGGTAACAGTATTGTTAGCGACAGTTGCACTTGATTCATCAAGTTTACCACCTGGAAGGGTAGATCCATATGATGGTTCAGTTGCCTTAGCAACAACATCAATCTTACCGGATGTAACGGCAACATTAACTTCACTTTGCGATGTGAATAAGGCGTATGTCGCTCCAGTTACAAGACTAGCACAGAAGCCAATCGCTAATAGTGAAGAAAGAATAATGTTTCTTTTTGCTTTTTTCATTTCTTTTTCTCCTTATTTTTTTAAATGTAATTTGTTTTTTTAATTAGACTTTGAAACATTTTTAGATAGCTTGTGTAGCATCAACGTAAATGTCAAAGCTTAACTTTTGGTTTTGAGAATCATTATTATTATTCAAATCAAGATATAATACTTCAACCCAAAATTCCGTTTCTTGCTTTTTATTCAATGAGCCACTCCCAATTTCATTTGTTAAATAATCAATTTTTCCATTGTTTGTCTCTTTTACAAGATATTGACAATCTGTATCATTAGGGCTCATCGAATAACCATTTGATTCGTCAAAGATAGCTTTTTGCTTATCGCCAACATGAACAATAATTTGTTTTGCAAGTTCAACATCACTGTTTTTATCAACTTCAATACTGACAACATAGTTGATTGCTACATCGCCACTATTGGTGAGTTTGAGCCTTGCCGCATAATATGTTGATGGAACAATAACATCATCATTAGATATTCCGAACATATTTGCAGTGGTGGACGTTTCTTTATCGTCAACAGTCTTGGTTAAGTGACCAGAACCTTCAGAATCAAGAGCAAATTTTTCAAGATATGTTCTTTTAAGTTCAACTTTTAATGAACCTGCTGAAAGATGATTTTTAACACTAACTTGATCACTCCATAGAGCATAAGTACCGCCAACAATAACAGACGTACACAACATTATCATCACGCTTGCTAGAAGCATCGTTCTGACTTTGCTTTCTCTCATTAATCAATTCTCCTTTCTTTACTATTTTCAACTTATATATATTATCGTTTACACGATTAATACCATTATTTAGATGCTTCTTTAATAGCGGCTTTATTTTGTTTACGACGTAATTTGGCTTGTTCTTTTTTATAAGCTTTCTCTTCTTCAATTGCTTTTACCGCAATAGCGATACTATCTTTAACAGCCGCGAGTGTCGATTCATCAATAACCTTAATAGAAGCTGGAGCTTGTTTAATGGAAATCTTATTCTTGTCGATATAATTTTTAAATGTTTGATTGTAAATAACAAGTTCACAAATGACATATCCACGTTTAATTTTTAATCTAACAAGACGATTTTTGCCGATTTTATATTCTTCATAAACGGAATTCTTAATACGTTTACTACCGCTAATGGCCATCGCATAACGAACAATCTCATCATAATAGCCTTTGTATTCAGCATTTAAAGCAAGGTATTTTTCATCCAATGTTTGTGATCCGGTTGAAAACGCTACTGTTCCTTCTTTAAAATCATCGCTAGTTTCTTCTTCAACTTTTATAGCAGCTGTTGTTGCCACCGGGGTAGGTGATATTGAACTGACAGATTCATTTGTTTGATTCCGACGTTTCTTTTCTTCAATCACCACTTCTCGACCAACAAGGACTGTACTAAAGAGCCCAATTAAAAGTGACAAAACAATAAATATAATAATTAAGACATACATAAGAATTTACCTCCTCTATTTGATTTTATTCTTAACATAAGCAAATTATTGCTCTTCTTTTTTTTCAACGCTTTCCTGCAACATAGCAAGTTGACGTTTTAATTCTTCGATTTCATCTGCTTGTTTTTGTTGTATTGTTTTCTTATCCTTTCCTAATACTTTAACAATCTTCATTATTTCAAATGCAATAATTATTAAACATGGAATAATAATTAAGCAAACAATGCCAACTGGAGATTTAAAGGCATATACCATAAGGCCTAATACATAACTTTGTCCAACAACTTTGCCAATAATATAATTTGGGCCATCTATCATCGTATTAATCGTTTGGGTCAAAAGAGATGAATCAGAATTTTTATTATCGCCCATTAAAGTGAAAATATAATAATGCCCAGTAATAATATCGTTCTCATCTTTAATTTCCACATATTGCTTATCAATAATGCGGTGCGTTATGGTTTCTTGCTTGGTATAAACATATTTAAATGTTAAAACATCACCAACACGAAGATTCGCATACCATTCGTCTCTTTCTTTTTCATCAGTAGGAATAGTTTCTATAAAAACACACGATTTGACTGGTATGCTTTTAATATCATATTCGCTAACATCAGTATACTCACATTTCGCCATTGAATCTGATTGCACAAAGCGAAGCTGTGTACCAAATATTGTCGCCGTTCCATCACTGTCTTTTTTTGAAGTAACCGTGACACCCAGAACAAATATCGTAACTAATAAAACAAATGCAATAAGAATATCTCCAACAATTTTAAATGTTTTTTTTACAACACTTTTTGTCTTATTTGTCATTCTTTTACACTTTTTGCTGTAAGTTCGATATAGAATTCAACACTTGTTCCTTGTGATTCATTACCTACATCCTCTGGCATATAGTAAGTAATATCGATTGTAGAAGCTTTTTTTCCTAATTCTATTTGTTTCCCATCAAGCAACTCCTTTAATCCTTTTTCAATTGTTTTTTCTTGTGTTTCAATTTTGACATTTATATAGTTTGCAAGGGCATTATCTTTACCTTCACTTTTAATTTCATGAAAATCTAATGTCACTTCATAATCATCTGACAAATCACCTTTTAAAGTAATCTCATATTTTTCATTATGACCGGGATGAAAATCTTTAAAATTAATACCATCTAATGTTTCTTGGACATTTTCATTGTCTAAATCGACAACAACATTATTGTTAAGATTATTTTCATTTTGCAATACTACCCAAAATGTCGCTCCTAAAAAAGACATAGCGATACTAACAAGTACCAAAATAATTTTTAATTTTCTTTGCATTATACTCCTCCCTCAACTATTCCTAATATTCAAATCTCGTCTAAAACAACATCCAATATAGGCCATCTAATAGTATAATAGGTGGTCATTTCATTTGTCTATATAGAGTATAAATTAATTTTACCAAAATGTAAACAATTGATTTTTG
>CAZJKC010000004.1:0-47988 GCA_964546565.1 uncultured Staphylococcaceae bacterium | reverse complement strand
TCAATCGTCTAATAAGCGGGTTAGTAAAGTAATAATGTGTTCTTGGTTTCCATATTTTCATTTTTTTGCTCCATGTATTTTAGTCAATTATTATTGTACTTTAGTATTTTTAATATGTCAAGCTTTAGGAATATCATTGTACATAAGAAATTGACTGGAGTTGTATTTTTATTATGATGAGTGAAAAAATTAGAAATCTTAGAATGAGCTTTAGTATTAGTCAAGTTGACCTTGCTAAACATTTAGGTGTTACAAAACAATGTATTTCCAATTGGGAGAATGATAATATTTTACCTTCTATTGATATGTTAGTTAAAATTGCTAAATATTTTAATGTTAGTACTGATTATTTATTAGATTTAAATAACTCTAAAACAATAGATGTTTCTTCATTGACTGATGAGGAAATTGCTCATATTAAATTTATCATTCAAGATTTACAAAAATAACTTTATAGCCAAATAACCCGGTCGCAAAAATGCAAGCATATTTTGCGTTGCGGCATAGCCGATGTTTTTTTTCTAAAAACCAAAAAATGTTTTTTGCTTTTATAGAACGAAAAAAAATCGACTAACGTCGAGATAATATGATGCTTGGATTTCACTTTTATCTATTTTGATATTATGATATTTTATTTTTTTTAACTATTATGATTTTTTTATTTATTATTTTAAATATATTGAAAATATATTTAGAATTAAATTATGCATATTTAAACTATTAATTATTTAACGAAATGAGAAATCGGCCAATCTTCCAGTCAATCTTTTTTGTCCAATCAGATTGTCTTATATATATATTATATTATTATATCTAATCATGGGGGTTATTAGGGGGATTGGTTGACTTAATTAATGGCCAAACGCTAAAAAGACGGAGCGTTTTTCCCCGTTTTTCACTGATACAATTTTGATACAAACTATAGTAAAAGTATTTATTTTACTATTAATATTTAGTTATTCAAGAATAACTTTTTTAAGAAATAATCGCCGATTATTTCTTAAGTCTTATTTAAAAACACTTCCCACTATTCCGACCATTTTGTGTAGAGAAGTCCGATAAATACGGGCTTTTTTTGTATCTCAATGGTTAAAATAATACAATTATGATACAATTAAGTCATCAGGTGATTAAAATGAGTCTTAGAAATTGTAGAGAGAATCGTGATTTATCGATTACTGAAACTGCAAAAATAATTGGTGTGGATCGTAGAACATATTATTTATGGGAAAGTCAAAATAAAGATATTCCTTCAAGCATGCTAATTAAACTAGCTACTCTTTTCGAGTGCTCATTAAATGAATTATTAGACTATTATCCTGAAATTAGTCCTGTAAAAAAAATCGACTATCATTTAGAGGAAATAAAAAAACTTGTAAAAGTCATAAATATTAGTAAATAGTTTTCGTTAGATTATTTAAGGGAGATCGGCTTATGTTTTGTGAAAGATTAAAAGAAATTAGAAAAAAGAACGGCCTAACGCAAGAAGATATGGCAAGAATGCTTAATATATCAGCAACTGCCTATGGCGATTATGAAAGAGGTAGGACAGAGCCTAATTTATTAACTTTGAAAAAAATTGCTAACATATTAAATGTATCCATCGATTATTTATTAGAAAATAAACAAGAAAAATCAAAAGATGAAATTATTGATGAGCTAATTAGTTTGGCAATTAGTTTAAAAGACAAATAAGATTGATAAAAAACGTAAATAATGGAATTACAAAATGTTTTTATTCATTTATAGGTAGAATTGAAAGGAATGATTTTATGCCAATAGCTCAAAAACTTTTAAAACTTAGAGAAAGTTCAAACTTAACACAATCGCAACTTGCTAATAAGCTATTTATTTCACAACAAACATATAGCCGCTATGAAACGGGATTAACTGAACCAACAATAAGCACTTTACAAAAAATAGCTGACTTCTATTGTATCCCTTTAAATTATTTTTCCGAATCGAATCAGCATGATTATTCAACTGTTTTTATTCTATCAAATGAAGAAATTGAAACTTTAAAAAAGGCAAAAAAAATTATTGAAAAAATTATTGATTTTAAAGCTAAATAAACCGGTCGCAAAAATGCAAGCATCTTTTGCGTTGCATCATAGTTGATGTTTTTTAAAAACGAATTTTTTTTGCTTTTATAGAACAAAAAAGTGCTAATGTCGAAATAATATGATGCTTGGATTTCTCATTTAACTATTTGATATTTAAACTTATTTTGATTTTTCAATTTGTTATCTTAAATACATTTAACATTTAATTATATATATTTAAAATACTAATTTAGCTATTCAAAAATGACTTTTTAAGAAAAAATTGTCGATTATTTCTTAAGTTTTAGATCAAAACACTCCCCCCTTTCGAATATTGAAAAAGTATAGGTTTGTATTGTAGTGCAAAGATCAAGCCTTTTTTTGTAAAACGCTCAAATTCTATAGAATAGAAAAAAATGAATTTTAAATAATAAATATGGAGAGTTCAAATATGTAAGAAATTTTAAAAGAGTAAAAAAGCCTTTATAAACTATTTAAAGTAAATGATACTTTGGTCAATTGCGGCTCGTTAAATGAAAATATTATAGAGACTATAACCTTTTACGTAACTATACTGCTATAAAGGGATATGCAAAAGATATGTTGAATCAGATTGTGCGTATAATTTATAAAAAATAGCATACTCTTTGTCCAATTATATTTTATGTTCATATTTCTGCGTTATATATACACTTTTAAGAACATAATAGTGTAAAAATATTTTTTTTTGACAATGATAATATTTAATCATATTAATAGAAAGGATTTTTTTATGGAAAGACTTTTAATTAATAAACTTATTAGATGGAAAGAGGCGATTGAACGTAAACCGCTTTTGTTAAAAGGCGCAAGACAAGTTGGGAAAACCTTTTTGCTTTTAGAATTTGGTAAGAAATATTACGATAACGTTGTTTATTTACACTTTGAAGGCAATAAGGAAACGTTGAATAAAATATATGAACTAGATTTAAACCCGAAACGTATTATTGAAGAACTTTCAGTATATTCAAGACAATCAATATTTCCTGGCAAAACACTTATTATTTTTGATGAAATACAAGCTTGTGAACAAGCACTTACTTCATTAAAATATTTTTGTGAAGAAGCCTCTGAATACCATATTGTTGCGGCGGGTAGTCTTTTAGGCTTGGCTATTAATCATGGAGATTTTTCTTTTTCTGTGGGGAAAGTAGATATGCTTATTATATACCCGCTTTCATTTGAAGAATTTCTGCTTGCCACAGGGAACAATAATCTCATAAATAAAATAAAAGAGTCATATAATAGTTTTACGCCTCTTCCTGATATTTATCATAATCTTGCATTGGAATTGTATCGAAAATATCTTGTAATTGGTGGATATCCTGCAGTGGTAAAAACTTATCTTGAAACAAACAATTTTGATGCCGTTCGTTCGATGCAGGCGAATATTGCGGATTCATATATCGCCGATATGACAAAACATGCAACGCCTAACGAAACAATACGAAGTATTGCCATTTTTAATACTTTACCATCACAACTTGCAAAAGAAAACACAAAATTCCAGTATGCTGTTATTAAAAGTAATGCAAGAGCAAAAGATTATGAACTTTCTCTTCAGTGGTTAAAAGCTGCATGTGTAGTATTGGAAAATGTCAAAGTTACAGAAGGGAAATTGCCATTATCGGTATATGAGCAGCTTGATGCATTTAAAATATATTATTCTGATGTCGGATTGCTCTGTTTCAAATCAGGCATTTTGCCTCAAGATATTTTGTTTAACAGTGTAATGTCCGATAGAACAAGGGGATTACTTGCTGAAAACTATGTTGCTGAGCAACTTGTCGTACAAGGATATAGATTAAACTATTGGGAATCTAATGGAAAAGCAGAACTTGATTTTGTTATTCGTTAAAATGATGCGGTTATCCCCATTGAAGTAAAGTCTGCAAATAACGTTAGAGCGCGTAGTTTGAAATTATTTGTTGATAAATACTCTCCTAATTACTCTATTAGACTATCTACAAGAAATTTTGGGTTTGAAAATGGCATAAAATCCATCCCATTATATGCAATATTTTGTTTGTAATGAAATAACTAGTTCTTATATTAAAAGCTAATAATTATTAGCTTCGATAAATGATTGGACATGATTTTATTAACACTATAAGATATTATTTACTTGATAGTAAATAACTGCTTAGTAAATAAACTTAGGAGGACATTATGCTTGTTGGAAGAGAAAAAGAACTAAAAGAATTAAATAGACGTTTGTTATGAGTTTTTTTACTGTCCTTAATGCATTAAAAAGTTAATAAATTATATTTATGGGAGAGTGAATAGAATGAGCAACAAATATGAACCATTATGGAAATACTTAAAAGAAATAAATAAAGAAAAAATAATATTATCTTATGAACAAATAAAAAACATTTTAGGCTTTGAAATAGACCATTCCTTTTTAAAATACAAGAAAGAATTAAAAGATTATGGATATGAAGTAAGTAAAATATCTTTAAAAGAAAAGACGATAGTTTTTAACAAAATTTATTGAACAAAACTTATGAAAGCATAATTGAAAAAATAATATCTTTAGCCAATCGGTTATTTCTTATTCTTAGTTATAAAAATATAAATGATAAAAAAGATATTTTAAGTGATGATAAAATATAAATAACACTGAGCATTTTTTAAAAAAAAGTTTTTCGGTTACAAACCAAAAAAGTATGAAAGATAATATAACTTTTTTGGTTGAAACCCTTGAAAAAAAGTATGAGTAAATGCTATGATGATTGTATCAAAAATGGAGGATCAATAATGCATAAAAAAGATTTAATTGTGAGAGAAGAATATCTTGATTATATTAGACCATTTATAAATATAAACATGGTTAAGATCATTGTTGGTGTAAGACGAAGTGGTAAATCATATATTCTTGATATGATTGGCGATGAGCTTTTAAAAAAAGGTATTAAACAAAATCATATTATTTATAGGTTATTTACCAGTGTAGAGACTAATGATGGTTATACTAAGAAGGATATGTATGCTGAAATCAAGAAAGAAATCAAAGATGGTGAGCGTTATTATCTTTTACTTGATGAAGTACAAGAAGTTGAAGAATGGGAACAAGCAATTAATTCGCTTTTTGAAACACAAAATGTAGATATTTATGTAACGGGTTCAAACTCGAAACTTACAAGTGAAAATATTTCATCATATCTTTCAGGTAGATATATTCTTATTCCAACATATACCTTATCATTTAAAGAGTATATTCTTTTTAAAGGTATTAAATCAGATAACTTAGATGAAGTATATAAAGAATATGCAAGATTTGGTGGTTTTCCATTAATTGCAACATCTAATTTAGATACTCAAAAAGCATATCAAATTGTGGATGGTGTATATTATTCAATAATAACTAAGGATGTTATGAGCAATCATCCTATAAAAGAAATTGAAAAATTTAATAGGGTTATAAAGTATTTAATGGATAATATGGGAAAAACATTTTCTGCAAATTCTATTGCGACTTATCTTAAAGGTCAACATCGTGAAATATCTGTTGAATCTATATATAATTACATAGCTTGGTTAAAAGAAGCATTTATAATTTATGAATGTAATAGATATGATTTACAAGGAAAATCAATTCTTAAAACACAAGAAAAGTATTATCTTTCGGATATTTCATTTCGATTTGCTATTTTTGGATATAATAAAAAAATGGATGCTTCTATACTTGAAAATATAATCTATCTTGAATTAAAAAGAAGAGGTTATGATGTATTTGTGGGAAAAAATGGTGATAAAGAAATAGATTTTATTGCCAAAAAAAGAGATGAAGAAATTCAAATTCAAGCTACAATTAAACTTCCTGATAATTCTAATAGAGAAATTGATAATTTAAGAGCAATAAAAGATTTCAATCATAAATATGTAGTTACCACCAATCGTAATGATGTACAAAATATTAATGGTATAAAGGTTATACATATAGTTGATTTCTTATTGATGGAAAATTGGTGAACTAAATAAAAAAAGATAAGAGGCATCTATTAGAAATGGTGTATTCTTTTCTTATACTATACCTTTAATAGTGTGCCATAGGGTCTATTTTTACTCCTAATATGTCTTCTTTATTAATAGGACTACAGTCTCTGTTTAAATTATTCCCTGAAGATATTGGTATTGTGACTGCTATGTATGAAATTGACACCATTGCGGGAATAAATAGATGTGATGTGATTTAGGACAAGGCAAAGGAGCAATTTATGAAGCTATAGCAAACATTGAACCTTATTATGCTAAAGAAAGTGGTCTTAAAATTGATTTTGTCATTTCATATCAAGGAATTTCTACATTAGTAGAGGCTAAAGAAAAAAAGTAATACTAAATCTAGTAAAATGGTTATGAAATATCCTGAACATTATGGAAGAACTAAATTGATTAAAAAGGTGATAATAACATAAGTTAGAATGATGATATTATAACTATGTCTCATTATTTGATTTTCGTTATTTGATTTTTGCATTAGGTAATGAACAATATTATTTTTAATAGATAAGTATGTTATTTATCTAAAATGAACAAGTATTATAAGTCCTTAGATATAGGTATTATTTCATTAATAACTTGTTTTTTTCCTTATTATATAGTTTATTTCTTTCAGTGTTGCTATTTTATATTAAAAGAGTTAGAGCATTTCCTTAAAATGTTTGGAAGATTCATTAAAGTTGACGACATATGGAGGTCAGTATGAAAAAAACAAAAGTTACAATTGAACCAGTTAATGTATGTGATATTTATGAAGTTGGTAATTGGACAAATTGTTATCCTTTTATTAAGTTAGGATACAAAGATGATGATTATCAACAAAAGTATTCTGATGTTGCTTTTTATATTAAAACGAAAGATGATATTTTAGGATATTCTTTATTGTATAACGCTATTAATCTTGATGAATCTTCTACGATAGAGGCATATAGTCAAATACTGGTCCTTTATGATTTTGCTATATCAGCAAGAGCGTATGCCAAATATGGCATACAATTAATAGAATATATAATAGATTATGCTCAAAAAAATGGTTATTCCGCGATTGAAATAAAAAAGATATACAAGTATCAGTCATTTTATTATTTTTTAAAGCGCTATTTTAAATTTTTAGAATTAAATGATATATGTATCTTTTTGATTGATTATCCTATAATTAGAATTTCTCAAAAGAATCTTTCAATTTATAGTAAGGATAATGTACAAATTGAGGACATTTATTTCTTATATGATTTGCATTTTACTATTGGAAAAATAATTATAAGACGGAAATTAAATGATAATGAGTTGATTGTAGTTAATAGAAGAAATGGGCTCATTAAATTCCCCTCTAATGTTCAAATAATTAATGATGAGATACTATTAAATTCATATACGGCAAGTATTATATATTTAGTTTGTGATATGTATGATAGAAATGATATTAAAGATATGAAAATCGTTTATAAAATGATTAATCCTAGCATATTTGAAGTATATGTCGATGATTCATTATATGTTAATAAAACTATTGATGATTTAGCTAGTGATAAGGAGTATGTTTTAAATATAATTGATAAAGGTATTAAGTATATTCATTCATATATAATTGACTATAATATAAATGGTCGTTCTTTCTCATATAAAGTAGCTAAGATAAGCACTAGTGATTTAATTCAAATGTCGATTAATAATCATTGATTGTTAAAAAAAGATTTATATTGAGTTAAATAAAGATGAAATAGTAAGCTTTAAAGATCATGCTTATTTAAATAATTCATTAATAAATATAGTAAGTATAGAAAAGAAAAAGTGATAATAATGATAAAAATCACTTTTTCTTCTTTTATTAATTATTTTCTTTTTTGTTGAAATATTGTTGTTAATAATCTTTCTTTAATGTATTCATATCTACGAGCATATCTATTGCTAATTTCAATTAATTTAATGTTATGATGACGGCAAATTTCTCTTTTCATTTCATCACGTTTTTTTACCATATCATCAATTTCATGTTCAATACCATTTAATTCAATAATAGCGACTGGAACATTATCGCTTCCTTTTCTAAATAATACGAAATCAAATTTACTTTTGAAAAAGTAAGATTGATACTTTTCATCAAAACTTGTCATATCCAAAATAGAGTTCATAGGGACTTGTGTTTTATAAGTTAAACCAAAATAGTTATTACATTCAATTACTTGGGCAAGATTATCTAAAAAAGCTCGTTCTAACTCGCTATTGTATGTTTTAAGTCCGGTAGCCCTAGTTCCAAATTTGCTATTAAAAGATACGAGATGCGCACCTTTTTTCTTAATGTATTGATAAAGGTCATAGAAGTAATCTTCCTCTGTTGGAAAATTAGAATGAAGATATTCAATAGAACTTTGATCAGCAAACATTATTAATTTTTTCTTAGCCCTTGAGGTAGCCACGTTTATTAACTCGCTATTGGTTTTAAGCCAATTATATGTTGCTGGTAAAGTTTTTTTACTAATAGCGGTTGAGAATATTATGACATCTTGTTCATCACCTTGGAATTCATGGACAGTACCTACTGATACCTTTCCGGATAAGCCTTGTTGTTCTATTTCATCTATTAATAATTGCTTTTGATTTTTGAAAGGTGTAATAATGCCAATAGATTGCTCTTTATGATTAAGACAGTAAGCAATAATATTATCAACTTCCTCAATACATGTATTTCTTTTTTCAAATTCATTACCTTGAGGAATGTTTATAAAGACAAGTGGTTCTTGTTCAATTCCTTTAGTCATTATTCTTAAATGATTGTTATAAAACATTTTATTGTTAAAGCTAATAATTTGTGGATCACAACGATAATGTAAGCGTAATAAAATCATTTCATTAACGGTATCATTGTTTAAAAACATATCTAATATCGAATACTGCATAAAATCATAATCGGAAGGAATATTAAACTTTTCTTTTAATAAATCATTAGTGCTTTGATCGAGTTGCACCACTGGTTTAAGTTGATTAGGATCACCTACAAGAAGTAATCTTTCACCTCTTGCAATTGGTGGAATAGCGTAAGGTGCCGCACATTGACTGGCTTCATCCATGATTGTTAAATTGAAGTGGGGCTTGGGACTACCAATTTTTAATGAAGAAACATTGGTCGTTAAGATGACCGGGAATACTTTTAATAAAAGATGGAGATTATCGTCATTACTGATATAGCTTTTGAATTCTTTAAGCATCAATTCTTCATCGCCGATATTTAAAATATCCATTAAGTTCCTATATTTTGGCTTTTTTAACATTTTGATTCTATTTGCCGATTCAAAATAAAGATACATAAAGATATCGTTATCAATTCTAATCAAGTCTTCTATTTCTTCTTGATTATCTTCCATCTTTCCAATTTCTTTTAGTCTTTTATTAACATCTTCTAATTGTGGATCTATAAATAATACTTTTCTTAATGAAAAAGCATTTTGAATAGAATCATCTTCTAATAATTCTTTAACTTCGTTTAAATTATTGTATTCTTCATATTTTTCCATAATTCTATTTAAAGAATCGGTTTTTCTAATATATCGTTCTTTAACTCTTTCGATAGCGGTTGGATCAGAACTAATGGTCTTAGCGATACTTACTAAATTATTAATCGTTTTTATAGTTTTTAAAATATTCTCATCGTTACCTAATCGTAAAACAGGAAAAGGAATAATAAAATGGGTCCCTTTACCATTAACATATTCCAAATTTACAAGTCCATCATATATTCCATCTAAGGGAACATTATTGTTTGTGGATACTAAAACCGTTTTATTATTAAAGAAAGCACTTATGATTGTATTGACAATCGTTTTTGTTTTGCCAGTCCCCGGTGGACCTTGAACATAAGTAATTGGAAACATTAAGGCTTTATATATTACATATAATTGATCAATATTGGCAGCAGAAACAAGTGATATAGGCAATGAACCATTTTTTCTTGGTTTTGTATTGTTTTTACCAAAAAAAGAACGCAGAGGATAATTTAAATTTCTTTCACTTATATTACTGATTAACCGATATTCATTATATAAATTTGCCACAGAATAACGAGCAAGAGATAAAATGTGTGGAGAAGAATCCACTTTTGAACCGTCGACATTTTTTGCTAAGGCATCTTTGAGCTCGTCAATAGTAACATCGATATCATCTAGTAGATGATAATCTTCTTCATCTAAATATTTATGTGCAGAAACCTCGCATTCTGTTTTTCCTTTTTCATCATTAAAAACAAAACGCTTATTTATTTTAATACCGGATGAGGAAAGCAAAGTCCTTGTTTCAACATCCAAAGATAAGGGTCGAAAGGCAATAACATATAATCCGTATTTAGTATGAATAGAAACTTCGTTCATGACCAAAGAATCAATAACAAAATGATTATCTTTATTCATAGAAAGTTTTTTAGTTAACTTTTTAAATTGCTGTGGAGATAGGGTGTATTTGCCTTCTTTAAGCACAGCATTATCAATACCTAGTATTTGGGTATAATCACTAACATATGGTGATGTGTCTAAAATACTACATTCATATAGATAATCTAAAACATTTTCGGTAATTCCAGGCATATGTGATAAAAAATCATCATCGGGATTCTCATCAATTTTCTTTTGCAAATCAAGGGAATGTTTAAAATATGTACCGGGTTTAATATCGGCAGATAATATCTTATGGAGATAAATAATAGAGTCTTTAATATAACCATCTTCTAATGATGGATTAAACATGTCGACTTTCAAAATAAGTAGCGGTGTATCGCTATTCTTTTTAAAAAAATAATCTTTTAAACCAATCCAATATTTTGTTTTCCCTTCCGGATTATCATATTCAATTTCTATCCATTGTTTATGATTTGCCCCTTTTATTAATGTTTTAATGATATTATTCATACGCAAATCCTCAATAAAATAATAACAATTAGCTTTAATAATTAAAAGTATTTTTATAATATGAAATTTATTTATTTGTAAAGTAGACCTTTCTCACTTTTTTTTAAATAGTTTTTTGTTATTTATAGACTTTCCATCATCAAAAAGTCTTTTAACTTAATATGCTTTATGACACTTGTTGAATAGTCAATGTCATCGTTGGTAATAATGATTTTTTGTGAAAGATTGTCGATGTTCTTAAAAGCGTTAAACTCTCGTTGGTAGGCTTTTTCATCGGCCACGCTATAGGAAACTTGCACATAGTATTGCTTCGAGCCTTTTGTTGCTAAAAAGTCAATTTCCTTGCCATTATTGTTATATACATATAGCTCATATCCCATATAGATTAACTCATTATAAACGATATTTTCGAGATTATGTGTGAGGTCGAAATGATTGTTCATAGAACGAATTGAATTAAAAAAAACATCAGCGTTATAAATTTTAGAATAATACGAAAGCTCTTTTTTTGTCTTAGGAGAGTACTGTTTAACTGCCTCGATAATATACGCTTCTTCTAAGTAATTTAGATATTTCATTATCGTATTTACTGAACAACTTGAATGTTCTTTTTTTATGTAATCACGAATTGAGTTTGCAGAAAAAATACGACTATTGCTACGCAAAATAAAATTTACTAAACTTTTGAATAGACTTTCTTTGCGAATTTTATAACGCCTAATTAAGTCGTTAATAACGATCGTATCATCTAAGTCATTTAAATATCTTTTTTGTGCTTCTATAGAATCAAACTCAAAACGTTGAGGAAAACCTCCCCAAACAAGATAATCAGTAATGGAGGCTTCTTTTCCAAGCTCTTTGCAATATTCAATAATTTCTTTATAAATAAAAGGTCTTATACGAAAAGCAACATATCTCCCTGATAATTCTTTGGTAAATTCACCTGATAATAGTTGCGAGTTTGAGCCAGTAATAAAAAGAGAATAATCATATAATCTTAGTGTTCTGCATGCATCTTGCCAACCTTCAAGCATTTGTATTTCATCAAAGAATAAATAGCATTTCCCATTTTTTTTATTTTCTTGAACATAAGAAATCAATTCTTTGGAGGTTGTTATATTTGCGGATATGTTCTTGTCTTCAAAGTTAAGATAAATAATGTTATCTGTTTTTTTCGCTATTTCCTTAATGATTTGCTTCATAATAACTGATTTTCCACATCTACGGATTCCTGTAATTATTTTGATTAAATCAGATTCATAAAAAGGACGTATTTGTTCTATATAGTGTTCTCTTTGTATCATTTTTCTCACCTCATATTTAAATATACTGCAAAATATTTTGTTTGTTAATAGTTTTGTTCAATTATACTGAAAGATTTTACTTTTTTTAGAAAATTGTTCACTATTTATTATTTGAATCCACTATTACCACGGCCTATTAGAACATCAGAAGGTATTTTTCTTTTTATATTCTTTAAGGTATTTAAAAAAAGTCCCTCTTGTCATTTTGAGAAGAAAACGAGCCTCAATGTTTGTTATTTCATGATTAAGATATTTTTTAATAACAGAATCAAAATTATAAGGGAGTTTATAGCATGGCCTTCCCATATGTATGCCTTTTGCCTTAGCGATTCTAATACCTTCTGCTTGCCTTTGCTTAATGTTTTCCCTTTCATTTTGGGCAACAAAAGATAAGATTTGCAATACGATATCACTTATGAACATTCCAACTAGATTTTTGGAATCTTTGCGAGTATCGAGAAGTGGCATATCGATGACAAAAATATCCGCTCCGATATCTTTTGTAATTTTTTTCCATTCATCTAATATCATATTATAATCACGACCAAGACGATCAATTGATTTTATAATTAATAAATCGTCTTTTTTTAGTATATTTATCAGTCTTTGGTAGTTTAATCGATTGAAATCTTTTCCCGATTGATAATCAATGAATATATCGTTTTCATTATTAATATATTTTTTTATTTCGTCTATTTGACGGTCTATTTTTTGTGAACTCGTTGACACACGAATGTACGCATAATTCATGCCTTGATACCTCCTTAATTAACATCATTAAAAATACAATAATAAAAACGTTTTAAGAATGAAAGATTATAGTTATGAAAGTTCGAAAAGGTACGATTTTATATACCTTTTTTTCTATACGTTAATATAACATATTAAAATTAAAAATCCAAAAAAAACACGAAAAAAATGAAAACAATGTCTTTTCCAAGCGATATCGTTGCTTTTTTTATACAAATTGATACTCGTTGATTGAATCCATAAATGAGTACCTTTAGTAACTAGAAAGGACTAGCGGCAATGGATTTTATCTTATTAGATAGTCAATACAATGAAGATAAATACTTGGAAGATAATGTTGATATTTTAAATACATTACTTTTTGATCATACAACTAAAAAGAATATCATTTGGGCTACAAAAAATTATCGACGTAAGGGTTATAAAGAGACAGACCATATTGATTCAAACTGTTTAATGGGAAGATTTAATCCTATTAAATCAAGAGTAGAAAAAAGCAAGAAAGAACAAACAAAACGTAGCAAAGATATGGCTGAAGTGTTTACACCATCTTCAATTTGCAATAAACAAAATAATTTAATTGATGACGAATGGTTTGGTTATGTTGGTGCATTTAATACTGATTATGAAACTTCGTGGATAATTACTGAAAAAGTTGTTTTTCAAAATGGTAAGACATGGCTAGATTATGTGCAAGATATACGGCTTGAGATAACGTGTGGAGAAGCTCCGTATCTCGTTAGCCGTTATGACGCAGTGACAGGTGAAAGAATTCCACTAGATAAAAGAATAGGATTTTTTGATAGAAAAATACGAGTCATTAATGAAAATGCTCAAAACGATGATGTATGGATAGAGCAATCCTTACAGGCGTTAAAAAGTATATACGGGTTTGAATTTCAAGGCGATAATCTCTTGATAGCAAGAAAGAACATTTTTTTTAGTTATATAGAATACTTTTTTCAACGTTTTAAGCATCTTCCTGATAAAGATTTGTTAACAAAAGTTGCCGATATCATTAGTTGGAATTTATGGCAAATGGATGGTTTAAAAATGGTGATTCCATATAGCTGCCATAATGTGAAACAAGAATATATTCAAACTAGTTTATTTGATGATGAAGAAGAGCCACATGAGGAAATATGTCCGGGATGTCGGCTAAATGATGTAACAAAACATAATGGTATTCGATGTTACATCATGGATTGGGAAAATGAAAAGAAAACAAGATTTATTTCAATGATGAGAGGTAGTAAATAATGGAAGGATTTAACAATACATTTCGATATAAATTAATTTATATTTTTAGAATTAATGATAGTTCTGCACATAAAGGATGTTTGAAAATTGGAGACGCCACTATTGACACAAATAAAATGTACTATGAGTTATTGCCTAATTGTCATGATTTAAATTATGCAGCAAGAAAAAGAATTGATGAATATACATCAACTGCGGGTATTGGTTATGAACTATTATATACTGAGATTGCTGTATATAAGGTTAATAATCAAAGTAATAAAAAATATGGTAGAATCATTGCTTTTAGAGATCATGATGTTCATAGGGTTTTAAAACGCTCTAATATAAAAGTCAAATACTTTGATACACATAAAAAACAAAATGAATGGTTTGTTGTTGATTTAGAAACAGCAAAAAGAGCTATTAGATGTGTTAAAGAAGAAAAACATTCTTTAGGTAATGATGAGATTACACATGATAATAATCCTATTGTTTTTAGACCTGAACAATTAGAAGCTATCAAAAAGACTGTTAAAAGATTTAAAGATTCAGATAAAATGCTTTGGAATGCTAAGATGCGTTTTGGTAAAACATTAACAGCTTTACAAGTTGCAAAAGAAATGAATTTTAAAACAACTATAATTATTACTCATCGACCAGTTGTAAGTGATGGTTGGTATGATGATTTTAAAAAGATTTTTTATGATAAACCTGAATACCAATTTGGTTCTAAAACATTTGGTGAGTCATCAATAAAAAAACTTATTAATTCTAATAAACCTTTTGTTTATTTTGCATCAATTCAAGATTTAAGAGGATCTTCTATTGTAGGTGGTAAGTTTGATAAAAATAATGAAATATTTGATATTGCATGGGATTTTATTGTTGTAGATGAAGCTCATGAAGGAACGCAAACTAGTTTAGGTAAAAATGTTTTAGAAGAACTAATAAATAATAAATATAATAAAAATCCTAAAGTATTAGAATTATCTGGTACACCATTTAATTTACTTACTGATTTTGAAGAAGCAAGTATTTATACATGGGATTATATAATGGAACAAGAAGCAAAACAAAATTGGCATTTAAATCATTTTGGGGATTCTAATCCATATGAAGAATTACCTATAATGAATATTTATACGTATCATTTAGAAAAGTATTTAACAGGCTTTATGGACATTGAAGATAAAGCGTTTAATTTTAAAGAATTCTTTAGAACATGGACTGGTGATATAAAGAAAGATTTTAAACAACTTCCATGTGACGTTAATATTGGTGATTTTGTACATGAAAAAGATATTATTAGTTTTTTGGATTTGATTTGTAAAAAATCAAATACTACCAATTATCCTTTTGCTACTGAAGAATATAGAGACTTCTTTAGACATACATTATGGGTACTTCCAGGTGTTAAAGAAGCAAAAGCCTTAAGCAAGTTATTAAAAAAACATCATATTTTTAAATGTTTTGATATTGTAAATGTTGCCGGAGATGGTGATGAAGAAATCGATACTAATAATGCTCTTTATGCCGTAAAGAAAGCAATGACTAATCATCCTGAATCCACATACACTATTACCTTATCATGTGGAAGACTAACAACAGGCGTTTCAGTTCCAGAATGGACAGCGGTATTAATGCTTGCTGGATCATACTCGACTGTTGCTGCTCAGTATTTACAAACAATATTTAGAGTTCAAACTCCGGCAAATATTGATGGTAAAATCAAAGAAAATTGTTATGTATTTGATTTTGCTCCAGATAGAACATTAAAAATGATTGCTGAATCTGTGCAATTATCGGCAAAAACAAAATCAAAAAATCCAATTGCGGAACAACAACTTCAAATGTTTTTAAACTTCTGTCCAGTAATATCAGTTGAAGGTACAAATATGAAGGAATTTAAAGTTGGTATGTTACTTCAAGAATTAAAGAAAGCTTACACGGAAAGAGTAGTTAAAAATGGTTTTGACGATTCTAGATTATATAATGATGAATTATTAAAACTTGATGATGTTGCGATAGATGAATTTGAAAAACTTAAAAAAGTAGTAGGGGCATCTAAAGTAAAAGGTAATATTAACGATATTGAAATTAATAATGAAGGCTTTACTAAAGAAGAATATGAAAAAATAGAAAAAGCTGAAAAGAAAACGGAATTAACTGAAGAAGAAAAAGAATTACAAAAAAAGAGGAAGAAACAAAACGAGAATAGACAAAAAGCTATCTCAATATTAAGAGCCATATCAATAAGAATGCCTTTGCTAGTATATGGTATGGATGGCGATATTGACACTGAGATTACAATCGATAATTTTGTTGATTTAGTTGATGATATTTCTTGGAATGAATTCATGCCCACTGGCGTCAACAAAGAGATGTTTAAAAAATTCTCTAAATATTACGATAAAGATATGTTCATTGCTTGTGCTAGAAGAATTAGATACATTTCTAAAACGGCAGATGAATTAGAACCTTTTGAAAGAATTACTAAAATTGCAGAGTTATTTTCAACATTTAAAAATCCTGACAAAGAGACCGTC
Organism: uncultured Staphylococcaceae bacterium; assembly: GCA_964546565.1. Taxonomy (GTDB): domain Bacteria; phylum Bacillota_I; class Bacilli_A; order RFN20; family CAG-826; genus CAG-826. The sequence goes on along the minus strand of CAZJKC010000004.1, from coordinate 31,168 downwards.
TTGACTCCGTGGAATGTTGTCAACATGCATTTAGTTCAAATATTGGGAGGTTATTCATTTTATGATGAAAAATTTTCACAAGTATTAGAAGAACCTAGATATGTTTCATACGATAACGTTACAAATGATACTTTATGTAATGGAAACGCTACTATATTGGATATTAATTCAAAGACGGGATTGTATCCGTTGTTTGTCGCTTATAGTTTGTATCGTACAAAGTGTGATAGTTGCAATCAAGAGTTATCTTTTGATGAAAAACTTGAAATATGGGATGGAGTTATTAATAACAATATTTACGTAATATGTAAAACTAAAATGGCTAAGTTAATAACAAGAAGAACATTATTAGGGTATCGAAAAGGGAAAATAAACGCTCATGCGTTTGATGATTTAATAATGCAATTAAAGGATAAACCCGACAAATTTGTTGACAAAGTTTTGAAAAAATCATTTTGGGGAAAAGGAGAAGGACAAATGAAGTTTAATGCAATAGTAGGTAATCCACCATATCAAATGTTATTAGAAGGAAATAAAATGTCATTAAATATTTATCATGAATTTGTTAGAGCATCAGTATTATTATCACCTAATTATGTATCGTTGATTACACCATCAAAATGGATGGCTGGTGAACTTGGTCCTTATAAAGAAATGAAAGGTTTTTTTGATTTTTTCGTGAAAGGAAATCATTTAAAGCTAATTCATGATTTTGCATCCTCAATGGATGTTTTTAAAGGAGTGGATATTAAAGGAGGAATTTCATTTTTTCTATATGATAATTTAAATAGCAGTAAATTAGAATATTTTCTACATGAAAATGGCACTATTTATACTGATATTAGACAAATAGAAGAAGATGATACAACGATTATTAGATTCCCATTGTTAGTTGGCATTATTGAAAAAGTAAAAAGGATTAATAAGAATGAATCTATGAATTCGATTGTTTCGAGTTGGAATCCCTATGGATTTATATCTGATTTTTTTGAGAAAAATAATGAGAACGTGGAACAATTTGACTTTTCTTCAAATGAACATGATGTTTTAATTTACGGTTTATTAAAAGGGAAAAGACTAACTAGATATATTTCGAGAAAAGATTTAATAAAGGATACTGGTGGATTTGATAAGTATAAGGTTTTTGTTCCAAGAGCAAATGGATCTGGAGCATTTGGTGAAAAGTTTAGTACGCCGATTCTCGGCTTGCCGATTCAAATATCTACTGATACTTTTTTAGAAGTTGGTCCTTTCGATACTGAACAAGAAGCAGCTTCGTGTTTAAAATATATAAAAACTAAATTTTTTAGAGCATTGGTGGGAGCCAAAAAAACAGGGGTTTTTAATTATAAAGATGCTTTTAAATATGTACCTGTTGAAATATTTATAGATAACTCCGATATAGATTGGTCTAAATCTATTTCGGAAATCGATCAACAATTATATGCTAAATATAACTTATCTCAAGAAGAAATTGATTTTATTGAAACTAAAGTTAAACCAATGTAATTACCCTCAATTAATAATGCGATTGTTGTTGCAAAATATGTAATTAATCAAAAGAAAAGTGCCGCTTTATTGCTAATAAATGTAGCAAAAAAGAAGCACTTTTTTGCTTTATTCGAAAGTGTACTGGTCCTGTGTGTAAATTAAGAAGTTGTTTCCAAGTTTGTTACAGTTCTTCTTATGTAAATGATTCTTTCTTTGTAAAACATTAACATTTTTTCACATTTTGTGTAAAAAATCAGTCTTTAAATCGAATAAAAAGCAAATTATTTACTTTTTTTTACAATAATAAATAATCTGCTTTATCGAGTAAGTTTTTATTTAAAAGTTTAGGTTAACTATAGATTTTTCCCATCTATACTGATAATCTTGCTTGTTTAAACTACTTTGCGAAAGCCCTACGATTTTTGATTTTTGATTTTTGATTGAAAACGGCGTGGATATTGAAAAAGACGCACAATAGCAGTATAATAATATAAAAACAAGTTAATTAGGTTACAATACATAGCGGAGGGTTTGTATATGAAAAACCTGTTTGAACGCACCAGTTCCCACTGGGTGCGATATAGTGAATACGAATGGAGAGAAACGGAGGACGACACACTGTACCTGACTCCGACAAAAACGGCACAGCCGAGCATATATGATCCGCTGACGGAATATCAGCGAATTGTATTGGATGCCATTGACATCGGCAGAATGGGGACGGGTAAAAAAACACAGCAGGAAATACAAAAAGCCATCCAGCAGTTTGCGGTCAAATACGGTTTGTTGGGATTGATGACTGCTTTGCCGACCACACCGAATTTCATGGCGTATGAATCGGTTTATCTGCCGAAAAACCATTTTATCAAAGAAGAAACCATGTCCACGGAAGATTATCTGAATCTGTTCTTCCCGTTTGATAAGCTGGATGTGATCAAGCGTGGCGTGGAATCCATGTGGAATATCGAAAATGACCGTGCAATGATGGCACTTGCCATGACCATGACCGACAAGCCGATGGCGGTCAATATGAGTTTCCAGAGGGAATACGCAGAGCCTTATGCGTGGCTCAAGCAGCAGTTTGTGGATATTGCCTTTACCTATCTGACCTCTATGCTGTATTATGAGGACTATGATCGGATGCTCCCCGAACAGCGGCTTTTGATGCAGCGTGGCATGGAAGCCTTTGGTGGCATTGCACCGACCTATCGGATTGCCCTGCTGGATAAGCCGACTATCGTGTGGGATTTCCATTCCCTTATGCTTGGAATACAGATGATGTTCAGTTTCATGCTGACCGACAGCGAAAAGCCTGTCCGCCTGTGTCGGCACTGCACAAAGGCATTTGTGGCAAGCAGACCGAGTGCGGTATTTTGCAGTCCCCAGTGTAAGAATAAGTTCAATGTTTATAAGAGCCGTAACAAAAACACAAATAAGGATGGTGAATAAAATGCCCGAAAGCCAAAATATTGAATGGAAAAGCAAATGGAAAGATGAATATTTGGAGTGGATTTGTGGCTACGCTAATGCTCAAGGCGGCAAAATCTATATTGGCTGTGATGATGACGGAAAAGTAATTGGTTTGCCTAATGCTCACAAGCTCCTTGAAGATGTCCCCAACAAGATTAGAGATGCAATGGGTATTATCGTTGGTGTCAATCTGTACGAAGAAAATGAGAAAGAATACATTGAGATTGATGTTCCTTCTTATCCAATAGGTATTTCCTGTAAGGGTGTCTATTATTATCGGAGTGGTAGCACACGGCAGATATTGACCGGACCTGCTTTGGAAGCATTTTTGATGCGTAAAAGGGGTGCTACTTGGGACAATCTTCCATTGCCTGCATTTTCGTTAAACGATATTGACGATTCTATTGTGGAACGCTTCAAACAGTGGGCAGCTAAGAAAGGTCGCATTGATAGGAGCGTGCTGGATGAGCCAAAGGATGTACTTATGGAAAAACTACATCTGATGAATGGCTCATATCTCACCAATGCAGCAATGCTCCTGTTCTCTAAAGACCCAGAAAAATGGCAGCTTGGTGCATATGTAAAAATCGGTTTTTTTGAAACCGATGCTGATTTGCTGTATCAAGACGAGGTACACGGTTCTATCTTGGAACAGATTGATAAAATTGTAGAGCTTGTATATTTGAAATATATGAAAGCCAAAATTTCCTATGAGGGTATGCAACGTATTGAACGATATTTTGTACCGGAAGCAGCTTTGCGTGAAGCTCTGCTAAATGCTTTGTGCCACAAACAATACCAATCCGGTGTACCGATTCAGATAAGCGTATATGAGGATAAGCTGTATATTGCCAACTGTGGATGCTTGCCAGAGAGTTGGACATTGGAGAATTTGATGCGTAAGCACGCTTCCAGTCCTTATAATCCGAATATTGCTCATGTATTCTATTTAGCAGGATTTATTGAAAGCTGGGGACGAGGGATTGAAAAAATATGCTCCGCTTGCCAAAAAGACGGCGTTCCTCAGCCTATTTATACAATCAATCCAGCCGATATTATGATTGAATTTACTGCACCAGAGGATAGAATAATACATTCTGCTACCCACAAGGTAACAGATAGGGTGACAGAAAAGGTGACAGATAAGTTGGATGAAAAATCGTTCCAAATACTTTCGCTTATTTCTGAAGATCCAGCATATACTACAACTACAATGTCAGAAAAACTTTCTGTGAGTAGAAAAACCGTATCGCAGAAGTTAAAAGAAATGAAAGAAAAAGGTATTATTGAACGCATCGGCTCAGACAGAAAAGGCTATTGGAAGATCAATAGCAAATAATATATAAGTGAAGCATTTTGGTGTAAAGGTGTCAGTTGCTTCTCCAAAAGCTGTTAATTGCCCATCAAAACCTGTTAATCACTTGAAAATGCCCGTTATCAGCCATACAACTGATAACGGGCATTGCATCAAGCATATACAAGTTCGATCAACACGATTTCTTCCGCACGGTTGCGGATGTTGTTCATACAGCGCACCCATTCCATTTGGTCAGCCGCTTTGAGTGCTTCGGTTACACCTTCCTGCTGTGCCATAGCAGATACGATAACTTCCATGCGATTATTGCAGGCTTGGTCGATCTCCGCAAGATGTTCAAACAGCGTTCCATCTACCACATAATTGGTATAGAGGATTTTTCGGTGTTCCTTTAGATAGGCACGGCGCATACGCCCGTATTTGCCTATCTGATAGTTACCTGTATCCGGCAGGGCAAGATTGGGAATGAAATAATCGCCCACTTGACGGTATGTACCGCCCATTTCCTCAAATAGAGATTTCATAACATTTTAGCTCCTTTCTGCGTTGAATTTCAGCGGTTATAAGGCTTTTTGACTCCTTTCTTACAACTGCTTTTCAATTCACCACAAATGAGCCGCAGTCATATGTATTAGGTGGCAGAAACCACCCTTTACATATTAACTCTTGAAGGTTTATACAAGTATAAAGTATTTATTGCTGAAGCTTATGGCTGTGGCGCTATAGGTGAAGTGGTAAGCACGCCAGGAGAATTATGCACGGAGACATTTTTACAAATAGGACCATTTGATACAAAAAAAGAAGCGGAAAACTGTATAAAATACATTAGAACTAAGTTCTTTAGACTTATGGTTGGAATTAGAAAACAAACACAACATACAACACAAAAAGTATATTATTATGTTCCTATTCAAGTATTTTTAGATAACTCTGATATAGATTGGTCTAAATCTATTTCGGAAATCGATCAACAATTATATGCTAAATATAACTTATCTCAAGAAGAAATTGATTTTATTGAAACTAAAGTTAAACCAATGTAATTACCCTCAATTAATAATGCGATTGTTGTTGCAAAATATGTAATTAATCAAAAGAAAAGTGCCGCTTTATTGCTAATAAATGTAGCAAAAAAGAAGCACTTTTTTGCTTTATTCGAAAGTGTACTGGTCCTGTGTGTAAATTAAGAAGTTGTTTCCAAGTTTGTTACAGTTCTTCTTATGTAAATACTTCTTTCTTTGTAAAACATTAACATTTTTTCACGTTTTGTGTAAAAAATCAGTCTTTAAATCGAATAAAAGCAAATAATGTATAAAAAACGTTTACTTTTTACAAATAATGTTTTATATTTTTAGTATGGTAACAAAAAAACCAATTAATCAAGTTATTTCATTGTTTTTGCTTTTAATTCTATAAAAATAATATTTTAACTTAATTATTGGTTAAACATTTGTAAATATAGAAAGGAGTATAGTTTTTAACTATAGGTGATCATCAATGAAGGGTATTAAAAAAATATTGGTATTATGTATGCTTTTAAGTGTCAGCCAAGTATCATCAGTTTACTCAGTGGATCATAAATCAATAGATGATTCGTTTAAAACCATTAAATATCTTACATCGTCTTCTAGCGGAGATGTTGTTACAAATTTATATTCTAGTAGCGTGGATTATGCAGATTTGTTAGAGAGTGCACTAGTTTATGTGTCTAATCCTAATATTCAAGCAATTGTATATTATAATTCTATGCCATATGAATTGTTTGATTACGCTGTTGCGCATACTACCAATCGGCCAGATGGCGAAACACGTGATGACTATGTTGCAACATATGTATTTAAGTCTTTTAAGTCAAGTGTCCAAACATATGCATCGACTGTTAATAATGGCGCACTCGAAAGTATTTATTATTCTGTAGAGAATGCAGTAAATTTTGATGTTGATAGTTCGATAACAAGTGCAGTTGGAACTGGCGGTGATTTGTTTGGATTTGAAGCTAAATGCGAAATAAGGAGTTTCATTAATAGAGCAGCTGGCTTTGGATCAGGATATAATTTTACTTTAAAATATGAATTTGACGAAGATGAGTTGGAAATGTATGCCAATTACTCAATAAAGAAAAAAACAGATTATTATTATTTTATTTCTATAGTGCATGTTTCTAAATATGAATCATATACATATTGGTTTCAAAAACGATATAGATGGTTAGATTATGACCATTATGCATATATAACAAATGCAATTGTCTTAGAAACATATTCATTGGTGGAAAGCTAATAAACAGCAATTTCATACTTGAAAAGGAGGGAAGTATGACTATATTTGGTTTAGTTATACGATTAATTTATGAAGAATAAACTATTATTGACACTATCGCTAGCGTCTTTACTTGCGATTACGCAAACTATTAATTGTAATCATTCAATACGTGTAAAAGCGGAAACAAATAGTATTACAACAACAAGTAGATCATTAACGAAAACACAATTTAACACTTATGTAAACAATAGTTCATGGAGCGTGGTATTTATTGATGATAGTATAGATAGTGCATATATATATATTATCGATATGATCTTTCTAATTCAGTTGTTAATGGCGAAAAGTATTTTTTAAATATAAGCGTTATGCATAATGCTGATTTAGCAGATACAGTTATTGAATTTTCATCGTTAACTTTTACTGGAATATCATATACTCAAGGATTTGGCTATTCCTTAGAAGGAAGTACACCTGGATTATTTTGTTCTTATGCTGAGGAAATGAGTTGTACAACAAGTGTTAGCAATACGGTAGTTGATGGTAGATCATATAGGTTGAAAGGAAAAAAACATAGTAACTACGATGAAAGTGGCTTATATTATTTATATTTCCGCGAAACCTTTGTTGATTCAATTATTGTAAAAATGACTAAAAACAAGGAATTTGTTTCAGCAGAATATTACCAAAATGCACCTCGAGATACTTTTAATTTAGAGTTGTTAAGAACTAGACCGACAACTGATGCTTCTGTGTTACCGTCTTGTTAATGAAAGAAACTAATTCTTTTTAGGAAAGGAGCTTATATATTATTTGCTTAATATATAGAAATTAATATATGAAGAGAATATTATTAATTGGTTTAGCGGTATTAAGCCTTATATCTATGACCGCATGTAACAAAACTGAACGTGAAGTTATTGTTGCCGATAAATCTTCTGATTATTATTTTTATAACATTTGTGTAGGGAAAAGTGTGTATGTTGTAAATTATTCTTTAAATCAAAATGATTGCTTAAAAAAGATAGATAACGATATGTACAATGTAGATTGTACTAAGTTTTCATCTTTGATTGATGAAAACGATAATAGTATTGATAGCAGTTTATTTCAAGTAGATTATAGATCAATAATGCATCTTACCATTACTTGTTTAAAGCCTTTTGAAGGCACTATTCACATTAAGTATTTTGAATATAATATTGCTAATGATTTTTTGGTGAAAATCAGGACCAATGTTGATTTAATATATGATAATAACTGTGAAGTGCAACCAGCTCTTCCAAGAGGTTATAAATCACCATTTGATTTAGGTACGTCTAACCCGTCTCACGATATTATTGGAGGGTTTAGGAAAAAAACATATTATATATACTTTAATCCCGTAGTATTGAAATTGAGAAAGGTCAATTATGAGTATCGTGTTATTGATATGAATCCCAATAGCGATATGGTAACATTATCAAAAATAGAATGGGCAATAGCGGCTGATATTTTTAACTATAATTCCGATTATCTTGAATTAGAATATACTGAAATTGATACAGAAATGAATGTTACTGATTATGTAACAGGAGTTGTTTTAAAATTAGATTTTGAAATTGATACATCTAATGATATATCTATTGGGTTTGATTTGGTTTTTCAAATAAGATGTAATGGCGATTATTATTATTGCCCTTATACATTATTTTATACTAATTGTATTTAGTAGGAGATGATCATTATGAAAAAAATACACTCAAAGACATTTTATTTATGCCTTTTATTTGCTGTGAATGTTATTGTTTTGACATGTTTTTCTATTGTAACTATTAATCAATTTGATACGCAAGAGAATTATATAGTAAATGATAATATTACTAATAATAATATTCAGCCTACCACTAATAGCAGATATTTAATACAGAAGAAAAATTTTGTTGTTTATGATAGTTATTCTGTTGAGATAAAAGAAACGGATGAAACATACTCAACATATATTGTTGACACATGCAACATTTGTGTTGGACAGGAAATTAATAAAAATGATCAAATAGGACTAGATAATAATATTGCAATATATGCAGAAACGGATTCTTTTTGTTTGGATATTCAAAAAGAAAATAGTGGTTATAAAGTTTTATTATATAATTACAATGCTTTTTCTGTAGAATTTAATATGAGTGTTTCTGATTTTTATCGCTTAGCGATAAATGAAAAAGAGGTCTTTCTCAAATGCTTTGGTGATTATTCTAAATTAGAATTTAAAGGATATGATTATAGCTCGGTTGGGAGTAATAATACTATAAAAGCGACATTTTCAACACTTGATTGTGATTTATTAATAAATTCAAATTCAACATGCACTTTAGAAATAAAGAAAAATGAATATACCAATCAACTATATCTTCCAGCTAGTTTGTTTGATAACCAATTGGTATATAAACTTTTTTACATTATTAAAAACAATAATATATATGCAATTTATGTTGAAAGTTTTGCCATTGTCGATGAATACGCTTTAATTCGTTCCGAAGACTATTCATTGAAGGAAGGAATGTTTTTATATTTATATGAATGATACCATTATTGAAATAAAAAATATTTCTAAAAAATTTGCCAGTAAAAGAGTTTTAAAGGGAATATCTTATTCTTTTAAAAAAGGTTTAGTTTACGCTATATTGGGAGAATCGGGAAGTGGTAAAACTACTCTTTTAAATATTATGGGACTCTTGGATAATCAATACGAGGGTGATATTTATATTGATGGGAAACATATTTTTAAACAAAAGGATAATTATCAATTGAGAAATGAATATATAGGATTTGTTTTTCAATCATATTATTTGATTGATTATTTGAATGTACACGATAATATAATGATGCCGCTTCAATATGCTCATAAAAATAATAAGTTTAGTCAAGAATCTTTTCAGAATGTCATTACACAGTTGAATTTAAATGGCATTTTAAATGAAAAGGTTAATTACTTAAGTGGTGGTGAAAAGCAAAGAATTGCGATAGCGAGAGCCTTTATTAATAATCCAAACATCATAATATGCGATGAACCAACAGGAAATTTGGATAAAAAGAACACCATCAATGTCATTCAAATTTTGCGTAATTTATTAAATGATGAAAAGGTAATTATTGTTGTTACACACAATGATGAATTTGCTAGTCAATGCGATGTGATACTTGAATTAAAAGGAGGAAAATTGTATGAAAACAAATAAAAAAAGTTTTTTTATTACAATACTATCTGTTTTAATTGTTTTGTTATCCTCGATTGCTTTAAATATAACCGAATTACAAGCAAGAATATATAATATTGATTACGCTAATTATCCTAAAAACTTTTCCGTATATAATTTATTGAATATTGATAATTATGAAGCTTTTATGAGTAATAATTTTTTTGGATTGGAATATAAAGTTTATTATCATTCATACGAAAAAGTAACAACTAATTTACTAAATGATGATTTAAAAATTCAAGTTTTAGGTTGTGAATCTAAATTTGAATCTTTTCCTTTACCAAGTACTTATTCTGATTCGATAAATGTTACAAAAGTAAAATCGGGAGAATCATTTACGGATAAAGATATTTTGCAAAAAACGAATGTTATGATGATGTATAATGCTCATTTAAAAAAAATCGGATATCAAGAAGGAGATTATATCGTAATAAATGGTATCAAGTTTTATTTAAAAGGTGTATTGCTGGATAACGAGGATATTAAAAGAAATATTGATGAAAATATTATTCAAGTATTAATTCCTGCATCGACGTACGCTACGATATTCAATCATATTAATGTTAAAACGGTCATTAAAACTTTCAATTATCGCTTCGATTATTTGGACAACGATGTTAATTTTGTATCGCAAAGAAAAATAGATATGAAAATTAATACCACTAAAGATTATTTGTTTTCAACTTCTTTACCACTTATTATTGTTTTGTTTTTAGTTGCATTTATTTCTATATCTATTGTGCAAATCATTCTTGTTCGTGAACGATATAATGAAATTGGCATTAGGCGTGCTGTAGGTGCGAGTAAAGATGATATTGTTTTTCTATTTACAAAATCAACATTAATAAAAGCTATCAAAGGAATCATAGTTGGATTAATGATTTATTTTATTGCTTTTTCGTTTATTCAATTGTTATGCTCACAAATATACATGGCTAATTTGTTTGTTTACAATATAGGTATTATTTTATTATTCGCTACTATATATTTATGTGTCTCTTTTCTAACTATTATAGTCACATCATTCATTGGCTCACAAATAAATATTATATCTGTTTTAGTTGAGGAGAATTAAAAAATGAAGAAGATACTAATTGTTTTAAATATAATCTTTGTCATGTGTTATAGTAGTTGTTTTATTTTTTTAGATAATGATGAAATTATTGAACCTAGTGATAGTTGTTTAAATATTGAAAAGAATTTTATTAATATGGATGTTTTGGATGATTATGAATCTATGACTATAGTTTACGCGGATAAATTGCCATTTTATTATGAAACAAGATGCCGTGCTGAAATTACCCCCTATGTATTACCACTTTTTAAAAGCGGTATTAAGACAGGTGATCTTTATCAAAAAGGAGAAGTAATTGAAGATTACACTATCCCTTTTGATTTGCGTGTTATTAATATATTAGATGATGAAATACTTGTTGAGAATTTAGAACAAACATTTTTGACATTATCGCTATTTCCTTATTATAAGATTCAAAAGACAGATAATATAGAGTTTTCAATAACTTATTTAGGAAAGAACGTCTTTGTGCAGAATTATGAAATGCAATTTGATATAACTAGTGGTAAATATGTTTTCTCTATTAGACTTATTAATTCAGGTTTTGTTTTGAACCAAAGTAATTTAAAAGTATCGATGACATATAATGAAGAAATACAAGGTTTATTTGTTGATAAGAATTATGTTTTTTATGATAATGGAAATCCATACGTAATAAAAGTATTTAATATTAGTGGTATTAATTACATAAAAAGAATATATGTAGATATAATACGAGAATATCATGGATTTTATGAAGTGAATGGTGAATTAAATGGCAATAATGTTATTATCCGAAGATGATGGAGTATTAGAATTTGCTTGCGATGATTTTAATATTTTTTATAATCAGAGTAATGGCATAATGATTACTATAAAAAAAGATTATTTACCATATAAAGATATAATCTTTGCAAGAAACAATTTTATGGAAGAAAGAATAATGAATGAGAGATATTCGAAAGTAATTATTTGCGTGAATATTTCTAGCGCCTGCAATTTAAGATGCAAATACTGCTTTAATAAAGAAAAAGATAATAGAAAACTAGATTTTGTTGAGATAAAAAAATTTATAGATAATATTGTAGAAATTAAAGATGATGCTGAAAAGTATTTTGTTGATTTAGCAGGTTCAGGAGAGCCTTTGCTTCATATTCGTGATGTCCTTAAAATAGCAGATTATTGTCAAGAAGTAAGTAATAGAATTGGTAAAGAAGTTACGCCGATGCTTTCTACTAATGGTCTTTTATTAACTCCACGAATGGTTTCTCTTTTACAAAAACATGGTGTTTTATTCGGTGTTTCTATTGATGGATACAAAAAATTACATGACAAATATAGAGTTGATATGATGAATAATGTTACTTTTGATTCGACAAAAAATAATGTATTGAAAATACGTCATAATGATTATGTTGGCGGTTCTATGACTATTGTCGATAGCGATACGGATATATTGAAAGCTTATATTGAAATGAGCAAATTATTTAAGACTATTTCTATTAGACCATGTCGTATGTCATATGATACTTTTGATTTTGCATATATAAAAAAGGGATATTCGCGATTTATTGATTATTTGATAAAAGAGACATTATCTAGCGACTACACTTTGCTTTACAGTATTTTAAATGGCGATGATATGCTTGGTAAAACAATATTAAAAGTTATGTCTAACTCCAAATTAAATAGGCGATGTGATGCTGGGGTGGCAAGATTTGCGCTTGGTGTTGATGGTAGTATTTATCCTTGTTCACCAGCTTCATTTCATGAAGAGTTAAAACTTACTTTGAACCAAATACAAAATAACGATAATAATTCATTTTTTAAATGTTCTCTTGATAAATGTTATAAATGTATGGCTCGTAGTATTTGTGGTGGTGAATGTTATGTTCAATCATATGAAGAGTCTAATAATGATAACTTATGCGATTTTAAAAAACATATTTTTACACTATCGTTATATTTTTGTGGCAAAATTGAAATTGAAAATATCAATGTTTATAATGAAATTATTACTATTGCAAATGAGATAATTGGGAGAAACCGAGTTGATAAAGAACTACATGATTTATTCAATAAATGTAGCGATAAATATACTTTTACCGAATTGAAAAAAATTAAAGACAATAATATGAATAAATATCGAAAAATATTACATAAATATATGGGCAAAAATAATATTTAGATAATAAGTATTATTCATAAAAATATTAAAACATATTCAAAATCATTTTCAATTAATAACTTATTATTATAGAATTAGATATGAAGGTGATTATATGAAACAAAAATACTTGATGATACCATTTTTAATTTTCTTATTATTAGGATGTTCGAAAGGAAATGAATATCCTTCTTCTTATTCTTCTACGACATCTTCTTTCGTTACTAGTTCTTTAGCTACTAGTAATGATGGAACCTCGATAATAGAAGAGAATAAAGAACTTAATAACTTTTTAAAAAACATTGATTTTGATATGGATACAGATGCTTTTATTTATAATCCAGATATTATTTCTTCTCATTATTCTAAATATAATGATGTTATAAATGATAATACGTCTAATCAAAAATCATTAGAAAAAAGAGCAAATAATAAGAAATTGATATATAAAGATAAAATAGATTTTGAAAGCTATGGAGGTCACTATGACTTGGGTGATGAAATATTAGAAGTTTTCTTTGTTTTGTCAGATTTAACTACTCATGAATTTGAAGATTATTGTGGAGTATTTTATCCAATAACGATTGATGAACACGTATGTTTTGCACGAATTCAAATTAATGAGACAGTCGGAGAACTAGAGTATTCATTATTAATGGGTCAGTCATTTTATAATTTCTCAGCTTTTTATATCACTCATAATGGTGATAGCGATGTTATGGAACGTCATTATGATTATGTTGAAGGCGATCAATTGTTTATTATTGCAAATTATTTAGATTTTACCTTGGTTGATGGCAAAATATCATTTCCTATGAATGTTTATAATATGGATTATATTGAAGGTAATCATGGCTATTCAAATAATTATTATAATTTGAAAAGCGAAGATGATTTCCATATGTATGATATTACTAATGCTTATTCATTGTTGAAATATCCATATTCTAAATATATTAATTCTAGTGTCTTACAAACTCTTTTATATATTGGGAACTGTGATTTTGAAAAGCTACCACCATTTTTTAGTGTCGTAGATCATTATTTAAATCAATCTACCAATGTCAGCGGGGCTCGTTTAGATGGCTTAAACTTTTATTCGAATAAAATATATATTCAAAAAAGTGAAGAAGGATATGTATTTTCAGATACAGAATTAGTTGTAAATTGTTTGAATTGTAATCTATTCCGTATCGACGGCGGTCATTTAGGATTATATTATTATGATAGCAATGCATATGAATCAATTTATATCGATTTAGCGGCTGAAAAAAAGATAGAAAAATACACAGTTACTTTTACTTTTGCTAAGGAAGTACCACAAAGTGAACTGTTATTTTTTGAGGATTATTCTTTTGATTATCCTTGTTATTTAGTTTATTACTTTTATGATAATGAGAATCAACCATTGGGGCTAGTGGATTTTAATTATTTTATAGATGATTTGTTCATTTAAGATAGACATTGTTATTGGAAAAGACTAATGCCATGGATTTAAAAAAGATATTTTAGATGGTAATTTATAAAAGTATAATGCTGATTATGATAAACCATCGGAAGAACACAAATTAATATTAAAAGAATTATTTAAATTCATTAAGAATAATCTCTATATTTATTTTAATTGTGTAATGCTTGATAGCGGTGTGGTAACTAAAGATATTCCTTCTAATGTTGTCGCTTGTGGCGCACCCTCGAAGGTCATTAGAAAAACAACCGATAAAGATAAATCGAGAATTTGATATAAAAGAACAAAGCTGAGAATTCTCGGCTTTTTTTATGCTCTAGAAGCGATAAAATTTTGAACCCAATATTTGGTATATTGATATAAGTCATCTATTTTTATATTTGAATAACCACGGCAATATCGCACATATTCAAAAAATAAACCACCTAAAAATATTTTAATATCAAAATCTAAATAGTTTGTATTTTTGATTCGGGTGTCATTTTTACATAATTCAAGAATTTTCTTGGTAGCAATATCGTTTAGTTTTTTGACTATAAAAAGAGCATCATTGGATTTACATAATAAACGATAGTTTTCATCATTTTGGCGAATATATTCGAAAATAGAATCGATAAATTCATTAATACTATGGGAACTGATAAGACGAATATTATTAAAGAAAGCATCGATTAATTCGTTTTCATAATCTTCGGCCACCCCATAAATATCATCATAATGTGCATAAAAAGTACCTCGACTAATATCGGCTCTTTTACATAATTCGCTGACTGATATTTTATCAAGTTCCTTTTTTTCACTGAGCATCTCGGCAAATATTTTTTTAATCATTCTTTTTGTTTTACGTGAGGAATTATTTAAGTTTTGTACTTTCATATTAAGAAAAATAACACAATTTATTATAATTTGTTCGTTTTTTAACAATGACAAAATAACTGTGCTTTATGTTCCTTTCTATCTAAATAATAATATAACACAGTTAAAATATCAACACTGTTTAAAAAAAGGAGTGATGCTGATGAAAAAAATGATAGATGAAAAGAGTCACATTATAGAAGTGCAAAACTTAACAAAAGATTATGGATATGGTCGCGGTGTTTTTGATGTTAGTATTCATGTTGATAAAGGTGAAGTTTTTGGCTTTTTAGGGCCTAACGGGGCCGGGAAATCAACGACAATAAGACATTTAATGGGCTTTTCTAAACCCGATAAAGGTCATACTAAAATATTAGGATATGAGACTTTTGATAAGTATTATGAGATATTAGATAATGTCGGATATATTCCCGGAGAAATATCTTTACCGGCGGGATTAACAGGATATGAATTTATTGAAATGATGCAAGATTTGCAAAAAATTCATAATGATGACATGCTTCATAAAATGCTTGATCTTTTTGAACTGAATGACAAAGTTTTGAGTACTGAAACAAAAAGAATGAGTTTAGGTGTGAAAAGGAAACTCGCTATTGTGACGGCTTTTATGTCTGATCCCGAGGTGCTAATTTTGGATGAACCAACAAGTGGATTAGATCCGGTTATGCAGGAAAGATTTATAGAGTTTATTCATGAAGAGAAAAAGCGTGGTAAGACCATTCTTTTATCAAGTCATATTTTTTCTGAAATAGATTCCACTTGTGATCGCATCGCTATTATCAAAGATGGTCGTATTGTTTCCGAATTCATTGCTAATGATTTAAAACATGCATCATTAAAGTATTATCAAATTGTTTTTAAAGAAACGAAAATCGTTAAAGAATTTAAAAAGAAAGCTTGCGATATTATTTCCTTAACAATTATTGATGAAAAGGATAACGAAGTGTTTATTGCGGTAGAAGATCGTGATTTGAATAAGTTAATAAAAGTTTTATCTATGCTTGATGTCATTTCCTTTAGTAATCGTAAAGAAACATTAGAAGATTATTTTATGAAATTTTATAAAGAAGATCGAGATTTTGGAGGTGCATTATCATGAAGGTTATTGAAATAAATAATCTCAGTAAAGATTATGGCAATGGCCGGGGTGTTTTTGATTTAAATTTGACAATTGAACAAGGGGAAATGATTGGATATGTTGGTACAAATGGAAGCGGCAAAACAACAACAATCAGACATATTATGGGTTTCTTAAAGCCAACAAAGGGAGAAGTTAAAGTTAATGGTTTATCATCTTGGGAGCATTCTAGTGAAATAGTTAAAAATATTGGCTATGTACCAGGTGAGATTGCTTTTCCGGATTTAAAAACGGGAATTGATTTTTTAAAGTGTCAAGCTGAGTTTTTAAATCTAACAGATATGAAGTACGCTAACGAATTGATTGAAAGATTGCAATTAGATCCACGGGCAAATTTAAAAAGAATGAGCAAAGGTATGAAACAAAAAACGGCTTTAGTAGCGGCCTTAATGAATGATGCTCCTATTATTATTCTTGATGAGCCCACGACTGGTTTAGATCCGTTGATGCGAGCGACGTTTCTAGAAATTATTAAAGAAGAACATCGTAAAGGCAAAACCATTTTTATGAGTAGTCATAGTTTTGATGAATTAGAAAAGACTTGTGATAAGGTGGTGTTAATAAATGATGGGCGTATTATTGATATTTGTGATATGAATGATATTCGTCATCGTCCTCTTAAAGAGTTTAAAATTGAGTTTCATTCGCAAGATGATTATAAACGTTTTTTAAAAGAATCTTATGAAGTGATTCGTTTACAAGAACAATATGCACAAGTAACGATTCGTATAAAAGAAAACAAAACAGCCGATTTATTAAAAACATTAAAAGATTATGATGTGAAATTTATATCAGAAATTCCTTATACTTTAGAAATGCACTTTAAAAAAATATTACTTTCTAAAGCGAATAAGGAAAATGAACAAAAAGGAGAGAGATAATTATGTTTTCAAAAGCTTTATTTAAACAGTCCTGCAAGGCTAATGGGATGACGTGGAGTATTATTACCTTTACGGTATGTTTTATGCTAGCGTGTGTGATGCTTATTTCGGGTAATGGTAATATTGGTGAAGTGAAAAACGCTATTCAAGACACTATTATTACCAAAGAAATAGATGCCCAAATGGAAAAAAGAGCGTTGTTTTATTATGATAATGCCCAAGATGGATTAACAAAATTTGATTCTTTATTTATGGAAAATGCTCGTGATAATTTATCCTATTTAACATGGCTTTCACAAATGCCTGAGCAATCTTCTTTTACTAATCAAAATGAATATTATTTAGCATTAAGTAATTGGCAAGAGAAAAAACCTGATCTTAATACGACATGCGGAGAGCAATATGTTATAGCGATTAGTGAATGGCAAGCAACAATGCCGAGTATAAATGATTATGAAAGCATAGATGATTATTATTATGATTTAAATGCGTGGAACGAAAATACACCCTTAAGTAGTGAATCCGCTATTAAAATGGCGTATACGAATGCTTGTAATGATTTACAAGGATATATTCTTCAAAAAGCAGTGAAGCAAGGTTATCTTGAGAATTCCATTGAAGCTCAAGAGATGCTTGGAAGTGTTATGTATGTTTTAAATCCAAATGGAATGTTTGATACATTTTATTTAGATAACAATGAAGAGATTCCTTTAGAATATGATATTCTTTCCATTGTTAATCATCTTATGGCAAATGATATCGAACAGTATTTATTAAGTGAAGAAAGAATCTCTTATATTCTTGATAGAGCGCAAAATGGAGCGGCCATATTTCTAGCTGGGAATATGTTAAAAGAAGAAAACATTGAAGTTCTGATGAAGGCTTTGTCAATATATGGTGTGAATCAAGAAAAATATGAATCTTTTGGATATTCTTATGACTCGATTAAACATCTGGCTCAAAAAGCGATGGTAACGTATCAAGGGCAAGTTGATTATGAATTATCGATGATTCAAAAAGACGATTATGCGTCAGAAGAGGCATATTTAATAGCTATAAATGCCAAAAAGGAAGCGCTCGCGCAAGAAATATCATCAAGCTTTTTATCCACTTTACCTTCGACTGTTTCGGATGCTTTAGAAGAAGTTGGGAAAGCTGATTTATATACTTTGATTGTCGGTTCAATCTTTTATAAATTAGCCGGATTACTATTACCAATTATTTATATGATAATGGCTTCTAATAATTTGATTGCTGGTCAAGTCGATAGCGGATCCATGGCTTATGTTCTTTCCACATCCACAAAACGTCGAGAAATTGTCTTTACGCAAGCTATTTATTTAATTGGCTCTCTTTTGGCAATGTTTTCTTTAACAACGATTACCGGATGTGTATGTTTAGCTTTAATAAGCGAAGAAGTAGGATTAACATATGGTAAGCTTATTCTTTTAAATGTAGGTGCTTTCCTTGTCTTATTAGCGTTATCCGGTTTATGCTTTTTAACATCTTGTGTTTTTGATCGCAGCAAACGCTCCATGGCAATTGGTGGTGGCTTGAGTATTTTCGCTCTTGTGGCTGCGATGTTAGGATTATTTGGAAGTCCCGTTATTCCTTCAGTAGTTCGCTTAAATGCCTTAAA
Source organism: uncultured Staphylococcaceae bacterium (assembly GCA_964546565.1). Taxonomy (GTDB): domain Bacteria; phylum Bacillota_I; class Bacilli_A; order RFN20; family CAG-826; genus CAG-826. The sequence continues at coordinate 12,168 of CAZJKC010000004.1, read as the reverse complement.
TTATTTTAATTATGTAACAATTATTTCCTTATTCGATGTTATATCGATAATAGATGGCACTTCTGTATTTGTTTGGAAATTCATTATTTTAGCTATTATGGGTGTGATTGGCTACATTTTAGGCTCAAAACGCTTTATAAAAAAAGATTTACCTTTATAATTTTGTAATATTGCTCATCCTCGTTATGAGCATTTTTTTTAAAAAAAGATAGGTATTTTTCTTGGAAATGAATATATATTAATGGTGATTATATGAAGACGCTTTTTATAAGAAAAGTGACATTATTATTGTTTTTACTTAGTGCATGTACGTTTACTAATAATCAAACTTTAACTAATTATCAAGATATTCCGTCTTGCCATTATTTATTGTGGGATTCCATGCTTGATAAAAACAATCAATATTATGTATATGTATTTCAAAATCAATGCCATGCTTGTAAAGAAATTAAGACAGAAGTCGTATCTTTTTATTATAATCATCAAGATAATTTCTATTTTATTGAGTATAGTTCTACTATTCCTTTGACCAATGATCCTTATCAGTGCTTAAATAAGAAAAAAGTAAGTGAGTTGGCTATTAAAGGTGTTCCCACTCTTTTTTTGATTGATAATCATACCGTTTATGCGCTTTTTGTTGGCGGTTCCGCTATTAAAGAATACCTTCAGTTGATGAAGTAATTTTAAATAATTACGGATCGTTTTATGGCTTTGAAATTACTTTTGTTTCTTTATTCTATTTATTAACATTTCATGTTAAAATATTATTCGCATGGAGTGGTGAATGATGGATTTTAAAACGCAATTGAATGATAAACAATATGAAGCGGTAACAACTTCGGCTCCATTTGTGAGAATTATTGCTGGTGCTGGTTCAGGCAAAACACGTGTTTTAACGTATCGTATTGCCTTTTTAATTAATGAAATGAGGGCTAATCCTTATCATATTGTAGCGATTACTTTTACTAATAAAGTTGCTAAAGAAATGCGGGAAAGAGTGGAAAAGTTACTTGATAATCCTGAATTATATCGCGGATTATCAATCATGACGTTCCATAGTTTTTGTGCCCGTTTTTTAAGGCATGAAATTCATAATATTGGTTATTCATCAAACTTCACAATTATTGACGATGATGATCAAGAGAAAATTGTTAAAGACTTGGCTGTTGCGGCTTTTGATTGCTCAAAAAAAGATGACATTATTAAAGCCTCTCTTAAGTATATTCAAAGCAATAAATCGCGGGGTATTTTACCGATGGATTTAGATCCTAAAAAACCGCGTTTTCCTGATGAACCAAAGTGTTTAACCATTTATACTGAGTATGAAAAGTATTTAGAAAAGACATCAAATCTTGATTTTGATGATTTGTTGTTGAAAACTATTCGGATATTGAAAGCCTTTCCGAGCATTAAACGGAAGTGGCAAGATAAAATCGACCATATTTTAATCGATGAATTTCAGGATACTAATGATGTGCAATATCAATTAGTGAAATTATTTAAAAAAGATACCACCACTTTGTATGTTGTCGGTGACCCTGATCAAACAATTTATACTTGGCGGGGTGCTAATCAAAACATTATTTTAAATTTAAATCAGGATTATCCGATTGAAACAATCATATTAAATGAGAATTATCGTTCGACACAAACTATTTTAAATACCGCTAATAAATTGATTAGTCATAACAAAATGCGCGTTAAAAAAGATTTATTTACGCAAAATACTAATGGCGAAGATATTGCTATTGCTAGTTTTTATCGTAGTGATGAAGAAGCTAATTGGGTGGTCGATAAAATTGAAGAAATAAAACGGAAATGTCGTCAAGATAATATACCTTTTTCTTATCGGCAAGTTGTTTTGCTGTACCGTTCAAGTTATTTAACATTACCTTTTGAAAAAGCTTTTAATCGTGTACAAATGCCTTATCATATTTTTGGTGGCTTACGCTTTTATCAAAGAAAAGAAATTAAAGATGTTTTAGCGTATTTTCAACTTTTAATTAATAAGAACAATGATGTGGCCTTTTTAAGAATTATTAATGTTCCTCGTCGTGCGGTGGGCGATAAAGCATTACAAATTATACGAAATGAAGCTGCTGATAGGAAACAATCGTTATATGAGTTTATCAATACCGTTAATGAATATGAAGTTAATATTCGTTCAACCGTTCTTCGATCATTGAAGGCTATGGTTCATAAATTGGAAGAAGCGAAGGAAAGATTAGAAAGTAAAGTCGAAGTTTACTCGGCTATTTTACAAGAATTAATTATTAGTCTCGGTTATCAAGATTATTTGTTACTAAATGAAGATGATGGTGATGAACGATGGGAAAATGTTAAATCGCTTTTCGATGACATTAGTAATTATATACAAAATAATCCGGAATCCGGCTTTAATGAATATATGGAAAATGTTTCTTTACAAAGTGCACAAGATGATATTACGGATGGAGATTATATATCAATGATGACCATTCATACCGCTAAAGGACTAGAGTTCCCTTATGTATTTGTGATCGGTTTATCAGAAGGTGTTTTCCCTAGTATGCGGACTTTAGAAGAAAACCCGATTCTCGGTTTAGAAGAAGAAAGACGTTTATGTTATGTTGCTTTTACACGGGCGATGACTAAATTATTTATTTCATGTAATCGTGAATATTCATATGTTTTAGGAGGAAATAAACCACCATCACGCTTCTTTAAAGAAGCAGGGTTAAAGTTCCATAGTGATGCTCCTTCTAATAATTATGCGAGTACTTCCAATAATCATAGCGGATATGCGTCATCAAAAGATATGGTGCAGAAAGCCTCTAGTACCTTGACTAACGGAGTGAAAGGTTGGGCTGTTGGCGATATAGTAGAGCACGAAAAATTTGGTCTAGGTGTTGTGACAAGTATTATCAATAGCACTATTATTGTGATTAATTTTAAAGATTGTGGGTCGAAAACTTTAATGTCTAATCATCCCGCGATAAAAAGAATTGATAGAGGAGGATTTGATGCATGATAGATTCCAAAAAACGCATTGATGAATTGCGAGAAATTCTTAATAAATATAATTATGAATACTATGTTTTAGATTTACCCTCGGTGAGCGATGCTGAATATGATCGCCTAATGCAAGAATTAATGCTTTTAGAAGAAAAAAATCCAGAATACGATTCTCCATTATCACCTTCAAAAAGAGTTGGCGGGCAAGTTGTTAGTAATTTTGCGAAAGTGACTCATAAGCGTTTAATGCTTTCCTTGGCAAATGCTTTTAATGAAGCTGATTTACGCGATTTTGATCGGAAAATAAAAGAAAAACTAAACTTAGATCAAATTGTTTATATGTGTGAAATGAAAATCGATGGCTTAGCTATGAGTCTTGATTATAGTGATGGACAATTAAACTATGCCGCTACTAGAGGGGATGGCAATGTTGGTGAAGATGTTACCAGTAATGTTATCACTATTAAGTCTATTCCTACTCATATTAATATATCGGCACCTTTCGAAGTACGGGGCGAAGTATATATGCCGAAAGCTACGTTGCAAAAGCTCAATGAAGAACGGCAAAGAAATGATGAACCTCTTTTGGCTAATGCCCGTAATGCCGCGGCCGGATCTATTCGTCAATTAGATTCAAAGGTTGCTGCTTCACGGAAATTAGAGGCTTTCTGGTATTATTTTGTTAACGCTAATGAATTTGGGATTACACGTCATAGCGAAGCTTTAAATCGAATTGAAAAAATGGGATTTAAAACGAATCCGGAAAGAAGATTATGTCATGGTATCGATGAAGTCTTAAAGTATATTGAAGAATACACACTAAAAAGGCCTACATTACCCTATGATATCGATGGTATTGTCATTAAGGTGGATGATTTAACGGCTTACGATGTTTTGGGTTATACCGCAAAAACACCGAAATGGGCTATTGCTTATAAATTTCCTCCAGAAGAAGTATCAACACAGTTAGAGGATATTATTTTTACGGTAGGAAGAACGGGGAAAATTACCCCTAATGCTGTTTTATCTCCTGTTCGTGTCGCCGGTTCGTTAGTGCAACGGGCAACGCTTCATAATGAAGATTTTGTTAAAGAAAAAGATTTAAAAATAGGAGACATCGTGACGATTCGTAAAGCTGGGGATGTTATTCCGGAAGTAGTGCGACCTCTTAAAGAAAGACGTACCGGACTTGAAAAAGAATTCAAGATGATTACTTCTTGCCCCGTTTGCGGAGCATCTTTAATAAAGATTGACGCTATGCACTATTGCCCAAATGAGAATTGTGAAGCCCGTCATATTGAAGGACTTATTCACTTTGCCTCAAAAGACGCTATGGACATTGAAGGATTAGGTGAAAAAGTTGTTGAACAATTTTTTAATCAAAAATTCATTCGTCATATTCCTGATATTTATCAACTTTATCAATATCGCCAAGATTTATTAATCATTGATGGTTTTTCGGATAAAAGCGTTGATAAGTTGTTTGAAGCCATTGAAATATCCAAAAATCAATCGTTAGAACGACTACTATTTGGATTAGGCATTGAAGAAGTTGGCGTTAAGACAGCAAAGATACTATCACGTCGATTTGGCTCTTTAGAAGCTTTTTATGATTTATCAATCGATGATTTATTAGCTATTCCTGATATAGGGCCAGTATCAGCTAATTCGATTTATCAATATTTCCATAACGAAAAGAACAGATTGATGCTTGATCAATTAAAAGAGTTAGGTGTTAATTTTACATATTTAGGGAAAGCGGTCGCTAAAGAATCTTATTTCCATGGCAAAACGGTAGTTTTAACTGGCACTCTTTCGAAAATGGGAAGAAAAGAAGCGACAACGATTTTAGAAGATTTAGGAGCTAAGGTTTCCGGCTCGGTATCACGTTTAACAGATATTGTTATTTATGGAACAGAAGCGGGTTCTAAATTAGATAAAGCACGTTCTTTAAATGTACAAACCATGGATGAAGATGAATTTTTATCTCATATTGAGGAGGAAGAATAAACGATGAAAGAAATAACTATTGAATTGTTAAAAGATTGTGCCCATCGGATTATGTTTGATATGACCGATGAACAATATGAAGTATTAAAAAAGGAATTTGCCGTTATTATGAAACAAATGGAATTAATAGGAGCTTCAAAAGATGTTGATGACTACGCTCCGATGACTTTTCCATTTGATGTTTATACAACATATCTTCGTGATGATGCAGTAGCAGAAACAATTTCTAAAGAAGAAGCGTTAAAGAATGCAAAAGACATTATTGAAGATCAAATTCGTTTACCAAAGGTGGTGTTATAATGCATTATTTAGATTTAACAATGAAAGAAATACATGAAGCTCTAGTGAAACATGAAACAACACCATTAGAGTTAACAAAAGAGGCTTTAAAAAGAGCTAAAGAAAATAATGACAATGCCTTTGAAACGATAATTGAAGAAAAGGCCATTGAAGAAGCTTCAAAATTAGTTGATGTGGAAGAAGATAATATTTTTTGGGGAATACCAGTAGTGGTTAAAGATAACTTTTCTACAAAAGGTATTAAGACTACTGCTTCAAGTGAAATTTTGCGTGATTATATTCCTGTTTTTGACGCTACAGTGGTGCAAAAACTAAAAGATAAGCATGCGATTATTATTGGTAAAGCCACACTTGATGAATTAGCAATGGGTGGAACGGGTACGACTGGACACTTAGGGGTAACATACAATCCATATGACGAAAAACATGAACGGATTATTGGCGGTTCAAGTTGTGGTTCTGCGGCTGCAGTAGCGGCTTCTATTGTTCCTTTTGCTCTTGGCTCTGATACTGGTGATTCTGTTCGGAAGCCAGCTTCTTATGCGGGTTTAGTCGGGTTTAAGCCGACTTGGGGAAGAATATCACGTTTTGGTCTTTTCCCTTTTGCCCCATCTTTAGACCATGTTGGATTCTTTACGAGAAGTGTGGAAGATGCAGCTTATAGCCTTAATTTATTAGCGGGTTACGATGATAAAGACGCTACGTCATCAACGATGCCAGTTGATGATTATACTTCATTATTAAACGAAAGTATTGCCGGTAAAAAAATTGCCGTTATTGATGAAATAGTTGATTCTATTCAAAATAAAGATATCGTTTTAGAATTCAACAAATGTTTAGAAGAATTAGAAAAAAATGGGGCTATTATTAATCATGTTGCTTTGGATAATAGTTTATTACAATCGTTATTTCCAACATATTTAGTGATTTCATGTGCAGAAGCTACATCAAATAACGCTAATTTGGACGGAATTAAATTTGGTCCACGTTATGAAGGAAAGACTTATGAAGAAGTAATGATGAATGCCCGAAGCAAAGGTTTTAGTGAATTAATAAAAAGAAGATTTGTCATTGGTAGTTTTTCATTAATGAAAGAGAATCAAGAATTACTTTTCCTTCGAGCACAGAAGAATCGAAGAAAAATAGTCGAAACTATAAATAACATTTTAAGTAATAATGACGCTATATGCTTACCTTCGACTCCATCTATTGCTCCAAAATTAAGTGATAGTTCTGATCGTTTATCAGAAGAATACTTAATTGCCGATAATCATTTAGTATTAGGTAATTTTGCGGGTCTTCCTTCTATAACTTTGCCGCTTGGTTTAATTGATAAAATGCCTTATGGAATTAATGTAATGGGCAAAGCTTTTAAAGAAGTAGAAGTATTACAAATTGCTAAGAGTATTGAAGATGAAACGGGATTATACAATTTATCAGCAAGGAGGGTAAAATAATGAATTTTGAAGCCATTATTGGATTAGAAATCCATGTTGAAATGAAAACAAATACGAAAATGTTTTCTTCCGCTCCTGTTCGTTTTGGAGCTTTACCAAATACCCAAGTTATGCCATTAGATTTTGCTTTTCCTGGTACAATGCCTGTTGTTAATAAACAAGCTGTTATTAATGGTATTCGTGTCGCCCATGCTTTACATATGACTATTGATAATGAATTATGGTTTGATCGTAAAAACTATTTCTATGCTGATTTACCAAAGGGATATCAAATAACGCAAGATAAGCGACCGATTGGCCGTGATGGTTATTTAGATATTGAAACTAGTACAGGTCTTAAACATATTGAAATCGAAAGAATTCATTTAGAAGAAGATACGTGTAAGCAATTGCATTTAACAGATTGCTCATTGTTAGATTACAATCGGGCAGGGACACCTTTAATTGAAATTGTTTCACGACCGGATATTCGTAATGGTGAAGAAGCTCGTAAATATGTGGAAATGATTCGGTCTATTGTGGTTTTTGCCGGAGTCAGTGATGGCAAAATGGAAGAAGGATCATTGCGTTGTGATGTCAACATTTCATTGCGACCAATTGGTGAAACGAAATTTGGAACAAAAGTTGAAATTAAAAATTTGAATTCAACAGCCAATATTGAAAAGGCTATTGAAACAGAAATTATTAGACAAACCCAGCTTTTGTTAGCGGGAACACCTATCGAACAAGAGACACGACGTTTTGATGAAGCAACTCAAAAAACAGTCTTGATGCGTAAGAAAACAGACGCTGTTGATTATAAGTATTTCACTGAACCGAATATTGTACCTATTAGACTTTCACAAGAGTTTATTGATTCAGCAATTGCGACATGCCCAGTCTTAGCGGAAGAAAAGAAACGTATATACTCTACTGAGTATGAATTAGGTGCTTATGATATTGAACAATTGTTATCTTCTAAAGAAATGTCCGATTATTTTGATGAAGTATGTAAATATACTTCTCAATATAAATTAGCGTGTAACTGGGTAATGGTTGATGTGATGGCTTATCTTAATAAGAACTTAATAGAAATCAAAGATTTTCCAGTCAGTCCTAATTATTTAGCATCATTGATTGAATTAATTAACAAAGGCGATATTTCTTCAAAACAAAGTCGTCAAGTATTTGAAGTAATGTTGAAAACTAATGATGATCCTCATAAGATAATCAAAGATATGAATATGACGCAATTAAATGATGAATCCGCTATTCGAGATTTAGTGATGCAAGTATTAAATGATAATCCGCAATCGATAATTGATTATAAAAATGGCAAAGATCGAGCTGTAGGATTTTTGGTTGGTATGGTCATGAAAAAGTCGCAAGGCAAAGCTAATCCAGCTTTAACAAGTCGTTTAATTGTCGAAGAATTGAAAAAAAGATAATGATTAAATGAAGGGTGTAACTATTACGGTTATGCCCTTTTTAGTATTGAATATAGTAGAATAAACTTTAATTTTAAATATGCATAAAATCTTGTGTTTAAAGGTGAATATATGTGATGGGAGATTTACATTAAAAAGTTGTAAAAATGTCAAATAGCACCATAAAAAAGTTGTAAAAGTGACAAATAATACTTTAAATAAGTCGCGTTAATGTCATTTTTTTAACATTTTATTGGTTACATAAATGTAAAAACTATGGAATGCTATGTGTAATTTACAGAGATATATTATATTTGATATACCGGATTTATCCGACTTTTCTAAATAAAAAAACGAAATACAAATGTAAAAAAGTACCTATTGAGTAGAATAGTTTTCATTTACTATCTAATTATATTAGGTACTTTTTGGATAAGATAATATTTCGCAATAGATATTTAATAATAATTAACGTTATTCTTTTATTTCTTGCTTTCTTTTCTTAACATATAAGAAAATTGTGCCCCCCGCTACTAGAATAGCGGAAATAATAAGAACAATAGCTAAGACGTTAGATTGTTTTTCCCAAGTTGAATTAGGTAATAATACCTCGTATAGCTTCATGAATGGTCTCGCGTCATCTGGATCGCCTGGTTGAGGTGTATAATCCCATGATTTAATAGTGTATGATATGCCAAGCATACTACAATCAATTAATTCATTTTCATTGATACCAAAATCATTAAAATATGCTGCAATAAAGGTAGGATATATGCCATTTCCTTTATTGATAGTAACAGGTAATGTTAAGTGATAAGCTTGATAAGTTTTATCAGGTAGTTTTTTATATAGTGAAAAAGTTAAATCGATGTCCATGTTTCCAAAAGAACATGCGGCATATACACCGAAATAATCTAAACTCTTCACTTGGCGTTTTAAATCAAAAATGGGACGGAAATTATTTTCTTCATCATATTGGTTAACATATATTTGGGTAGCTTTCTGTTCTAAACAATTCATGCTTCCATCAAAAATATAAGGTATTTCAAGATTTTTCAAATTCGCGTATTTTTTTAATCCGTAATAATATGTATATGCACTTTGATATTGAAATGTTTCATTACGTATTGTCTCAACAGTATATCCGTATGATAATAAGCCTTGATGAGAATTTAAATAATAGGTACAAAATTCTAATTCCATATCGCTAATACCATTGATATCTTTAGGATTTTTAACGATTTTTGTTTCATCAATTATTTGATAATAAAATTCATTAGAAACTTTTTTTGAAGGCATGTTATCTTCGGTAAAGAAGCCAATGGGGGAAGAGTCTCCACATTGTTCATTAGCTTCTTCACCACCGAAACAACAAATAATAGTTATAGCGATGGCAATGAGTATGCAACCTCCACCTAATAATATATTTTTCTTTTGCATAATTTTTATCCTTTCTTATATTTTTAACCATGCACCTATTTCATAATCAACTTGATCATCATCGAGGATTAATGTTCCTTTTGCAGGTGTAAACGTCATTTCACTTATATATATTTTACCATTTATGTTATATAAATCAACGCGAACAAAAGGAAAGGGTTCGGCTAATATTTCGGCTATTTCAATCATTTTATGAAAATTGTCAGGGAAAATAATAGGTTCGTCACTACTTTTCCATCCATTAAATTGTGCGCCATCGAAACGCCTTCCATCAATATAGAAGTTAGTGTAACGAATATCTTTTCCACGATTTGTTACAATATAAAGATATTTGGCCTTACCATTAAAAACATGAATTTTATATTCAATGGGCAAATGCGAATTTTCCATAAGTAATTCTTCAATAATAAGTTGGGGATGGATATTTGAATAATGAGGCTCAATAGTCTTTTTTCCGTAATCTGTTTTCAACCACTTTATAAATTTTTTCCGTATTTTCTTTATTTCTATTTGGTCTTTTGCAAAGACAATTTGATTAAATCCGCTAGCGTGAGTACATTTGATAACGAAACTATTCGGTAATTTATTAAAAGGAATTTCATCAAATGTTTGATAAAGGCCATAAGAAGGAACTAAGTATTCATCGAAATTTAAAGAGTGAGCATACGTACGTAATCCATCTCGCGATGCGGCTTTAGCCACTAAAGGATTAAAGGGATAGACATAAATACGTAGATATTGTAGTTTTTCCGTATAACGAAGAGGATTTTTTAAATTTAATTTATGATGAGTAATATAACGATATTGACATTTCACATATGTTATAGGCATTAAACATTTAATAATATTTCGTATTGGAAGGGCTAAAATGCGAAGAAAGCGATTTTCTTTTAAGTTTTTATTGCGCATATTGTTGACCTCCTTTTTGTCATTATATCACATGATAAAAAGGGTAGGACGGAGGAAATTATTATTATTTGTGTATCGATATAAATGATTATATTTTTTCTTCAAAATTATTGTTAGGAATATTCACTTTTTCATTTTTATCATGGTATACTTTGATATGTTAATAAAACGTTTGAAGGAAAAATCAATATGGAAATAAGAGACTATGTTTTAAAAGAAAAAGAAATATTAAAAATGGAAATTAATAAGGCGAAGCGCCCTCCATTTTTAGTGATTGTCAAAATGAACGATGATCCCGCAAGTGCGGCGTATGTTAAAGGAAAAGTAAAAGATTGTCACGAAGTTGGCATTAAAGTTGAGGTTATTGATGTTCCTCTTGATGAAAGTGAAGAGAATTTATTAGCGCTTCTTGAACGTTTAAATAATGATTGCAATGTTGATGGCTATATTGTCCAAATGCCTCTTCCTAAACATATCAGCGAAACGAAGATACAACACGCTATCGCGCCTAAAAAAGATGTTGACGGCTTTCATCCATTGTCTTCTTTTAAACCATGTACTCCGAAAGGAGTTATTGATTATTTAAAATCTGAAAACATCTCTTTTGATGGGCAAAACGCTGTTGTTATTGGTCGTAGCAATATTGTAGGGCGGCCTCTTTCAAAAATGTTATTAGATTTAAATACCAATTGTGTTGTTCTTCATTCTAAGACCACTCGTGCTGATATGGAATTTTATATTAAACATGCTGATTTAATATTTATCGCTATTGGTAAAAAAGGTTTTTTAGATAATAGTTTTACTTATCGTGAAACGGCAGTCATAGTGGATATTGGCATATCTCGTGTTGATGGTCATTTATATGGTGATGCGGAGAATGACTTACCTGTTTATATGAAAACGCCTGTTCCAGGAGGAGTAGGATTATTGACGAGATTAACATTATTAAAGAATGTTTGGGAGGCATATAGAAATGAATTATAGTATTACAAACACTGTTGTATATGGATTAGAACGAGCAATCAAAGCATCAGGTAATCCTATGCGGACTGTTATTGATGATGGTGATGTGACTGATAAAGATTTTTTAAGGGCAACAAAGTTAGGCACTACTCGTAGCGGAGAAGGGCATGATAATTTTTTAAAAGGGATTTTAGTGCAAATGGATGTTGTCGCCCCTTTATTTTGGTGGAAACAAGCCCAACGTTATCATTGGTTTGATTTTGTTTCTTCACAATCAACAATGCATTGCTTAATGAAATTTGATATTTCATCACAATGTGTTGATGAAACATCAAGTGCGGTATTAGACGTGATTCGGGAATTAGTAGAGAAGTATAAAGCAATGGAAGATGGAGAAGAAAAAACTTCTTTATGGCGAACAATTGTCGCCTCCTTACCATGTGGCTTTTGCTTAGGTGCGACAATGACTACTAATTATCAACAATTAAAAACGATGTATCATCAAAGAAAACATCATAAATTAAAAGAATGGGCTATTTTTTGTGCATGGTGTGAATCTTTACCACACTTTTTAGAATTAACAGAATTTAATAAATAAAAGGCGATATATAGCTATATTAAATTTATGACTAAAATAGGATAAACGCATGAAATGAAAAAAACGGAAATGTAATAGTTAATACTCGATT
>CAZJKC010000003.1:0-57001 GCA_964546565.1 uncultured Staphylococcaceae bacterium | reverse complement strand
ATTTCAGTTTTTTTAAAAAACCTTTAATACGGAATTTAATTATTTAATTGAGCCCCTCGAAACTAATGTCTCAAACTAAAGCCGAAATTTAAACGTAAGGTTTTTAAGTAGAAATTAACGTTTTACTTCTGTTAAATCATTTATATGCTATAGTTAATCTATAAATAGATAAACAATAATAAAAAAAAGAGATGGATAAATGAAGTTAATTTAATATCATTACACATTAATAATTATTTACGTCAATCTCTTGAATTCGCTTCACCTTTTATGATTGCATCATTGATGCTTAATAAAAAGGTGATGACAATTAATAACCTATATCAACTCGACCTTGATAAGGTTATTTTAAAGCCCTCTTTATTAAAAAAAGAGGGTTAATAATCATGTGAACTGAGTTACTCTAGTTTTTTGTTCACAAAATTATTGTAACATATTTTTATTAATAATAGTAATTATATGAAAAAAATATCAAATTACATAAAACTACTTATAATCTTCTATTAAAATACTACTTATAAGTTTTATTAATGTTAAGAAAATACTTTTGACAAATGGTTAAAATTGTCGAGATGGATAATTGTGGTTAGATTGACATTGATTGTCTTTTCTTTTATAATGACAATACTTTCACAAATAGGAGTTGATTGATTATGCCGAATGGTAAATCCGGTTTTAATATAATTCAATATTGCGATAATTTTTATCCACAGATAGATGGTGTTGTCAAAGTAGTGAATAATTGCGCACATCATTTAAACATAGAAGGGGAGTGTAAAGTAGTTGTTCCCCAATATAAACACCATCCGTTTGATGATAGTCAATTTCATTATGAAGTAATCCGTCGACCAACATTTACCATTTCCTTTAATAAATTTGAAATTCCATTACCTTTAAATAAAAGATCAATAACTAAGCAAATAAAAGATTTTGATGCCGATATTTATCATGTGCATTCACCGTTTTTTATTGGGCATTATGCATTGAAATTAAAAAAACGTTATCACAAACCTTTAGTAGCGACCTTTCATAGTCAATTTAAAGAAGATATCATGACTACCACTCATAGTAAATTATTAACAAAGTTAATTCTTCGTTATATAATTCGTTTCTTTAATCAATGTGATGAAGTATGGGCACCATCGCAGAAATCGGCTGAAACATTAAAATCATATGGATTCAAAAAAGATGTGATTGTGATGGAAAATGGTACTGATTTTGATTTTCCTAGTAATTTAGAAAGTGTTCGTCATTTAGCGTGTGAAGAATATAAAATAGATTTAAATAACAACAATATCCTTTATGTTGGACAATTACGTTATTTGAAAAATTTAAAATTAATTCTAACAACAATGAGAGAATTAATTAATGAAAATAAATCCTATCACCTTTATATTGTTGGTGAAGGCAGTGATGAAAAATCAATGCGTAGATTTGTTAAGGAAAATCATTTAGAAGAAAATATACATTTTGTAGGTAAAATAACAAATAAGGCACTACTGCAGGGGTTATATAGCGTATGTGATTTGTTTTTCTTCCCTTCTACATATGATAATTCTTCAATTGTTGTGCGAGAAGCAAGTGTTATGCAATTACCAAGTTTGTTAACTATAGGGTCGAATGTTGCCGAACCATTTTCTGATGGATATAATGGCTTTCTAGCTGAAAACAACCTTATGGCTATGAAAACCAAGATTGAGTTAATTTTTAAAGATAAGGAAAACATGAAATCAGTTGGCAAAATGGCATCAGAAACCATTCCAATTTCATTTGAAGAGATGTCTAGAAGGACGATTGAAAGATATAAAATTGTTATTGAAAACTATCAAAAAAAGCATAATAAAAAATAGTGTATTTGCGTTGAACAAATGCACTTTTTCTTTGCGTTGCTTTTTGTCTTATATTATTTTATAATATACATGCATTTTTTGGAAAGGAAAAACGTTATGGATTTTAACAACTCGCAGTATAACTTCAATTCGCGAATTATTGACCCAAATAAGAAAGAAAAAAAGAGTAAGAAAAGTTTACTTGTAACTCTTCTTTTTTTAGTTATCAATATCGGCATTATCGTCTATATTGGATATACTTCATTTGCGGGTCAAGGCAGTGTTATTAAACAAAGTGCAGAAGTTTTTGCAGTATGGAAAAAGAATATCAAATATCTTTTAATAGCGTTAGCCATGCCTTTTATCGCCATTTTGGCAGAAACAACGAAAATATCGATTTTAAGTCGTCATAAAACGGGCTTATGGAATTTTAGGATATCATTACGTTCCGTCATTATGGGAAAATATTATGATAATGTGACTCCTTTTAGTAGTGGAGGACAGGCATTTGAAGTTTATTATTTGAATAAAGGTGGTATTTCTTTAGGGACAGCTACTTCATTTCCCTTTATTTCCTTTTTTCTTAATCAATTAGCGTTAGTTATCATTTCGGTGACAATTATTATTTTCTTATCATCCAATGATTTAGGATCAGCAAGTACAACGATTAAAACTTTCCGTTTTGTTACATATATTGGCACATTAACTTCTATTTTAGTGCCGGCTGCGATTATCGGTATCTCGATTTGGCCTAAATTAACCAAAAAAATAGCAAATGTGATTGTGAAATTAATGGATAAGATTAAATTTATTCGTCATAAAGAAAAGCATGCGAATACGATATATCGAACTTTAGAAGATTATCAAGAAGGAATGTCACAATATAAAAGTCGGAAATCGGTAGCGATATTATTATTATGCTTATTGCTATCGTTTGTCTTTAAAGTAACATTATTATCAACCCCATTCTTTATTTTAAAAGCATGCGGCTTAAATCCTAATTTCTTTGAAATATTCTCTTTATCAGTAATTATTGTAGTTTCCGTATCATTTATTCCTACTCCGGGAGGTTCAGGAGCGGCGGAATTATCTTTCCAAGCTGTCTTTACTTCGGCCTTAGCAAGCGCAAGTTTAGGAGCGGCCTTTACCTTTTGGAATATGCTTTATTGGCGTTTTTTAATTTATTTTTTCTTCATTCTTTTAGGGATGATAGAAATGCTTATATTATCTTTTAAGCATAAAAAGAAGAAATCTTATGTGCCTATTCCTATTATGGAGACACTTCATCAAGTTGAAATAGTTGGTATTCGTGTTATTCATCGTGATCAACGCTCAACATTGATTCCCCTTCAAGAAAATGATGCAAAAATATATGTTTCTGATTTAATGGCCAATCAAGAAATATATCCACGAAAACCAATGGTTTTAAAAAGTCATCAAGATTTCTCTTGTTTGACGGATACATCATATATCTTTATCACCAAAGAATGTATTCAAAGATTAATAGCAAAACTTGATGCAACAAAACTTTATGGATTGTCATTTGTGATTAATCGTAAAAAAGTATTAGATTCCACCATTATTATTGATACAGGTCAAGAAAAATCACCTTTAGAAGAAAAGGATGTTGTCATTTCTTCAGTGCAATTTGTTGATTATTACTATCCTTTACAAGGATATACAGCACGTTGTACTTATAATTATGTAGATTCGCTATCTAAGATTGGCATTAAAACGAAGGTTTTAAAACCACGTTTAAAAAATGAAAATTATGAAAATGCTGATAATCATCAAATTATTCATACTCCCTCATGGCGCTTTTTCTTTACAGATTATGCTTGGGGTAAACCGAAATATAGTATTAAATTAAAAATGTCATTAGAACCGGATACCATCAGTGTATTTCATGCTCAAACTCCTTTCTTTATGGGGCGTTATGCTTTGAAAATGGCGCGGCGTTATGATGTACCTGTAATCGCTTCATTCCGTCATATGTATTATCATAGTTTGAAGAAACCTTTAAAGAGTCGTTTAATGGCCCGTATTCTTGAACAATATGGTTTGAGTCTTTATAAACGTTGTGATGCTGTCTTTGTACCGAGTGTTGAACTTGGTGAAGTGTTAAAAAGACATGGTTATAAAGGGCAATATTATGTGGTGAATGATGCTTATGAAGCTTTTGATGATGACACTATTGCGTTATCTCGAAAAAGGGCTCGCGAAAGTCTACAAGTTCATGATGATGACTTTGTGATTTCTACAATTGTTCGTGGTAAAAAAGAAAAAGATAAGTTTATTAATATTTTATTGACATTAGAAAGTAAAAAAGTGAAAAATCCTATTACACTTGTCGTTTATGGATTTAGCAATATCGAGCGTAATCGCATTAAAAGATCATATCAATTAAAGAATGTTCAATTAATTATGCTCCCCCATAGCGGTAATTATATGCAAATGATTCAAGGATCTGATTTGTTATTATTACTTCGTAATCGTTTTGAATCGACACCTTATGAACGTATTGCTGCCGGTTATCGTATACCATCTATTTTACAAGGATTTGTCGATATTAATCAGTATCATATTGATGAAAACTGTTTCTTGCTCGATAAAGATTATTCATCTTTAACAGAGCATTTGCGGGCGTTAGCCAATAATCGACAATTACTTAAAGAAGTGGGCGATAAAGCTTGGGAAACATTGACAATATCAAATGAAATTGCGGGTCAAGAAATTGAAAAAGCATATCGTACTGTATTGTGGAATTATTATGAGGGTAGTAAGAAATGAAGAAAGTATTAAAAGCAATATTACATTATCCGATATACATTATTTTAAGACCATTTATATGGATATATGTGGTTATTTTTCAGCATGTTCGCTTTAAAAAGAATCACTTTAAAATTCCCAAAGGACCAATTTTATTGTTATCTAATCATTTGACAGATTGGGATGGTATTTACTTATTATGCATGTTTTATCTTCGTAATATTCATTTCTTAGTTCATGATGAATTATTTAAAAATAAGTTTTTTAGTTTTGTATGCGGCACTATTTTTGGTGAAATAAAACGTGGGATGACCGATAATGATATTTCCGATATCTTGGAAATGAAAAAACTCGCTAAAGAAGGAAAAACTATCGGGGTCTTTCCAGAAGGCGATATTGATATGTTTGGGCGCACTTTACCGATTCCCGATACTGTAGCTAAATTTGCTAAAATGATGAATATTCCCGTTATTTTATTACGTATTGAAGGAGCCTATATCCGCGCGCCACGATGGGGAAAATATGCTCATCATGGTCATATCACTTATAGCGTGCAACGCATTTTAAGTGTCGATGAAATAAAAGAAATGGATGTTCCTTCCTTACATAAGGTTATTATTGATAATATTGCAGGTGATGATGTGCAATATCAGGTTGATCATCCTTATAAACAATGGCCAGGATTTAAAAGAGCTGAATGGCTTGAATTAGGTTTATATATGTGTCCTCATTGTCATCAACTTGAGGTATTAAAATCTAAAGGTGATAAAGTATATTGTACGAAATGTGGCTTCGAAGCTAAATATAATCGTTATTGTTTTTTAGAAAGTAAAGATGTTCCTTATAGAACTTTAACAGCTTATGATGATGCGCAATATTTAGAACTTTGCAAAATGATTGATCGTTGTTCTGATGAGGAAGTTATTTTAAAAGAAGAGAATCTTGATTTTTATATGGTAAATCAAAAAGAGTATTTTCATAAACCGATAGATAAAGCGGTTATCGAAGTTTATAAAAAATATATAAGATACTATTTGGAAGATGGAAAAAGAGTAGATATTCCGATAACGGAATTGAAAAGAATTTGTTTGCAATACAAAGATGTATTAGAATTACATTATGGAGAAGTTCGTATTCGTTTTAGAACAAAGCAAAAGAAATGGTCGGCTTATTTATATTATAAAGCGATTAAATACTTGAACGAATGTTCTAAAAAAATATAGATTTATATCTTATAAGGAGGATTTAACATGAAAGATATTATCGTTGAAACATCAGCACGCCATGTCCATGTTTGCCAAGAGACATTGGAAATTTTATTTGGTAAGGGTTATGAATTAACCATTAAGAAAATGTTATCACAACCGGGCCAATATGCATGTAATGAGAAGGTTAAAGTTATTGGGCCCAAAGGAGAATTAATAGCCTCAATATTAGGACCAGTACGTTCTAAAGATCAAGTGGAATTATCATTAACCGATGCGCGCTCTATCGGCGTTAAAGCTCCGGTTCGGGAATCGGGAGATATCGCTTTAAGTGGAGCTTGTCGTTTAGTAGGTCCTTGTGGAGAAGTTGAACTTCAAGAAGGTGTTATTGCCGCTAAAAGACACATTCACATGACTCCTGAAGATGCTCAAGAATTTGGTGTCAGTGATAAAGAAATAGTTTCTGTGGCGGTTAAATCATTAGATAGATCACTTATTTTCCAAGATGTTGTTGTTCGTGTTAGTTCGACATATGCCTTAGCGATGCATATTGATACTGATGAATGTAATGCAGGAGGATTATCGGGTACGGTCTATGGCACTATTGTGCGCTAGAGGTATTTGTATGAAAACATATGTTTATCATCCGACCGGAACATGTTCACGTGTTATGAAAATAACATATGATAACAATCGTATCGTCGATTTAGAAGTCGTTGGCGGTTGTTCGGGTAATCTTCAAGGAATTAAATCATTATTGATTGGTATGGAATTTGATGAAATTGAAAAGCGATTATCAGGCATTAAATGTGGGATGAAACCCACCTCATGTCCTGATCAAATTGCCAAAGCCATCCATGAAATTAAGGAAAATGAATTAAAATAGTATAAATAAAAGAATAAGGCTCATACTTTTAAATAAGGTGAGCTGATATTATGAAAACAAAAAAGAAAAAAGAGCAATTTGAAATGGCGGATGTTTTATTTGAACTAGGAATGGATTTTGATGTTATCCATGATATAGCGGGTATTACTCCGCAAGAACTTTTGCTAAATAAAATAAATATTCTTGACTTTGAAGAGGATATTAACGATAATGAAGACGACTCTTATCAAGAATCGTGTCAAAAAGGAACGAACAAGCGCGATAGCAACCCTGTGGAATGAGACACAGACGGTGCTTTTCCTTAGCGGAGCCCACTCCGAACGATGAGAGCAAGGTAAAGTATTAAGACTTTCCTAATGGTGGGAAGTCTTTTTTTGTTGTATGGAGGAATAAAATGGAAAAGTTGTTATTTACCAGTGAATCGGTATCAGAAGGTCATCCTGATAAAGTATGTGACCAAATAAGCGATGCGATATTAGATGCATGTTTAAAAGTGGATCCCTATGCTCATGTAGCGTGTGAGTGTTTTATTACCACGGAACATTTACTAATTGGTGGGGAAATAACGGTCGCTAAACCTGTTGATTATGAATCGATTGCGCGTAATGTTTTACGCAAAATAGGATATACAAGCCCAGAATTAGGTATCGGTGCTGACACATGTCGCATTGATGTCTTAATTAAAACGCAATCTCCGGATATAGCTCAAGGAGTTAATAGAGGAAGTATTGAGCAACAAGGAGCAGGGGACCAAGGCATTATGTTTGGATATGCATGTTCTGAAAGTGAAGGTTATATGCCTTTAGCGTTAGTGGTAGCCCATAAATTAGTGCGGGTAGCGACTTTATTACGAAAAGAAGGAAAGTTTAAATATGCTCGTCCTGATATGAAATCGCAAGTGACTATTGATTATACAGATCCTGATAATTTACGAATTGAGACGGTATTAATGTCGGTTCAACATGATCCGGATGTTGATATGGATGAATTCCAACAATTTATCAAAAAGGAGATTATGATTCCGGTTGTTAAATCATTTGGCTTAAATGATGATTTTCACGTATTGATTAATCCTACTGGACGCTTTGTAGTAGGTGGTCCAATGGGTGATACAGGATTAACGGGAAGAAAGATAATTGTCGATACTTATGGTGGCGTTGCATGTCATGGGGGCGGATGTTTTTCAGGAAAAGATCCTTCTAAAGTTGATCGTTCCGCCGCTTATGCAGCCCGTTATATTGCGAAAAATCTTGTCGCTGCCGGTATAGCCAAAAGAATGGAAATTCAATTGAGTTACGCTATCGGGGTGGCGGAGCCATTAAGTATTGCGGTATCAACTTTTGGTAGCGCATCATATTCTAATGAATATATTTTATCTATGATTAAAGCTATTTTTGATTGTCGTCCCGGGTCAATTATTAAAAATTTCCATCTTCTTGAGCCAACTTTTTGTTATGAAGATTTAGCAAGTTATGGTCATTTTGGACGACCAGATTTGAATTTGCCATGGGAAAAGTTAGACAAAGTTGATGAAATACAAAATTATTTAAAAACGCATTAAGTTCTTTTATCATATTTTTTCTTTTCATTGTCAATAATATTAATGAATATATTTAGTTGAAAAGGAGAATATGAAAATGCGGAAAATTAAAGTTGTTCAATATGGTGTTGGTAAAATGGCAAAATATCTTTTGCGTTATCTTTATGATAAAGGCGTAGAAGTTGTAGGGGCTATTGATATTGATAAAAGCATAGTGGGATTAGATATTGCAAGTATTATTGATTGGCCTCAGAAAACGGGTGTTATTGTCGATAGTGATGCCGATAAAGTTCTAGATTCTTGTTGTCCAGATGTTGCTATTATTACGTTATTTAGTTATGTTCCTGACATTTTTGAAGCATGTGTTAAGTGTTTAAAACGTGGAATCAATGTCATTACAACATGTGAAGAAGCTATATATTCATGGAATACTTCACCATCATTGACCAATCAACTTGATGCGATAGCTAAAGAACATAATTGCACTATAACAGGGTCGGGTATGCAAGATATATTTTGGATTAACAATGTTGCTTTAATGGCCGCTAGTTGTCATCACATCAAGAAAATACATGGCCAATATAGCTATAATGTCGAAGAATATGGATTAGCTTTGGCTAAAGCTCATGGTTGTGATTTGACGAAAGAGGAATTTGAAACCTCTTTAGCGCATCCAGATATCATTATTCCTTCTTATGCTTGGAACGCTAGCGAGGCTCTTGTTAATAAACTAGGTTTAGTTATGAAGTCCATAACACAAGAAAATATACCATATATTATTGATGAAGATATTGAAAGTACGACCTTACAAAAAGTAATAAAAAAAGGTAAATGTATTGGTATGTCTTCAAAAGTAACGATTGAAACGATGCAAGGAATAACGATTATTGAAGAATCAATTGGTAAGATATATGGTCCACATGATGGTGATATGTGTGATTGGACAATCGAAGGTGAACCGAACATGGAATTTCATGTGGTGAAACCGGCAACTGTTGAGCATACTTGTGCGACAACTGTTAATAGAATACCATCTCTTATTAAAGCAAAGGCAGGATATGTTACATGTGATCAGTTAGACGCTATATCATATTTAACTTATCCGTTATCATTTTATGTTGATTAGTATTGACTAGGTTCATTAGTAAGCCTAGTTTTCATTTATGAATGGTGATTATTAATGAAAAAAAGACGATATTTTTATAATTTTTTAAATTATGCTTTTGATTTTTTTTTATTTTTATGAAAAGTATTTATTAAAAATTGTAATTATTATTATTTTAAATTATGAGACCTTCTTTTTCCGTTGGTATTATACCATATTTTTAATATCAAAATAAGACTATTTTTTTTATTTATTCCGTGGCAAAATATAGATGTAGGGATACTACAATAGTCTTATTAATTTGGAAAGGAGCAGATTAGATATGAAATACCAAATTATCGGAAAGAATATTGCTGTAACAAAAGGAATTAGTGATGCATTGATTAAGAAAATGTCTAGAATGGATAAATATTTCTTAATTGATGAAGAAGTTGAATGTCGAGCCGTTGTTAGAACTTATAAAAATGGTGGCCAAAAAGTTGAGATTACTATTTTTACTAATATGATGACATTCCGTGCAGAAGTAGTTGACGCTGATTTATATGCTGCGTTTGACTTGGCGGTTGATAAACTTGAAGGTCAAATGCGGAAGTTAAAAACTCGTTTAGATCAAAAAACCAATGGCGGACATGGCCTTGGAAAAGCGATTGCTTTTGAAAACTTTGAAGCCGATTTAGAAGAAGAAGAAAAAGAAGAAGTAGTTCGTACCAAAGGTTATCATTTAGAGCCTATGAGCATTGATGAAGCGATTACAAGAATGGAAGCTTTAGGTCATGATTTCTTTATGTATTTAGATGAAGAGGATGAATTAATCTCCGTTGTTTATCATCGTGATGATGGTGGATATGGTATTATTCAAGCTGAAAATAAATTAGCCTAGTATATTTTTTCTTAAACTATTGGGTAGTCATATAATTGATTATCCAATAGTTTTTTGCATATAAAAAGGAGTTAAGAAAATGAATAAACCATATATTATTTGTCATATGGTAATGAGTATTGATGGCAAGGTAACGGGCGATTTTTTATATGATTCTGCTTGCCAAAAAGCTTCGGAAATATATTATCGTCTTAATAGAGATTTAAAAGCTGATGGTTTTATTTGTGGGCGAATTACCATGGAAACGAGTTTTACCAATGGGTGGTATCCTGATTTAACGCTATATGATAAGGAAGCTCATAATATTGATCCGTCACAAGATTTTATTAATACTGATATTAAAAAAAGGAAGGCTATTGCTTTTGATACGCATGGTAAATTAGGATGGAAAGAAAACAAAATAAAAGATCCTGACGGTGATATTGGCTATGATGGTTCTGAAATTATTGAAGTCCTTTCTAGTCAAGTGGATAATCGTTATCTTGCTTATTTGCAATCTTTAGGCATTTCTTATATTATTGCCGGTCAAGAGTCGATAGATGTACCTCTTGCTTTAGAAAAATTAGCAAAGTTATTTGGAATCCAAACTTTACTTTTAGAAGGCGGTAGTGTGATTAACGGCAGTTTTGCGAAAGCTCGGGTGATTGATGAGTTGAGCTTGGTGGTTGCACCGATAACCGCTAGGGCAGAGGATAAGTCACTATTTTTTGATAGCGATAACGAGTCATTTAATCTTATAAAGGTTAAAAAAGAAGGCAGTGTTGTGATATTGAATTATAAAAAGAGGTGAATAGAAATGAATCATTTTGAAGATATAGGATTAGTTTTTAATGAAGAAACGTTTTTTGATGACCTTATAAATTTATTAAAGAAAGCCATGGATGAATCGGGAAGGCTTGTTCAAAATGGAGATAAAGAACATGTTTTAATAACCATGGATGATGATATCGAGTTTTGGTTACCAATTAATGAAAAGAAAGAAATCGATGTGGGTAATATAGAAATACATTTTAACACGCATCGGTATGATGATGTTGTGAATCCCTCATGGGTTTTAAAAGAAGCAAATGATTCAAAAGGTATTGTTTCGATTTGGAATAAAGAAGAAAACTATCCTTTTAATGTTACTATTCCCTGTGCACCAATAGTCCCGTTGTTGAGCGAGGGAAAAGTTTATAAAGCCCAGTTGGCTTGCTTTTGTAATTCCATATCAATTTTTGAAAATGAAAATGATTTTCATAATAAAGTAGGAAAATTTGCTGTTCAATCATTTATTCCTTCGGGAGCTATTCGCGAGGATGGCACAGAAACATCAGATGTCTTCTTTAATGGTATTGTTCGTTCTATTCAAAAAAGAACTAATTCCTATACTGAAAATTCTTTCTATATTCTTTTAGTTGAAAGCTATAATATGGACTTTGATGTTTTGGTAACTGGTTCCGCTATTGAACATATTGAAGTTGGCAATATTGTTTCTATTGAGGCTTGGGTATCAGGAAAAATTCGTAAACGTTATGAAGGCGATGATATTGGAACAAAGACACTAGCAAATCTTAAAAATGAAAAAATTAAAACGCTTGATGATTTTTATGATTTTTTAAGAAAAGCATGGAATCAAAAGACGGCGCATCCTGCTGTTCAAGAGTATTGGGATAATAAAGAAAATATCACCCTTGGGCAATGTGCGGTCACAGCAATGGTGGCTTATGATTTTTTCGGTGGCACGATTCATCGTATTCATCTTGAAAATGGTGATACCCATTATTTTAATTGCATAGATGGTCATTTTGTTGATTTCACACGTGAACAATTTGATGTCTGTGATATACCTATTTCTTATCTTGATAATGAAAAGATGTCTAAAGAATATTGTGAAGGTAATGCCAATACTAAATTCCGTTATGAATTGTTGAAAAAAAGAATTTTAGAACTAATTAAATAAGTTTTTTGTGTTAACGGTTATTCGTTAGCACTTTAAAAAGAAAAGACATATTATTTAGTCAATTCTAAAAAATAGTTTTCCATCATTAATTAATTATGTAGGGTGATTATGCATGAAATTATTTAAACTTGGTGGAAGTATTTTAGCTACAGCAGCGGAAAGAGAAAATATTATTAATGTATTAAAGCGATATGAGGATGAAAAAATAATTGTTGTTTGCAGCGCAATGGGGAGAAATGGCTTTCCATATGCAACTGATACTTTAAAGAATCTTATTAAGAATAACAGCTTAAAAGAGGAAGAAAATGCGATATTGCTTTCAAGTGGAGAAATAATATCGGCGTTGCTATTTACAAGTGAATGTCGAAATTATCAATTAAATGCCGTATATATTGATATTTATAAATTAGGAATATTAACGGATGATAATTATCTTGATGCCAATTGCTTAAGTATGGATGTTTCATATATAGAAGAAATGCTGAAAAAGTATCAAGTGCTTGTGGTATCAGGCTTTATTGGCTTTAATCAACAAAAGAGTATCACCCTTTTAGGGAAAGGTGGAAGCGATTATACGGCTATCATAATTGCAAAATACCTTCATCTTAAAGAAGTATATTTGCTAAAAGATGTCAATGGAATATATCCAAGTTATCCTTTGATTGGTAAAAAAATGATGCCCTTTTCCTCATTAAATTATCAAGAAATGATAATGTTAAATGATTTAGGATATGGAATTATTCAAAAAAAAGCGGTTGCTTTAGCGGAAAAAGAAAAAATAAAGATATGTTTACGTCATTATCTTGATTTATCGCAAGGAACAGATGTCGATATAAATGTAAAAGAGCATGAATGTGTGGGCTTTTTTATTGATAAAAATGATATATGCATAGCTTCAAACAATCCTAAAAAAGTTTATCTAACTTTAGAAGATACTTTAAAAAAACACCACATTTTCATCAAAGAATATCAATTAAATGATAAGAAATTAATAATTAATCTTCCTTCATCACAAGTATCGGTGGTAAGAAAACTATTAATTGAGCTTTATTTTGACGCTAAATAGCTAATAAAGTATGTTGATTTATAAACTCTATTCTTTTATTTATAAGAAAAAAGAGTATAATAAAAAACAGGTGGTTTTATGAGAAAGGTTTTAGCTACTGACTTAGATGGGACCCTTTTTTATCCGAAAAGAAGGGTACGATTGATTGATAAAAATAACCTTAGAATTTTAAAAAGTCATGTTGCTAATGATGGCCATTTAATCTTAGTAACAGGAAGAAATTATCCTTTTATCAATAAAGTTTTTAAAAAAATTGGTACTTCGGTAGATATTATTGCTTGCAACGGAGCATTTGTTAAAGCTGGTAATAAGATTTTAAAAGCACAAATTATTGAAAAAAATATTTGTCTTGGTATTTATCAATTGTTGGTAACGGAAATGAATGATTTTGTTATTTCGTTGTTTACCAAAGATGGACAAATGGCGATGTGTAGTCATGGAGTATCGTTCTTTAAGAATATTTTGTATCGCATAGTGTATAATTATCAAGGCACATATGCTGAAAAGTATCTTAAAGGAAAAAAGAAAATGTTAAAAACAGTACAAGAACATGATGTTTTTAAAATCTTGTTGTATTGTGGTATTGGTGAAGAAGGAAAGGAAAATGCTCAAAAGATTGCTAATGCGATAAAAAAGGCATATCCAACATTAGAAATCGCTGTGGAAGGTTCCGCAATTGAAATCACGGCTTATAAATGTACAAAGGCCGAAGGATTAGCAATTATATGTGAACATTACGGATATCAAAATGATGACCTTGTTGTGATCGGTGATAGCGCAAATGACATAACGATGTTTGATGTTTATCCCAATAGCGTATGTATGAGCCATGCCACTAAAGAAGTACAAGAACATGCTAAATACGTTGTAGATAATTTCTATGATGTTGAACAATATTTATTAAAGGAGAATGAAAAATGAATAATATTACACACTTTATCTTTGCTATCTTTCAATATAATTCAATGATTAGAGATACTTTAGAATATGCCTCTTCTCATGCTAAAGAATATAAACTTGAATTATATGAATATCGTAAGAAAAATCTTCCATTTATGTTAGATAATAATACACCAGTTAAACACTTTTTTGACTCGAATGCGGAAGCTGGTGAAAAAATAGTCAAGCATCTTCGAGAATTCATTGATGATATTTATAGTGATAAATCCACTATTGTACGTGTCATTGGTAATGAACTAGTGGTCGATGCTCAACAACATTTAGCTATTTATGATTATGTTATCGGTTTACATGAAACTTTTACAGATATTATAAATGGTTATATTAATTCGGCTAAAAATGAAGTCGATGAATTATTTGTTAACTTTATTAGTGAGGATGATCGTTTATATCGTGTAATTGCTTATTCGTGCCTCATTAATGATTTAGAAAGTAAATTTGTTGAATTTAATATAGCGATGAAGCAATCTAATGGTCAACAATCAGTGCAATCTAATTATATATTAAATGAATTACGGCAAATAAATGGTCTTTTTAACTTTGTTAAAGCTCATAATAAGAGTGATAGTGCTGATTTAAAAGAAATAGAAGAAAAGGTTGCTAAACTTCTAACTTATATGGAAGGGAAAGAAAAATTACCAGAAGGTAAATCTTTCCAAGACGCCTTTGGTGAAGTTAAGCAATTTATTAATTTGATTATTGCGAAGTTTGAAAGTGCTTGGAAAGTAACTTATGTAAAGGTTATTGATGAAGTACGAGCCTTTGAAATGGCTCGAGCGAGCAATCAACAATAAGTTCAATAATAAAAAACGACATAAATCGACAAAAGAAGCTAAAAAAAGGTAACAATTTGTCGATTTTTTTTATTTTGTTATCAATTTGTTGCTAATTTGAATGCGTTTATTTGTTATTTTTGTTTTAATAATAGTGTAAGGGGGAAAAATAGATGACTAAAGTAAGATTAATGAAATTCCGTGCTTTGCGTAAAGAAAGAGGAATCAATCTTGACGCTATTGCGACTAAACTTCATGTTTCTAAAGCATATATTTCGATGATCGAAACAGGGAAAAGAAGTTTAGATTATGAAATGGCTATTATAATGGCCAATATGTTTGGCATTAAACCAGATGAATTATTCTTTGATGATGTTGCTAATAGTTTAGCACGTTAACTTTTATTGGCCCCTTCTTACTATAACGTCTTACAATGACGTGAATTGTTTTTCTTGAAAGAGTGATAAACGTGTGGTAGAATTATAAAGACAAAAGAAAGAGGTCGATTATTATGAAGAAAAAAATTAGTACAAAAGAATTAGTTTGGTATATTATTTCAGGTATTATCGGTGTATGCGGATTAGGATTATTAATTACCGGTATTGTTGGAACATATTTACCTGGTTTAGAATCGGAAAACGCTATTGCAAAAGCAGAGTCTAGCTTTGCTTCATGGTTGACAATTGATATTTCATTTAGAACATTAGGTATTATTTTAATTGCTATTGCGGCTATTGTTGCTATGATTGTATTAGTGTATTACGCTAAGAAGTATGATGTTGAACAAGAACGTGCCCAAAAGAGAGCACAACGTCTTGGTAGCACTTTCCCAACTAACGATTAATCTTTATATGTGTTGATTATTTAACTATCACAAACTAAGTTTTATAAGCTGTTCGTGATAGTTTTTATTTTGAAAAAAAATAAAAAAATGCGGTATATTTCAACCGCTTCTAGGAAAAACCTAGCGTCAGAAAGCTGACAAACATATGGTATAGCAAATTCAAAAAAATACAATAATAATTAGTCACTTAATAATTGATTAAATTATTGAAGAGGATAATTTTTGGTAATATAAGATATGATAATATATATCGCTAGATAGCAAATAATGGGGAAAGTGTTGCATTTTATCAATTAAAATTCTTTTAATAAAAATCCTAAGTAAAGTGGTATAGTCAATATTTGATTATTTCTTCCAATATTGTAATTTCCAAGTTTTATGCATCTAGTAACATGATACTTTTCATAATTTGAAAGAATGGTTTTTGCACTTTTTGTATTACCTGTTGTTGCTTTTACTTCAATTAGGGTTGCTTCGCCTTTATATCTTATAACAAAATCAATTTTGAGTCCTGAATCTTTGTGGTAATAATAAAGTTTTCGTCCCATTTTTGTAAAAAAAATCGGCAATTAAGTTCTCAAATATTGCCCCCTTGTAGCTATATAGGTTGCCTTGAAGAATATCGTATTGAGTCCCGTCTTCCAACATACTAACGAATAATCCTGTATCTTGCATATATACTTTAAAAATATCCTTTATAGCATTTCCATCAAGCGGCAATTCAGGCAAATCGAGATTATATGAGCGAGAAACGATGCCTGCATCCTCAATCCATTGTATACTCCCTTGAAACTTGGAGGCAGTACCTCCTTTTTTTATAATTGAATATTGAAATTTTTTGTTTTCCTTGCTAAGTTGTTTGGGAATAGATTGAAAACATTCTCTTATAAGTGATTTATCTTTATCGCTAGCATATTTTATCATATCGTCTTCTTAGGAATGAATGATATCTCTTTGCAATGCTAAAACGGCATTCATTTGCTTTGTTTTTACAAATGTTTCGACAACTTCTGGCATACCCCCAACAACTGTATATTGTAGTATAAGTTGGCGCATTTTTTCGTGAAGCGCTTCAGGAATAGGCTCTTCATTTTTTAAATATTCTTCAAGTTTTTCAATTATTTTAGATGAAATACCATTTGCCCATAAAAATTCTTCAAAGTTTAAAGGATGCATCTCGATTACCATTTCCGAACCGACAGGAATAGATTTTGGTTGTTTTCCATAACCTTTGACACCAAGCAATGAACCTGTTCCTATTACGTCAAATCGTCCGTCTTCTTTAAAAAACTTTAACGCAGTACGTGCATCTGGACAATCTTGTATTTCATCGAATATTATGACCGTTTCGCCTGGTTCAAATATTGCGGTTGGGCCGAGTAGAGAAGACATCATAATAATAAGATTATCTATTTCAAGCGAGCCTTCAAAAAGCGAAATATATGATGGATTTCTAAAGAAATTAAGATATCCTTCGTGTTTATAGTTTTTCTTAGCAAAATCTCGCACGGAAAATGTTTTTCCGCATTGACAGCCTTTAATTATAAGGGGACTATGGTTAGGGGTGTTTTTCCAATTGATTAGCAATTGCTCTTTTTTTCTTTTTAACATAATGGCGCTCCTTAGTGTACTTTTATAATATTAAAAATATAATTAGATATTATTTCAAGCGACTTTATGTGTAAAATTAAAACTTTTTCAAGCGAGTTTTGTGGAATTTTGTTGTTTTTTTTAAACGAGTTTATTTGATGGATAGTTGTAATTATTTCATGAAAAATCGTTTTATAATTTTGGGCATAAAAAAGTTGTACTTACGAATATCTTCTTGATAAATTAAAATAACAGTATTATCTTTAGTTTAAGAGGTACATTATGAGAAGAAAAGACGAACTTGCCGTTGATAAAATATTGGAATGTGCCAAAGCCGAATTTATGGAAAAAGGCTTTTTGGATGCTTCTATGCGTTTCATTGCGGATAAAGCAGGTTATACCACGGGTATGCTTTACGGACGATTTGCTGACAAAACCCAATTGTTTAAGGAGATTGTAGATGAAGCGGCAAATCGTTTGTTTGAGTGTTTTACATCTGCCGAAAATTCTTTTTTGCATATGCCGATTTTGACGTGTTTAAACTTATAGTTTGTAAAAGTGCAGGTAGTGGTTACGAATATTATATAGAAAAAATTGTTAATATAGAAACGGAAAACACCTTACGTTATGTTGCTCGCTTAATAGAAAACGGTATAAAGGTAAATCCCATTCGTGCCGATCTTACGCATATGCTAACAAGTGCGTTCTTTAACGGCGCAATGGAGGTTGTTTGGCACGATTTTCCCAAAGAGGACGCTATTCAATACGTTACCGAGGTGCAAAATTTCTTTATTGCCGGGTGGGCTCATTTGTTCGGTTTTAAAAATTAAAAACGAAATGATAAAATGATTTTTTTTAAGATAATGAGTTAGTTAACACTAACCACTATCAATAATAGATCAATATAGCTTACTTAATATAAAAAATAGGAGGATAGAACATGGATAATATAAAAAAACAACATGAATATGTTAATGAGCAGGGATTTTGGAGGAATACGTAAATGAATCTTTCTATTATTTTAATTGAAGTTACTATAATGCTAGCAGTCTTCACCATGTTGGTTTTTGGAATGTTACTCATTAGTCCGTTGACCTTTATCAGCGACTATCCTTTAGAAATTCAAATGGAATACTACCGCACGCAACACAAGGAAGCTAAAAAAAAGAAAATAACCAAATTAATGCTTGCAAAAAAACTGTTTGCTGTGGTTGCGTTTTTGTTCTTGTTTGCTTGGATGCTGCACTTAGCAGGAGCGAAAACCTTTTGGCAAGGTGTAGGACTGACTTGGATTTATATGCTTTGCGTGTTTGCATGGGACACTTTCTTTTTGGATTGGGTGTTGTTTGCAAATATTAAACGAATTCGCTTGCCGGGCACGGAGCATATGGAAAAAGAATATCACCAAAAGTGGTTTCACGTTAAGGTGTGTATTCCAGTTGTTCCTTTTGCAATTTTAGCAGCTTTTATCAGTAGCGGACTGATGCTTTGGATTTGGTGAGGAGGGGAAAAATATGCTTACGAAAATCATAACAGCGGTTGCATTTTACTTTCTATATTGGTTCTTTTGCTTTCTTAGTACAGGAACGGATAAAAAGAACTTACTCGGACTTCGTTCCTATTCCGACGAGGTACAGA
Organism: uncultured Staphylococcaceae bacterium; assembly: GCA_964546565.1. Lineage (GTDB taxonomy): Bacteria > Bacillota_I > Bacilli_A > RFN20 > CAG-826 > CAG-826. The sequence continues at coordinate 37,974 of CAZJKC010000003.1, read as the reverse complement.
AAATTGTAAAAAACGAGCCGTCGCTCGCATATTGTTTACCGAAAGAAAAGTCTATTTTGTCGATACTTTTCGGCAATTTTCTGTTATTTACGGTCGTCTTTTCGGTACTCGGCATTACGCTTAAAAGTGTTCTCGGCTTGACGGATTATCTGTCGGCGTTTATCTATTGCTTGATTTTAGGAGAAGGACTCGGTGTATTTGATTTGCTTGTAATTGATCTACTTTGGTGGAGAAACACAAAACGTGTCCGTTTTTCGTTTATTCCTGAAAAACAAGCTTATCAAAATCCGAAAAAGCACGTTGGTTCTTTCTTGCGTGGGATTCCTCTGTTTGCCGTTGTTGCGGCTATTACAACCAGAATTGTAACGCTAATATAATTGGATGTAAAGTATGAAATACATAGGAATGCCCTCTTTAATGTGGGCGTTGTTCATAAAATCATTGCGTAAAAATTTGACGACAGTTTTTGACTTAGATAAATCACAAGCAAAATCGGTTATAAAAAATGCGAAAAATAAGTATAAAGAAATAATTGCGAAGCTCCCTGAATTCGAAAAGGGCGACAGGTTCAAAATGAATATCGTCAATTGCTCTATAGGGTGCGCGGTGGTACTTTGTATGCCCAAGCGTCCGAGTGTGGAAGAACTGACGATTTATTATCGAAATTCTATGATGACGCGCGTGATGAAGTGGTTTTGTCGTATGAGCGGTAAGCGTAAATTTACGAAGAAGGATATTGAAGGTATGAAAAAGACTGCTAATTTCCAGGCAGCCGAACGTAACCCTTATTCGTGGAATATGGACTTCTTGTCTTATCCCGATGGTAGCGGATATGAAGGTCGTTTTACCAAATGCGGAATATGCGTTTTAATGAAAGAATTGGGCTTGTTTGATCTAACGCCAGCCATGTGTGCTTTGGATTATGCGATGAGTAAGGCAGGCGGATCTACGAAATTTGTGCGACAAAAAACGATTGCAAACGGCGACGATTATTGTGATTGCGGGTATAAAAAGTTATAAAACACAAGCAAAAAACAATGAATTAAGAAAAAAAAATTATTTTTTTCGTTTTCATTTTATCATTATCTTATCTTTTAGCCCTTGAAATTCAAAAAAAGCCCGTATTTATCGGACTTTTCTAAACAAAATGTCTCGAAATTCCTGAAAAAATACGCAAAAAAACATAACCACCATGAATTAATACAAATTAAATTCATAGTTAATACAAATAATGGCAAAACAACTTGGAGAATTATTTCTTTAACTCCAGGAAAGAAGGAAAAATAGGAGGATAATATGAACGAATTAGATTGTGTAAAATTAATAAAGCCTTTCAAAGATTTAAAGGTTGGAACTCATGGATGCATTGTCTTAAAATATACTGAAAATGATTTTGAAGTTGAATTTATTGCTAGTCTTTATCATACTTCTTTCTTTATATTCTTTTTTTAGTGGAGCAGTAATATCTACATATTCTTCATTAACTTCTTCAATGCCATTTACTTCCCAACTATCTTTTATTAATCCTGCATACTTACATATCCAGCCCCACAGTGTAGATTTTGCTACTCCATACTCTTCACATATTTCTTTTTTCATTTTGCCATTTAGATATTGTTTAACAAGATCTATTTTGAACTCTTCTAAATATTTATTACATTCCATGTTCGAACCTCCTGGATTTATTATTTAAGATTCGAACTTCTTTGTCTATTCTGGAGATTTTTGACGCTTATTTTATTACTTTTTGATAAAAAAAGAGTTAATTTTATCGTATTAACTCTGTTATGACTAAATGGCGGAGAATGAGGGATTTGAACCCTCGCGCCCGATTAAAAGCCTACGAGCTTTCCAAGCCCGCCCCTTCAACCACTTGGGTAATTCTCCGTGTGCATTAATGATTATAACAACTTATTTTGGTCTTGTCACTAAAAATCGAAAAATCTATTAAAAAAAATTGAGCGGTTTGTATGCCAAAAAGCGTCCTAAATTAATAAAATATTAATAATAAAGTAAGATTTAGTGCAGTGATAATGATATAATCATCTACGGTGAAATCTTTATGCGAGAAATTATTATTAGTCAAAAGGAAGCAGGTCAAAGAATTGATAAATATATTCGTAAATATTTAGCGGAAGCACCTCTTAGTCTTATTTATAAAACATTTCGAAAAAAAGACATTAAGATTAATGGTCATTGGGTAAATATTGATTATATTTTAAAAGAAAATGATGTTCTTCGTATATATTTATCGGATGCTATAATTGATGAATATTCGCAAACAAAAGTAATTCCTAATTTGACTTTTTCATATCCCATTTTGTTTGAAGATAATAATATTCTTATCGTTTGTAAACCAAGCGGATTATTAGTACATGGTGATGAAAAGGAAAAAAGAATTACTTTAACTAATCAAGTTTTATCGTACTTGGTGCAAAAAGGAGAATACTCACCGCTTGAGGACCATGGCTTTATTCCTGCACTAGCTCATCGTCTTGATCGTAATACTTCAGGTATAGTAGTGTTTGGAAAGAATATGATGACTTTGCAGGCCTTATATGAAGTATTTCAAAATAAGGATTGCGTTATAAAAAAGTATTTAGCTTTGGTAGTTGGCCATTTATCTAATGATGGTGTAATTAATAAGCCTCTTATTAAAGATGAAACTAAAGGCTTAGTAAGAATTGCTAAGAAAAATGAAGTAGGTGCCAAAACGGCTATGACGGAATACCATGTGCTTGATTATTATCAAGATTATACTTTAGTGGAAGTCCGATTATTGACGGGGAGAACTCATCAAATAAGAGTTCATATGGCCTCTATTGGATATCCTTTAGCTGGTGATGGTAAATATGGTGATTTTAAAGCCAATCGTCAATTTAAAGATAGATATCATTATGAGAATCAGTTTTTACATGCCTATAGTTTAGAATTTGGAAAAATTGAAGGTTATCTTTCATATCTTTCCGGATTATGTATTAAGGCTGATTTAGGCAAAAAAGAACAAGAAATATTAAATTTGTTAAAAAAATAGAATGAAAACAATGAAATTCTTATTTTCAATAATAAAAAAATAAGATAAAATAAGTATGTTTTTTGGGGGAAGTGTATATGGAAATTATGTCAGAGTATCAAAGATGGTTATCATCTTCACGAGTACCAGAAATTATGAAACAACAATTATTAAAAATGGAAAAAGAAGATATCGAAGATGCCTTCTTTAAGAATATTGAATTTGGAACCGCGGGGATGCGAGGTATATTAGGACCTGGTACTAATAGAATGAATATCTTTACTGTACAAAAAGCCACGATAGCGTTTGCTATGTATTTATTGGAAAAATACCCTCACGCTATAACAGATGGAGTTGTCATTGCTCACGACAATCGTCATTTTTCACGAGAATTCACTGAAGAAACAGCGGAAGTTTTAAATTGCTTTGGTATCAAGGCATATCTATTTGATAGTCTTCGTCCAACTCCGGAATTATCATATGCTGTCCGTAAACTAAAAGCTTGTGGTGGTATTGTGATTACCGCAAGCCATAATCCGAAAGAGTATAATGGTTATAAAGTATATGATGAAAACGGATGTCAATTAGTTCCTTATAAGATTAATCGCCTTTTAGAAATATTAGCGACGCTTCCTAATGAATTAGAATTAGAAGTGCCCCATGATCAAAAAAAAGGTGAAACAATCATTCTTCCTTCTTCGATAGATGATGATTATGTCAATGATGTTTTATCGATAAGATTAAATCCTGATTTACCGAAAGCTAATTATAAAATTGTTTATACGCCGCAACATGGTACAAGCTATGTTAATGCGATGAAAATATTTGAAAAAGCTGGTTATTGTATTATTCCGGTCATAGATCAATGCAGTCCTGACCCTGATTTTTCGCATACATTATCGCCTAACCCAGAAGAAAAAAAAGCGTATATTGAAGCTTTAGAAATTGCTAAAAAAGAAAAAGCTGATTTAATATTAATGACTGATCCAGATGCCGATCGTGTGGGTATGGCTTATTTATCTTCTAAAGGGACATATGAATACTTTAATGGTAATGAATCTGGGGCCTTAGTGATGGATTATATTTTTTCACAAAAGCAAGAACGAGGCTTACTTTCTAAAGATGGAATCATGTTTAATACGATTGTGACATCCTCATTAGGAACCGCAATCGCAGAATATTATGGTATTAAAGTTGAATCGTTGCTAACGGGATTTAAGTTTATCGGCGATCGTATTTATGAATGTGAAACAAAGAACCTAGGGACATTTGAATTTGGATACGAAGAGAGTTATGGATGTTTAATTGCTCCATTTGTTCGTGATAAAGATGGCCTTCAAGCTTTGTTAATGATGGCTGAAATGGGCGTTTTTTACGCTAATAAAGGTTTACATTTAGATGAAGCCATAGAACAAGTTTTTAAACGTATTGGTAAATATTATAAAGATGACCAACACTCAAAATTCTTTAAAGGTGAAAGTGGCTTACATGATATGAATTTATTAATGGATAAAATGCGCTCGATGCCTTTAAGTGATATTGCCGGATATAAAGTGGTGCGTATTGAAGATTATTTAAAGAGTGTTGCTTTTGAAAATGGTCAACAATGTGATATTACCTTGCCGAAATCGAACGTCATTAAGTTTATTTTAGAAGGTGGTAGTTCTATAGCGGTTAGACCTAGTGGTACCGAACCAAAATGTAAGTTCTATATTAATGCTGTATCACCTGATAAACAAGTTACGGAACGTTTAATTCATGAACTTTATGAAGATTTTTCAAAGAAAATAAATCTATAAGATTGCTTATAACAACGATGTTATTTTTGATAATAATGTCGTTTTTTTTGTCAAAAAAACACTTAGTTTAAATTAAGAACTAAGTGCCGTAAAAACATATTAAAATGGTTTTATTCTTGCTCATCCATTATTTCTTTTAAAACATGAAGGACACCATCATGATTATTATCATATTTACTTATCCTATTTGCGTGTTTTTTTATGTTATCGTCACCATTAATCATTGCCACAGCGTATTTGGCAATTGAAAGCATTTCTATATCATTAGAAGCATCTCCGATAGCGATAATATGGTCGGTGTCAATTTGGTAATATTTAGCAATAGATAATAAACCTGCGGCCTTTGATACTTGTTCATAATACAATTCACTAAATAAAGAGTAGTAACCATTCCAAAAACGAACTTTCAGTCCGGGATGTTTAGCGACTGCTTTAATGATTAATTCATCAGCTTCTTTACTATTTGTCTCAATAATCATCGTCATAGGATCATCATTAAGTGTTTGAAACAAATCACCATAATGAACATCCATACCATCATGCCAAAAGAATTTTGAAAGCACGTCATCTTCTTTTAAAAGCCAAATATCTTGATTAGTTTCGCACATAACATTAGCGAGATATTGGTTGTTAATTTCTGAATATATTTCCTTGACAACTTCTTTTGGAAAAACAAATTCTTCTTCTATAAAATTATGGTCTTTTGGTGAGGCAATATAGGCTCCATTATAACAAACAATAGGTGATGTTAATCCTAAATCTTCATAATATTTTATAATAGCCCGTATCGGTCTACCTGATGAAATGACGACTTTATGGCCTTCTTTTTCTAAATATTGTAAATATTCTTTCGTTTTTTCGCTTATTTTTCCTTCTTTATTAAGTAAAGTTCCATCCATATCTAAAGCGATTAAAAATGGTTGCATATTATTATCCTCCGTTATTAGAAAAAAAGATGCTTTTTTGCATCTTATTTTGCAATTACTTTTTCAAAGCGTTCATCGCCCGTGCTTGTTTACTATCGGAATTAAATGTACAAGGAACATCCGCTAATTTGCATATTTCGATTAAACAATCTTCAGCATGTTTGATAGAGGTGTGTTCCATTTCTACTTCATAGTCAATGAGTCCGCTATAACTATTACGATCTAAGGAAATAGTCCCTTCTTTATAAGGAATTTCAATACGCTCAGTAGTTAATGAAGTGAGAATTTTTAATTCATTAACTTTTACACCAAGTATTTCAAGAAAGACTTTAATTGGTCCTTCAGGGAAGATGTTATCTTTTGCTAGCAATTCATATTCTTTCCATGTGATTGTTTGACTTTTTTCAAGTAATCCTTCACTTAATGGCGTTTTTAAAGTTAAAACAAAATCATCTTTTTCACGAATGCGTAATGCGCATCCTAAGCGTCTTAATGATTGAGTATCTGAATCAATGTAGTGATTTGTTTGTTTAAAACGTTTGTAACGTTCACCATGTAATACTTCGATAATTTTTTCAAAATTATCTTTATTTAATAAAACTTTAGATTCAATTTCAATTGTTGTTGACATCGTTTTTTTCTCCTTTGTCATCATGAATATGATACAATACATATGATAACACGAAAAGGGGTTGATGTCATGCGTTTTACAATTTTTGCTCGGAATGATGAAAAATCATTAACGTGTTTTGAACTTTTAAAATCAAGATTAGAAGATATCGGATTATTGTATGATGAGAAAAAACCTAATTATGTCTTTTGTCTAGGCGGTGATGGGACCTTTTTAAGAGCGGTTCATCAATATCAAAATCATGACCATGTGTCATTTATCGGTTTCAATAGCGGCTCTCTTGGCTTTTTATGTAATTATAGTATTTCGGAAATAGATGATTTTATTAGTGATTATCAAAATGGAAGGTTAGAATTCGACAACTATTCCCTTTTAAAAGCCCAAGTATTTTCACATGAAAAACTTATCAATGAAATATATGCTGTCAATGAAATTCGTATTGAAAATCCCTTTAAAACGATGATTTGTGATGTATATGTTGATGATGATTATCTTGAAGAATTTCGTGGCAATGGTTTATTAGTGTCATCAACTTTAGGAAGTTCTGCTTATAATAAATCTTGTGGGGGAGCACTTATTGACGCGCATATTAATTTATTAGAATTAACGGAAATTGCTCCTATTGAAAATGTTGCATATCGTTCGATAAGAGAAAGTATCGTTTTAAAAGCTGATAGAAAAATAGTATTTAAAGGGCCCTTTTTAAATGAAGTTATTGGCTATGATCATTGTTTGTATCATTTTGATGGTCCTATCAGTGATATTATTATTACAACATCCTCGAAGAATATTCGTTTGTTAAAAAGACAATTTATTAAAAGTATAAGAAAAGCGTTTATCGCTAGAAATGGAGATTAATTTATGGTATATACAAGTTTTAATGATTTTTTAAAAACATATGGTATTTGGTTTGCTGTTATATTATGTGTCATTATTTTACTAGTCGTTCTTTTTATTTTCTTATCAAATAATAAAAAGAAGGGTGGAAAAGCACAAATAAAACAATTATTTGATGATTTTATCTCTTCTATTGGAGGGTTTGATAATATTTTAGAATCTTCTTTTAAAGGTTCACGGCTTTCTCTTGTTTTAAAAGATTATAGTCTCATTGATGAAAAAAAACTTGAAACTTTAGGCGCTTCAAGTTTTATCAAAATGTCAAATAAAATAACTATTGTTACCAATGAAGCCGAACAAATCTTTCAATATATTAGTCAATGTAAAAACTAATTAATAAGGAATATGCTGATATTGATATGGATATACATCCATATTTTCTTTTTGTATTGATGTTAAGTAGGATGATTCTTGCATATTAATCGTTTGTTGTTGTGGCATATAATAGGGATTATTAACTGATGATATATATGGGGCATAACCAATATTAGAAGGATATGCATTAGGCATATAGGCAGGGTAAGGATAATAATTGGTATTGGGTCGTGGTAAGAATAGTCCTCCAACTAAAAGTCCACCTAAAAAGGGTACTAATGGGCCACCAAAACGCATATTATTTCGATAATAGTTATAATTAGGATAATACATAAAAGCCTCCCCATTTTAATATATGTATGGGGAGACTTTTGGTGTTAAAACTTCGTTTTTTTGTTTTTGATGATGGTTATAATCAATAATACTAGATAACCAATCGTTAAAATGCCTAAGAGAATATAACCAATAATTTTGTTAGCCCCTTCGACAGTCATAAATGGTGATAAAACACTGATAGATATAAATACATAGACAAATGTTAGAAAAATAATTTGCTTTTTTAATACTTTTTCATTCATTATTTCACTCTTCTTTTTTTAATATTTTTTTTAAATCTTTTTGAAGCTTTTCAAGAGGGAGCCCCATGACATTACTATAACTTCCATCGATATGGGAAATAAGGGGATAAGGATCTTGAATACCGTAACCTCCAGCCTTATCTTTGTATGATCCACAATTAAGGTAGTCTTCAATTAATTGTTCAGTAAGGGTATTAAAGTATACATGGGTGGTTACTTGTCGATTGATTTCCATCTTATTAGAGACTAATGTATAAGCAGTAATAACATCATGATGACGGCCCGAAAGAGCTTTTAGCATCTCATAAGCCTCTTGACGATTATGAGGCTTACCTAAAACTTTATTATCTAATAATACGATAGTGTCAGCGGCTAGGACTATGGCGTCTTCATATATTGATAAAACATGGTATGCTTTGAGCTTAGCAATAACAAAAGGTAAGTATTCATGCTCGGCGACAACGATGTTTTCATCAATTTCGGGACTAATAATGGAAAAATCAATCTTTAATGATTCTAATAATTCCTTACGTCTTGGGGAGGAACTTGCAAGAATAAACATTTTAATTCACCATATTCATAATAACGGGAATAATAATCGGATTGCGTTGTGTTTTAACAAATAAATACCGTGATAAACTACTTTTCACCGTTGATTTGATTTCACCAAAGGTCACTTTGTTTTGCATCAAAATATCTAATTCTTTTTGAATACGGGCCGTTGCTTTTTCGATAAGATTAGTATTATGGAGATATACAAATCCTCGTGTATAGATGCAAGGTGGGACAACTAATTTATTGTTTCGGGAATCGAGAGTAATTAAAACTGCGACCATGCCATCCTCGCTTAAAACCTTTCGATCGCGAATGACAGCGGTACTTAATCCGTTAATATCATTACCATCGATATAGACGTCATCAGCTTCCACACGATGCCCTTCTGTAATTGTGTGATTTCTCAAAATAAGAGTATCACCATTGGCCATTATAAATGTATGGTCACGTTCCATTCCTAAAGAAACAGCGATATCGGCATGTAATTTAAGCATCCGATATTCACCATGTACGGGCATGAAATAATGGGGCTTAAATAATTTTAAAGCAAAACGTAATTCTTGCTTAGCAGGGTGTCCTGATGAATGTAGTGAATAGAAAACAGAATTGGTTAAAACATCCGCACCGGCTCGCGTTAGCATATTGATAACTTTATTGATGGATGCATCATTACCGGGAATTGGTGAAGAGGAGAAAACAATGGTATCGCCAGGAATAATTCGTAAGCTACGATGTTCTCCATTAGCAATTCGTGATAAAGCCGCCATCGGCTCGCCTTGTGAACCGGTACATAAAATAACGGTTTCAGAAGCGGATATAGTTTTAATATTTTCAACACTAACAAGTGACGAGTCTGGAATTCTTATATAACCAAAATTTCTAGCTGCGGTTACCGCATGTTCCATTGAACGCCCAACAATAACGATTTTCTTTTTGTATTTAACACAGGCTTCGACAATTTGTTGAATACGCGAGATATTACTAGAAAATGTCGAAATAATAAGACGCCCTTTGGCGTTGGCAAAGACATCGTTAATAGAACTAATAACATTTCGTTCACTAGGAGTATATCCTTCAATCTCTGCGTTAGTGGAATCACTTAACAATAAATCGATTCCTTCTTCTCCTAAACGCGCCATTTTACTTAAATTAATATCTGGCCCTACCGGTGTTAAGTCGATTTTAAAATCGCCGGTAGTGACAATACGTCCTTCGGTAGTGTCCACGCAAATACCAAATGAATCGGGAATTGAGTGGGTAACGCGGAAGAATTGGACTGTAAAGGTATCAATAGTGATAACGTCATCTTCGTCATATTCAACAATTTTAATGCTTTCTTTAATGCGACTTTCAGCTAGTTTATTACGAATTAAAGCAGCTGCCAATTTGGGAGCATAAATTACAGGAATATGAACATTTTGAATTAAGAAAGGTATTCCTCCAATATGGTCTTCATGACCATGTGTAATAAATAAAGCTTTTATTTTGGCACGATTATTACGTAAATGAGTATAATCAGGTATTACATAATCAACACCAGGTAAATCTTCTTCAGGAAAGCGTACACCGGCGTCAATAATTATTAAGGTTTTTTCGTTTTCAATACAATAAGTATTTTTACCTACTTCTCCTAGCCCACCAAGAGCATAAATCGAAACAGGCATTTTTAAAGTTCCAATCGGCATAAAGAATCATGTCTCCTTTCAATTTTCGCCAACATTATAAATATAACTTGTCAAATCGTTGTTATTATATAAAAATAACCGATAACTGTAAAGATATTTTTCAAAAAATAATACGACAAAATAATTAAAAAGACCAAACAATTGGTCTTTATATGGCGATAGCATTCTCTTTTTGTCGAAATGGGTCTAATTTATCAATATGGTCATAATATAAAATACCAGACAAGTGATCGATTTCATGTTGCAACACAATAGCGTCATATCCTCGAGCGGTGATTTCCACTTCTTCTTTTTTTAAAGCATCATAGGCCTTTACTCTAATTTTGTAGTAGCGATAGACATAACCTTTATGGTCTTCATCAACGCTTAAGCATCCTTCACCATTTTTTAAATAGCATTGTTTGACCGTCGATGATACAATACGTGGATTAATTAAGGCGTATTCCACAAATTCGTTTTCTTCTTTTTCATAATAGATAGCGATTATTTGTAAATTAATACCTATTTGGGGTGCGGCTAGACCAACACCGGCTCGTAAATGATGCTTTGAAGCATATTCGTCATCTTGGCTTTTCTTTAGATAATCAAGCATTTTGTTTAATAAATCGAAGTACTTTTGTTCGATAGGAAAAGGTACAGGCTCTGATCTTATACGTAATGATGGTTGATTGTCTTTAACTATTTTAAACATCAAATCACCTCACTTTTTGATTTTACCATTATTCTTAAAAAAAATAAAGGTTCGACGTTTTTCAAAATAAGTGAGATATTAAATGTTTTTATAAGATTTAATACATTATTTTATGAATTAATAAAAAAGAACTGCTAGAAACAATTTAGTTAGTTTCTTAACAGCCTTTTTAATGATTAAAACGAAAAAAGTTTTATTTTATGACGATAACGATATTTTTTTAATATCCCCCATAGTTATTATTTCCGTTAAAATGGCCACATCCACAGCCAATTATAACTAAGAGAATAAAGATGACGATGATGACAGCGAATACGCCACCATAGTTACCGCCAGTTTGGGGATAGTTATATCCTCCGTAATTTGCGCCAGGATAACCATAATTTTGTCCGTAATAATACATATATGTACCTCCTTACTGCTTTATTGTATGAAAGAAAATAAAAATTGTTTATCTTTTGAAAAACAATCACTTTTTTGGCGTGTTTGAATACTTTTTATTATTATTAGCATATTCTTATATTGGTGATATAAATGAATAAACTAGAAGAATTTAAGCAATTCGCACATTCGAAGCCCTTTTTGCGTGATATAGTGCAAAGTGGACAAATGACTTGGCAAGAATTATTTGAAAGATATGATATTTATGGGCCCGAAGATGAAATTTTTCAAGAAAAAAAAGAGGAGAAAAAAGAAGAAAAAAAGGAAGAAAATGAAAAAGAAAAGAAAGAAGGCCTTGAATCAATATTAGATGCCATAAGTGGCTTTGATGTCGATAAAATAAGTGAGGGATTAAACGGCATGAAAAAAATACTTAATGTTCTTAGTGAAGTTACAAGGCCGGAAGAAACGCCTCCTTTATCAAGAAGAAAAATGTCAAAACCATATCAAAGGAATGATGACTAATATGCATTCTTCCGTTATAATGAAAATTGATAAAAACCAAGACTACTGGGTTTTTATGCGTGAAAAGCCGTATTGGCATCGTGAATTATCAAGACATCCTAATCGTTTTAATGAATTTCTTGATGATTATAAATTAATAAGACGAAAACGGATGGTAGATCGTTTAGAAGATTTATCGATGATGATGACGTTAGCAAGGGAGTTAATGTAAAAATGGAAGAAGAATTATTAAAAAAAATATGTCAATTAAAAGAATTATTAGACAAAGATGAATGCATTTTAGATATGAAAAAGAAAGAAAAAATCATGGAAGAAAATGAAGAAGTAATGGTTCTTGCATATCGATATTCTACTATGCAAACTGAGTATAATGATGCTTTAAAACATTTCGGAGAGCAAAGTGAAGAATTGTTATTAGTGCAAAAAAGATTGGCTGATAGTAAAAAAGAATTAGAATCGCATCCTTTAGTGATAGACTACTTGAAATCATTCCAAAAAGTACGGGAATTATATCAAAACATTGATGAACAATTATTTGGTTCTTTTAAAAGTTTTAACGTTTGTAAAGAAAAAAAGTAGCAAAGGGAGGCTACTTTTTTTCATAGGGAGGAACAGGGCACATGATTGTGCAATGATAGTTTGTTCAGCTTTTGTAATTTTATACAAAAATGTTTATAATTAGGGCGGTGATAAAAATGCGTATTGTTGGTGGGAAGTATAAACGAAGAATTATTGATTATCCTATAAGTAATATAACTAATGAAACAAGACCAACTAAAGATCGAATAAGAGAGGCAATATTTAATGCTTTAGGGCCGTTAGAAAACGAGTCTTGTGTTCTTGATTTATTTGCTGGTTCAGGGGCTTTAGCAATTGAAGCCTTATCAAGAGGGGCTAAAAAGGCTATTTTTGTTGATAATAGCAAGTCTGCGATTTGGACCATAAAAAAGAATATAGCTGAACTTAAAATCGATAACGCTGCGACATATTTTAAAGATTATCGCCAATTTCTTGAGGAATGGAATCATCACGAAAAGTTTTCTTTAGTTTTTTTAGATCCCCCCTATAAAAAAGATATTTATCAAGAAGTTATGGATTATCTTGAAAGTCATGATTTATTAACGGCGAGGGCTCGTTATGTTTTAGAAAGTGACCATCCGTTAATTATAGAAGAAGAAAAGTATAGCGAAATTCGCCGCTATCAATATGGATTCATTCATGTTACGATTATTACGAGGTGATAAAATGGAAAAAATGCGTATAGCTGTTTATCCGGGCAGTTTTGATCCCATTACTAATGGTCATTTGGATATTATTGAAAGAGCATCAATGTTGTTCGATAAGGTAATTGTGTTAATTGCTATAAATCCCCATAAGACATCAACATTTTCATTAGAGGAAAAGAAAATGATGATTCAAGAAGCAACGAAAAAGTATTCTAATATCGTTGTTGATCATACCGAGGGCTTAACGTTAATTTATGCCCAGGAGCATGGGGCATGTACTCTTATTAGAGGATTACGAGCTGTAACTGATTTTGAATTTGAATTTCAAATAAATGCCGCTAATTCATTTATCGATAATAATATTGATACTGTTTTTCTAATGTCTAGGAAGGATTTCCATTTTATTTCATCGTCAACTATCAAAGAATTATATGAGCATCATGTTAATATTTCTTCATTAGTTCCTGAAATTGTAATTGATTGTTTAGATAAAAAGTATGGACAACGCCAATAAACTTGTGACTCCACATAAAAGGAGTCTTTTTTTGATGATAGATTTAAGTGAAAAGCTTGGGGCTAAGATAGCTATTTGACAAAAAAGGGATAATGAAGAAAAAGAAAGCACGATAATAGATAAAAGAAAGCTGATAGGAGTTTTTAAAGAAATTAAAAAGCGGATATTTGTAAATTCAAATAAACTTGCTAAACTAAAGCGTATTAAATTATTAGGAAAATAATTAATAAGTAATAACGGCAATGAAAATATTAAAACGCTACCGAGCAATAGTAAAAACGTTTTGCTAGTATCAATAATTGATTTCTCTAGAAAATTTTGATGATAATTGGTAAATGATACTAAAGATGTATGAGTGTATTTTTTAGTCATTAATAAATAATAAATAAGGGGTGGAAGATAGAATATTATTATGAATATTAAACGATATTCATCGGTCAATTCAGGAATAATAAAACTCATTATAAAAGGAAAAGATGGTAAAGCAAATGCGGATAATATTGCTTCTCCTTCTTCTTTTTGTAGATAATTCTTTTGTAATGAGTCTTCAAGATAATTAGCAAGAGTAGGTGTCCCACTTATAAGACCTAAAAAAACTAGTAGGTGACGATATATGGCATGCGTATTCTTGACTTTTTTACTAAGTAATTGATAAATATAACTAAGTCCATCCGTATTGATAAACAAATAATCGAAAAGCATTGATGGGGCAAGAGAGGGGATAATATTAAGAGCAAAATCGGCTAAAACACTTTGACTAATTGTTTTAAAGTATTGATTGAATACGAGAATAATGATTAAACATATTAGAAAAAATAAGGGTAGTTTTTTCTTCATAAAAATAGTCCTCTTTTTAATATATGAAGAGGACTGATGATTTTAGTATTTAAGGTCTAAAAATAAGACTTAAATGACGACCTGTCTTATTATCGCGTTGAAATGAAAAGAATAATTCCTCATTTTCATAAGTACAACCTTTATAATAAGAAATATTATTTGAAGGGATACCTGCATGGTGTATTTGTAATTTGTTTAATAAAGGAATATCAATTAGATTACTGTTTGTTTCTCTTATCGCTTTTTCAATGTCTGGACCATAATTATTTATTAATTCGCGGTAGTCTTGTCTTATGATGGAATGGGCATAGGATAGGCAAGGACCAATATGAACAAGAATATCTTGTGGAGATATATTTTCTTCATTTATAATGTGCATTAGCGATTTATAAGCTACTTTTTTTAAAGTTCCAATAGCCCCAGCGTGTATTATTCCTACTAAGTCATGTTTAGGAGCATAAATAAATATAGGAACACAATCAGCGTGAAATATTCCAATTGCTAGTCCTTTTTCAAAAGTGTACATGGCATCACATGGTCCTACACCACTTTCAAAAGAATAATTACCACATCCAAGCATTGTTTTATCAACTTTTTTAATTATATCGGTATGCTGTTGATAAGCCGTTATTAGATGATTGATTTCTATACCATTATCTTGACATATTTTTTGACGATTTAAAAATACGGATTGTTTCTCATCTCCGACTTGATATGCTTGATTAAAGCTTGTATAAGGACTTTGACTATAGCCATCATTACGGTCACTTGTCATAGCAACGATATTCTTATCATTTTTCCAATATATATATCCCATATTTATTTTATTCCTTTCATGTTTCTATTTTATTGTCAGATACTAATAAAGTAAAGAAAAAATCCCTTATCAAGTTGTGCCAATTTTAAATAGTTATCATATTCTATAAAGTAAGCAAGGAGGGATTTTATGCACTGTCGGTGCACGCCAAAATGTCCGTGTAAATACGAGCCAGTCGTTTTACCAGTACGCGAAAGAGTATGTGATCGGTATTATTGCGTAGAACAACCAGTTATTTGTCCTGTCAATACAAGAATAGTGAATCATTTTGTTCCACGTCCAGTATATTATCCGACTTATACCACTTCCGAAGAAAATGTTTGTGAAGGAAACGCACAGCCATATAATCGTTAATGTCCATGACAGTCTAGTTTCTTAGGCTGTCTCTTTTTGTCTATAAAAAAAGGAACTACTTGTCATAGTTCCTATATTTTATTAAATTTCAAAATCATTCATATGATAGTAGAAATCATGAAGATACTCGGCTTTGTCGGTTTTATCGTTACCAACTAATCCCATAATTGCTTCGGTCATGATCCCATCTTCATAAAAGGTAATAAGAGGTGTAGATACTTTAGCATTTTCATGAGGTTTAATATAATCTTCGACTTCATCGATACCATAAGCATCGCATGTTTCTTTATAAGCCAATTCTATTGTTTCAAATAAATTGTATGTTTCAGTAAATTCACGCCAAGCTTTTGCTTGTTTACTATCATCGTCTTCATCATAGTTTGCATAGACGAAATAAATGGCGGGAGCAGTAGTTCCTTCCCATTGGTCTTTGTTGTTATAAAAATATTTAAAAGCATCTTCATCATTGATACATTGATCGCAATCTTCTTCAATGAATACGAGAAGGAAATTCTTTGCTTCTTCATCTTTGTAATATTTTTCATAACTGTCATTATTAAAGTCTTCTAATAATTTTGTAACTTCAACGGTATTGTGTTTGTAGAAAACAAATTGTCCTGATGTTGATGCAGCGTTTGCAATCCAAGAAGAGATGCTTGGGATAGAGAAGATAACACCAAAGATTAATCCAACAATTAAGAGTGGTTGAATCCATGCTGTTTCAGCAATCCAACGCCAAATTCTTTTAAAGAAGCCGCCAATGGCTCCAAATACTTTTTTCATATAAAATAGACCTCCTTATATCTTGTTGATCAGATATAGCGATATCATAATACCATTGTAAATACCATTTTTCAATAAAAAAATAAAAATATTTTATATTTTATTATTACTACATATATAGTTATTTTGCCTCGGTGTCATAGCATCTTTTTACTTATCTTTTTGATGATAAAACTACTTTTTGTTGATGAAATAAGCTCTTTAGCAGTCTTTTTTTATAAATCTTCAATTATTGTATTGTTTTTTGCATACGAAAGTTTAAAATAATGTAGTAATTTCAAATGAAAAGAATGTGTTGGTAGGAAAAAATATGGAAAAGAAAAAATCACTTAAAAATCGCTATAATAACTATTTAGATAATCATCAAAAAGCAAAGCCGATATTGGAAAATGCTTGGTCGATAATTGTTTTGTTTTTTTCGGCATTTATTTTTGCTTTTGGCTTTCGAGCTTTCATTGCTCCATCTCAAGCCGCAACTGACTCGAATATTATTATTGCGACGGGTGGAATGAGTGGTATTTCCCAAATCTTTGTTAAAATATTCCAACTTATTAAAGGTGAGTATTTAAGTGATGATATGAAAAACACTCTACAATCTTTATTTTATACACTTTTAAATATTCCTATTATTATTTTAGCATGGAAAGGAATTGGCAAACGCTTTGCTATTTTTACTTTGATCAATGTTTTAGCTACATCTCTTTTTACTAAATGTCTTCCTGAATCATTTGTCAATGTTTTCGTTAATGGTGATGATAGTATGATGCGTGTCCTATTTGGTGGAATTTGTGTTGGACTTAGTAGTTCTTTAGCGTTAATGGTAGATGGTTCGGCCGGTGGTATTGATGTTATTTCATACTATATTGCTATTAAAAAGTCGACTTCTGTAGGAAAATATGTTCTTTTATCTAACAGTTGCATCATTACAGTTTTTACTATTCTAAGTTATTTTCCTGTTAACGCAAATGATTCTTTTCATAAAAATGCCTGGCAATTATTGCTATACGCTATACTTTATTCATTTGTATCTTCAATGGTTATCGATTATCTCAGTCGTCGTAATAAAAAATCACAAATCCAAATTATTACCAAAAATGAAGATATGCCTAAAATTCTTTTAGCTAATTTTAAACATGGTTGTACAGTTGTAGACGCTAAAGGAGCATTTTCTGGAGAAAGTAAAAAAATAATATATATGGTTGTTTCTTCTTTTGAAGTGAAAAGAGCTATTTCTGTTATCCAAGAGGCTGATCCAAATGCTTTTGTCAATGTTGTTTCTGTTTCAGCTGTTTATGGTCAATTTCATATTGATCCTATTAAATAAATTCTTATATTAATGAAGTATTTGGATTTTATTGATTTATGATAGTTTTTTAAAACAAAACAAATAATCCAAGAAATATATTAAAATCACATACAATCAACGTTTAGTAGTTTTATTCAGTTTAAAGTATATTACTCGCAATTACGTAAGCTTGAAGAAGAAAAAAAATACATTCCTAACTGAAGTATTCAATCTATAGCATAATAAAAAAGGAAAATTGTTAAAAGAAATTTGTAATGCAGTAAAATCAATAACTAATCTTCCTTTATTTCCTTTATTAGGCAATTATTAGCTTCATTTAATGTGCTAATCTATACCTTGTAAGATTTTATTTTTTCTAAATATCTTTTTCTTATTATTATTTTGCATCTCACCACTTAAATTCTACTTTGAAAACTTGCAAATATTAAACACTTTTCAAAATATACTTTGAAAACTTTTTACTATTTGTTGTTTTGTATTTTTTGAGTTGTGTGTCGAAATAATTGTTTTAGCAGCCTTATCAAAAAAAATTAAGCGTATCTTGTGAAAAACATGTAGAAAAAAAGTAAAATAAAAAAGAGAACTTCTAGACTTTTTGATCATTATTAAACAGATAATATAAAATGTCTTTTTAAACGCCTTAGACGGAAGATTATATTTGGGCTGATGTGCGAAAAAGCGATGAATTAATTACTAATCACTTTTAATCGGCTATGAATTGAATTAACTAGGCTTAATATTGCCTTATCATAATAAAAGAAGGTAGATTTTGAATTTTAAAGAATAACTTCTTTATGAAAAGAAAAAAAGTTCAATACTTTTGTATCAAACTCGTATCATTTTTAATAATGAAAGGCCTAAAAAGTTCAATAAAAATCGATTTTTCTAAGCAAAATGGCGGAGAAAGGGGGATTTGAACCCCCGCAAGGCTTGCACCTTCTGCTAGTTTTCGAAACTAGTCCCTTCAGCCGCTTGGGTATTTCTCCAACGGAAATTATTATAGCATATTCTTTCTTAAATGGTATTTTTTTATTGTTTTTTGCGCTTTTTTTATTTGTTGTTTATTTTATAAACAAAGTATATAATGTTTTTTGAGGTGAGCAATGTGATTGAATGGTTTGAAAGACATGAAAATACAATTGGCATTATCTTAATTGTCTTTTTTTTGTTATTACTTATTCTCTTTGCTCTTTTGCTTTTTCTTTCTAGTTATCATAAGCATCATCAAATTAGCAAGATAAAAGCTAAAAAAAGAAGATCGTATGTTTTCCGAATTGATTTTGGCAAAGCGGAAGTTCGGTATTTTGAAAGGTCTAATTCCGCTTATCAAATTTGTATAGAGTTAGAAATGTTTTATAATCACATCATTAATTTACATAGTCGTGAAATGTTTCGCTCATGGATAGAAAACTTAGCTTATGATAATCGTAATTTGTTATCGGAAATAGTTATTAGTTTATTCGCGGGACAGACAATACCTTTGTTTTTTACGGTTGATAATATTAATTCATCAAAGAAAATCATTCATTTATCAGCTTATAGCGTTGAATATTTAAATGAAAATATTAATAAGAGAAGTTACTTACTTACTCCAATAAATGATAGTAAAGGTATACAAATCAATAGCGTATTTACAAAGAAAAGTATAAATAACGGTTTTTTACTTTTTATTCGTTTTATCACTCTTGACAAACGTATTGAAGAATCTCGAAAAAATGTCATGTGCAATGAATTAAAACAAGTGTGCTACTTATATTTGAAAGAAAAACGTTCTCGCCATCGTATTGAATTTGATGATGAATATGCTTTTGTTATTTACGATACTGGGGCTAATAATTTGACGGAAATGCAACGTTCAGTAATGAGTTTAATAAAAATGTTGAATTCGCGTTTAGAAATGAATTCTTATCAAGATACATTTGGTTTTTCAATCGGGGCTGTGGAGACTCGCCATTTCTCAGATGGAAAAAAATGTTTAGATGTTGCGCGAAGTAAATCTATGTCTGCAGAACGCCAAGAAAACAAGATTGACTGGTTTAATTTGGGTGAAAAAATCGAGAATACTAGTACGGAAGCATGGGAGCAAGAATTGGAATTGGCTCTAAAAGGAAAAAAAAGAGATCGGCGCTTATGTTTCTTATATCAACCTTTAGTGGTCAATACGACAACACCAAAATTATATGGCTACATTGCGACATGTGAGCCAGGTAATACGGCTTTCCATAATATTGAAGAAATGAGAATAAAGGCTAATGAATACAATCGAACGCAAGAATTACTTGCGATAATCTGCCGATCGTTAATAAACAAGTTTTATAATGAAGTTGTGAAACGTTTTATTGGTACAAATAACGAAACGGATTTACGTTTATTCATTCCTATTTCTTCTTATGATCGTGATTATATTGTTCAAGTTTTATCGGAAGTGCGTCATGCTCGTGATTGTCATATTGTTATAGTTATTGATGAGGATGATATGAATGATATGGTAGCAATCAATTATCAAGACGCTATTAAAACATTACAAAGTATTAAGAAGAAAAAATGTGAATTAGCGATATGCTTTAAAGATAGTAGTTTAACATGGGCTAATAGTGTGTACGAAGTATTTGATTACTTTATCGTTGATAAAGTGGTTGTAAGTGGCAAAGAAGGACTTGATTCAAATTCAGTTTTTAAAAAATTAAGTTCAAAATTAATAAGTTTCCATAAACCGATGATTGCTTTGGATATGGAAAGTAAAAGTATGATTCAAATTATGAGCAATCGCTCATTTAGTATTTTTGGTGGTAGCGTCATTGAAAATGCAAGTGAAGATATTGTAGAATTAACATCGCGTAAGATGAGTGTCGTAAAAAAATAGAAAAGAGGTTTTAGTTTATGGCAATAGAAAACAAAAATGATGCAATTACTGCACAAGAAGTCGATTTTGCACAATGGTATACCGATGTATGCCGGAAAGCTGAATTGATGGATTATTCGTCGGTTAAAGGATTTATTATTTATCGACCATATGGATACGCTATTTGGGAACAAATTCAAGGTTATTTGGATAAGAAGTTTAAGGAAACGGGACATCAAAATGTTTATTTACCATCGGTTATTCCTTCATCATTATTTCAAAAAGAGAAAGACCATGTTCAAGGATTTGCCCCTGAATGTGCCATTGTTACTATTGGTGGTAAATCAGAGTTAGAAGATCCTTTGATTGTTCGTCCAACGAGTGAAGTTTTATTCTGTGAACATTTTGCGAAAATTGTATCATCATATCGTGATTTACCTTTAAAGTATAATCAATGGTGTTCAGTAGTTCGTTGGGAAAAGACAACGCGACCATTTTTAAGAGGAGCTGAATTCTTGTGGCAAGAAGGACACACAATTCATCAAACCGAAGAAGAAGCTCGTCATGAAGCATTGATGATGCTCGAAGTATATCAAAAAATGGGCAAAGACTTATTGGCTATACCATTTAGTGTGGGTCGTAAAACAGAAAAAGAAAAATTTGCTGGCGCTAAAGAAACATATTCTATTGAAGCATTAATGCCTGATGGTAAGGCTTTGCAAAGTGGGACAACCCATTATTTTGGAAATGGATTTGCCGAGGCATTTGGTATTAAATTTCAAGATAAAGATGGCAAGATTAAAACTGTTGAGCAAACATCATTTGGTGCTTCAACTCGTTTAATAGGGGCTATTATCATGGTCCATGGCGATAACAATGGCTTGGTATTACCTCCTCATGTAGCTCCTACACAAATTGTTATTGTACCTATTCAAATGCAAAAAGAAGGCGTTTTGAAAAAAGCGCAAGAAATTGAAGATATTTTAAAGAAAGCAGGATATCGTGTTAAACTTGATGCCGATGATAGCGTGACCCCAGGATGGAAATTCCATGAATATGAAATGAAAGGTGTCCCTCTTCGTATTGAAATCGGACCGCGAGATATCGCTAACGGAGTATTTGTAGCCTCCAAGCGTAATGATGGTGTTAAAGCTACTTATCAATTAGATGACTTAGTAGTAACTGTCAATAATCTTTTAGAAAAAATTCATGAAGAAATGTATGAAAAGGCTCTTAAGTATTTATTGAATCATACTACGGAAGTTCATAATTATGAAGAATTGAAAGCGACCTTAGAAGGTAAAGGTGGCTATGCTAAGATGATGTGGTGTGGATGTGAAGAATGTGAAAATAAGATTAAATCTGATTTAGCCGCTACGACAAGATGTATGCCTTTTGACCAAACAAGTTTTGATGATGTTTGTCCAATATGTGGCAAAAAAGCCACAAAGGTTGTTTTGGTGGCTAAAGCTTATTAATGGTGTTCAAGAGGAAGAGTTTTTTGACCCTTCCTTTTTTATGTCAAAACTTTTGAAACGTATTTGATAATGAATATTTGACATTTATATTTTTTTTGAAAATAATTACTTGTAACAAGTGAGGATGTGACAATTAATGGAAAAAGAAAAGTTGTATCAAACAATTGCTGAAAATTTAACAAGCTTACGCCGAAATGCGAAAATGACGCAATTGGAATTAGCTGATCAATTACATTATTCTGATAAAACAATCTCCAAATGGGAGAGAGGAGAAGCCATTCCTGATATGGAGAATCTTTTACAAATAGCAGAGTTATTTAATGTAACAGTGAATGATATAGTTTATGAGCAAACTGATAAGAAAAAAGCATTTTATCCCAATCAAGATTTATTCACATGGAAGCATTATTTTATAACATTGATTTCTATTTGTATTCCTTATTTATTATTGACTATCGGTCTATTTATTTTAGGTGCCTATCAAAAAGAAATCTTTACTAATTATTGGTTGCCTATTTTATTATATGGGGTGACGTTGTCTTTTATTGTATGGCTTGTTTTTGCAACATTATGGTGGCCATCGCTTTGGCAACAAGTAACATGTTCAGGAATTGTTTGGTCTTTAGCGGTTGCTATTCACTTAACATTTGATAATGTTATGGTGTTATTAGTTTATGGTATTGCCCTTGTTTTACAAGTCGCTATTATCTTTTGGTGGATGTTACGAAAATCCATTGGTCTCAAACGTGAAAAATGGCTTTGGACACCAACAAAAGTTATAAAAAAGTGAAAAAATAATATAAAAATAGCAAAAGTAGAGTACTAAAAATGTATTCTACTTTTTCATTTCTTATAAGGAGAGTTCATTTTTGGAAAGTGGAGTGCTTTTTTTCTATTTATGTCTTAAGTTTATAAATGAAAAGAGGTGAATAAAATGAACGCTCGCAAGATAACACGTTTTCAAAAATCAATTGATATGCAATCAATTATATTTAAAACGATTAGAATTATTACTATTGCTCCGATTATTGCTGCAATATCACTTTTATTGATATGGTCATATAATGATGATGTGTTTAGAAGTTATAACTCTTTGATAGCTTGCCTATTATTTGTTGTCATTTTGCCGGTACTTTCGTATCCTTTACAAAAAGTAATCCCTACTTATAAAAATGAAGGGCGAAAAGGTCAACGCGATTTAGCCATTATTGTTTCCATGATCAGCGCTATGACAGGATTATGGTGGGCAACAGTTAATTCCTTTTCAAATGAAAGTAAATTAATTATAAGCTCTTACTTACTAGCGAGTATTTTCATTTATCTCTTTTCAAAATATACCACTATCAACGCAAGTGGTCATGCTTGTGGGACAACAGGTCCAATTATATATTTATTATTTTTTATTGGGCAATGGGCATGGCTTGGTATTTTGGTGTTGATTGTTGTTTACTGGTCTTCTATGAAGATGAAAAGGCACACTATTGAAGAATTGCTTTATGGTTCTTTTTGTGCCTTGATGGCCTTTATATTGGCATATTTTATTTATTTATGAAAGGATTAAGAAAATGAAGGATTATATTATTAGTTGCAGCTCCCCAGTTGATGTTGATTTTGATTTTTTTATAAAAAGAGGCGTGCATGTTCTATTTTATAACTATATTATGGATGGAATGGAATATGAGGATATTATGGGGCGGAGCAAAAAAGATTTAGATGATTTTTATTCTAATTTAGGAAAAGGGATTAGATCATATACGTCACAAGTTAGTATAGATAAATATGTTACTTATTTTGAACAATTATTGAAAGAAAAAAAAGACATTTTACATATCGAATTAGGCACAGGGATGACTAATTCCGTTTTAAATGCTTTGAAAGCTGTTGAATTAATAAAAGAAAAATATCCCGATTCTCGCATCGAGATTATTGATTCATTATGTAGCTCCTCAGGATATGGAATGCTTGTAGATTCAGCAGTTGATTTAAAAAATCAAGATTTAACAATTGATGAACTAGCAATGTGGATTAAAGATAATCGTCAAAGATTACATCATCAATTTTTTTGCACTGATTTAAGCTTTTTTAAAAGAAGTGGTCGTATTACAATGATGACCGCTATATTTGGAGGAATTATGAAAACTTGTCCCATTATGAAGTTAAATAATGATGGTAAAATAGTAGTTTATTCGAAAGCTTTTGGAAAGAAAAACGCTATTAAAAAAACAGTTGAAGAGGTCATGGAACATATTAAAAATGGACAAGAATATCATGATAAATTATGGATTAATCACTCTAATTGCCCGCATATAGCAGAAATGCTTCAACAGGAATTGATAAAAGCATTACCACAGTATCAAGATAATATAAAAATATGGAATATAGGTACTACAATTGGTTCACATTGTGGTCCTGGTACAGTAGCGGTTTTCTTTTATGGCGATGAAAGAGAAGAGTAATAATTGAAATGATTGGTGTCCTCATTTGCTTGTGTTTTTAGTATATGCTATTAAATCGTTTTAGAAAAAAATAAAATACTATTGAAAGATTTTGCTTCATGTGTTACTATTATCTAGCCGTTGGAGCAATACCCAAGTTGGTGAAGGGGCGTCCCTGCTAAGGACGTAGATCGGGTAACTGGTGCGAGAGTTCGAGTCTCTCTTGCTCCGCCATTTTGCTTTAAAAGTCCGATAAATACGGGCTTTTTTTGATTTTCGAGAAGAGAAATGATACAAAATGATACAATTTTTCAAACAATAAAATGTTCGAACTGATGAACTTCCTTATTGTTATAAATTGCTTAAAATAATATTTAACACCTCCATTGTTCTTTTTTTAGATTCATCAGTTTGATGCAAATAAAACTTTTCTGTAACGGCTGTTGATGAATGACCTTCATAATCTTTTATATCTTCTACACTTACGCCATGCGCTAAAAGCTCTGATGCGTTTGTGTGCCTAAATATATGAAATTTAGTACCATGTGGAAAGCTTGCTTGCTCCGCATATTTTTTATACTTATTTCTTAATGCATGCTCCGATAATGGTCGTGTGTGTGAATTAGAAGAGAAGAAGATATAATCATTATCTTTTAAATGATTATTCTTAATATGCGTTCCTATGGCCTTAATATAAAGCTCTGGTAAGTAATAGAAACGATTTGATGATGCTGTTTTAGGTGTGATTACAACATAAGAGCCAGTGCCACTTTTCCATGATATAGATTGATAGATTTGCATTACTTGATTATCTAAATCAAAACTATCTACTTTTAAGCCCATTGCCTCACCTATTCTTAATCCGAATGTGTACAGTGTGAGAAACAATAATTTATAATAAGGATCACAAACTTCATATAAGGCTTTAAATTCACTAAATGTTACAACTTCTTTTTTTAAACTTGTTTTTCTCTTGACCGAATAATCTTTAAATAATTGCATCTTTTCAACTTCAACATTTTTGATATTATGATAGATTCTTCCATACTCAAAGACTGCTTTAATTAATTTTAATAAACGATTTTTTCTTGAGGTAGATACTTCTAATTTATCAATTCTTGCTCTTGCTCGTTCAAAATCAACATACAAAAGTTTATTAACATCGATTGTTGGGAACAAGTCCAATATCGAATTTAAAAGATTACTTGTTGAATAGTGATAGGTTATTTTTACTTGTGACTTTAAATGCTTTAAATAATACTCAACTAGTTTTGGCCATGTAAGGACCATTTTAGGCTTGTTTTTGGCTTTACCTTTATTTTCATATATAAAATCTATTTCCGCTTCCTGTGCCTCTCTTTTTGTAGCAAATCCACGCCTAAGAAATTGTCGACCATTAATACAGCACTTAAAGTAATATGTTTTACCGCTTTTATATACTGGCATTTATTGACTCCCCACATTAGAAGGATAATTCCATATAGCTTTAAACATCATATCATTACTTATAAAAGTTTTCCCAAATAATATTAATTTAAATATTTCTTTATCAGATAATGATTTAAAACTGCCTTCTTCATCAATTTTACATATAAAGACTTTCCCATATATACAATCATATTTATTAACTGGTGATATTATTGAAGGAAGATCATTATCATTAATTTCATCTTTGCTAACAATACAATAATTTACACCATTAATCTTTCTTGATACTAAATTGATATACTTTACACCTAGTAGCTTTTTGAATGATTTAACATTATCGTTTATTATCATCTCTTCGATTAAAGAAGAATTAGGATCAACAAATACTCCTTTTATTATATCTTCCATTTATTTCCCTCCTATTTCTAATTGTTTTTAAAAGATGAAGTAATACCGCTTCGATAACCATGTAATCTTATATCATACATTGTTAAAGGTTCATGAGCTTTCTTTCTTTTTTGAATTTCATCCTTAACAATCATTAGTTTTTTTCTTTTTCTTTCCTTTTGTTCAAAACCATTAAGCCACTCTATAGCATAAACATGCTTCCAAATAGAAATAGAATCATCGAAAGGATTTGAGCGTTTATCAAAATAATCATATTTTTCTTTATTTGTATATTTTCTCTTTCTTTTATAACTTTTTTTCATATTTTTCTCACTTCCTCCTATATTGAGTTAATAAATTTTTAATTTTTTGTTGATTTTTTTAAAAATATTGTATATCATACTGACAGAAGGTTGTCACGCCGAACTTAATAGGTTCAGATGACCTTTTTTTATTTTAATCTAATTGGCTTTCTTCTTTTTATAGTTCTTATGGTTTCTCTATCATCTTTATGGAATCTCATTCCTTTTAATTCTTTAGATCCAAAATTTGATCTTCTTCCTAAAACTGGACGATTATGAACGTAGGATTTATCAACACCTTTTTCTGTTGGGTGCTTTAATTGAGTCATATGTTTCCTTCGTGTTGTTCCAGTTACAACAGCAAAATACATATTTTTTTTATCGTTTTTTTTATAAATCATACCAGGATGACCTTTTACTGAATAAAATTTTCCTTTTTTTAATTGTTTATTATATTTTATTTTTTTTGACACTGAATCACCTCCTACTTCTTATCAAATAAATCTTTATATACAAAACTATTCATAGCTTTATAATCCGCTGGTGATGGACTTAATGATTTAAACTTACGCAAATCATCAAAATCTAATCGTGATTTACTCATTTCATCAAGGAACAACTTACGTAAATTGGCCGTTTCATACCTTCCAGAATAAGCTAATTTATCAATGATATATAATGTGATTGAATCTACAGATTTATCTACATCTTCAACTGATCCATTTGATGAATAAACTTTAATAGCAGAATATGAGTACTTATTAATGCGCCTTAAATAATAGAGATTTACATGTTTTATCAATTTTTTAAATAGATATGAAAATAATGATTCATGTTTTTTAATCTCATTTCTTTCTAAGGAATAATTAGAATAAGCATTAATTAATATGCAACATATCATTTCTTCAATGGCCCATCCATGAAGGGCTAATCCTTTTTTAATGTTTCTTCTATCTAACAATATAATATTTTCAAATGTGGCTCTCATATCGGCCGATAGGCCATAATTCCTTTGCTCATCCGCTATTACTTTGAATAGAGTTCTAAATCGTATCGTTGATATATGCGACCAAATTTGAATCCGCTCCCGGAATCTATCATTTTTTTGATTGATACGCGAGTCTTGATAATCGACATGCTTTGTCGATTCATATGATCCTCTTTCTTTTCCTATTTCCGTAATTGTATAAAGCCCTACATCTGGTACATAAGTTGATTTTGGTTCATATTCTTTATATCTTTTTCCTAACCTTAAAAAGTCATAATTAATTACTACATTTGCTTTTCGCCTCATATAGTCATCTATCGATTCATTTAAACAATCAACATGAGAGATATTAAAATAATGCTCATTTTGATTAATAGGATCATTGAATAAAATGGTATAGTTACTAACACAATACGGTGTGACATGAATATATAGGAAATACGCTACAGCATATTCACTTAAGGCATGATTGACATGTTCTAATGTTAATTCATCCCATACTGCAACTATGGCATCTTCACTAATGAAATCCGTAAAAATTCCTTCATTGCTTCCTTCTTCAATGTAGAAATCACTATATATATCAAATTGATTCTTATAGCTTCCATCATTCTTTTTAGATTCTATATAATCTCTTAAAAGAGAATAATTAATAAATGTAAATTTGCGTTCAACTTCTTGCATTATCTCTATTAGTTTATATGGTAAATATTCTTGAATATATATTACTGATAGAGTAGTTGCTAAAGCATTTTTACCAGTTCTTGAAGCTCCATTGATAAGTATTTGATTACCAGAATTGTCAAGAAATTCCATATCGACATTTAAGATTTTTCTCATTTTCTTTTTTGCTTTATTAATTCTTAAAAAATCTAAAACGATGTATAAAACTATTAATCGGAAGAGTAATGGTAAGGAAAAATAAACCGGTAGAAAATCCACTAACAATAGCAATATTCCCTTCCAAATAATGTTGAAATCAAAACATGCTGTAAATAAATAATAATTAGCAATAAACTCTATGATAATTGTAAATACTTGCATGTAACACGCAAAAAGTACTATTAGAGTAATTATAATTTTTTTGCTATAAACGCTTTGAAGAGCATAACTTATTAATTTAACTTTATTATTGATCCAATCCTCTATTTTTTTATAAATTGTTAAAGTTTTTGTATCACCATTATAATCATCTGGCACATACTTACGACTAATTTTAACGATTAAATATATGATGATTAAACAAATGAATAAATTAATAATACTTACTATAATACTTAAAGAGTCACCTATTTTATCAAAATACTTAACCCAAAAGGACCCACTTATCATTAATTGGCCTACTATAGCAAGCTTATTTTTAAAAGATGCAAAATCTATATTTAATAAATTAGCAATAGAGCCACTTCCAACATGAGTTACCATGTAATCAAATGATACTGATGGCACTTCTAAATCTTTAAACAATGACACTATTGAATAATAGATTGATTTGAATAATGATAGAAATGATACTCCTAATCGGATGATATGAGATTGAAAGAATATTAAGATGAACGCTACTACGATTATTATGATCGAGAGAGGCTCTATTAGTTTTTTTATCTTTTTTTTATTCATATAAATTACCTTCAAATGAGTAATATATTTCTTTATTTTTGATGTTAATAAAACTATTATTTAATATTCTAAACTCTATTTCATTGATAACTAGATTATTATCTTCATTGAAAGAATAGAAAAAGGTATTTGCACATTCTAAATTACCTTCTTTATTAAATTCAAAAAACAAGCAAGTTGATTTATTGTTAAAGGAATAGATTTTTGAATAAGATGAATTAATAAAGTTTTTATTTACTAATTCATAATCAGATTCTGATACGGCGGTTAGGCTAAAAGCCTCTTTTAAAAATGTGATTAAAAAAACGCTTATGACTATTACCAATATCGTTATGATAAATCTTTTTTTTGATTCCTTCCTTATTTTCATATCTCTATTCCTTTCAATTTTTACTTATATTCTTAAACGATCAACATTAGATTCATTATTATCAACTTCTTCTTTGGATACTTTTTTATCTTTTAATTTACTTTGTTTCAAAGAGTAAAAATGCTCACGGATGGCAAACTCAATAACATCAACTACTACACGGGGGACGCACTTTTGACTTTTACACTCTTCGCGGTTGAATCGGTGGGGGCAGATTGGGCAATTTCTTAATTTTTTGACCGCATTAAGACAGCCGGTCATGGTTACATCCTCTTCAAGCACTAACTTTTTTCTTTCCATTTCACCACCTCTTTTTTTCTAATTCGCGCCGGGCAAAAAAACATTGTTTTTTTGCATATATATATTTCTATATCAAGGGCAAAATCGGGCTTAAGGGCGCGCACATCGCGCCCCTAAGCTCTTAACCGATTTTGCATTATAATATGTAATTATGCATTACCATAAAAAATTAATCTATCAATTGAACTGCCTAATAACATATCATTATAATAATTATTATCAAATGTTTTATTACTTAAAAAAACACCAGAATATAAATTTAAACCATTATCTTTATCGATATCTGAAATGTTATCAGTAATTGGACTTAAAACAAGAGAAAAACATTCTGATGAATATAAATCAAAAATAACTTCAACAAATGAAATAGATGAATCATTAATTGATAATGTTATTAAACCATCGAAACATAAATAATTTTCATCATATTCATAATAAGGAATATTAACATAATCATAATCATCAACATAAAAAGTGAAAGAATATGAAATAGATAAGGTAATATCTTTTTTATAATAAGTATTACTTGCACTATCATATTTAATAACATGGTCTAAATCATATTCAAGCAAATCAAAGTAATTGTCATCTTCAACATAATAAGACCTTTTACATTTATCAAATAATTCTCTATTTAAATCAACACGATATAATTCTTTGAATGATTTACTATTAACATTATAATGATTAATTAATCTAACACTACCAAGAGTAATTATGGAGGTTAAGAAAACAAGCCCTAAAATACCAAATATTGATTTTTTCTTTGCCATAAATAAACTTACTCAATACCATAAAAACAAATATTATTGATATATTCAACATCATAGACTTCATAATCAAATAATACTTTTGAATACTCATTTGTTGTTTTTGTAGCCTCTATATGATTAACAAGATAACTATCACTTACTTCTTCATCACTATCATAGCCATTAACTTCACATATTGTCGCATTTAAATTAGTAACTTGAATATATGCATCACTGCCTAAGCATTGTGAAGAACAATCGGTCCAAAAATCATCTTCAACAACCAATTTAACTTCATATTTAATCTTACTATTCTTTACATATTCTAAAGAATAAGTAACATATTCATCATCATTAATTGTTTCAGTTCCTTTTTCTGCATCTTTAAAGAAATCTTCATTAAGCTCAACTTTTAAAAGAAGATCTAAATACATATTATTTCTTTGAGTTAATTTAACTCCGCCTAAAGTTAATGCGGATGCTACTAGGACTAATCCTATTCCACCTAATACATTTTTTGTTTTATTTTGTTTTTTATAATTTTTTCTATTTTTCATTTTTTTCACCTCTTATAATTTTTTTTACTTACTCTTAATAAAATCTTCTGGTCTAACTACAATCTTTTTAGATGCATTTGGATGCTCTCGATCATAAATAGCGTTACCTTGTTTTAATAATGAACTTCTAACTTTCCCATATTTTTTTACTAAATCACTATAGCCACGCTCTTTACAAATATGCTGACTGATTTCTAAACTCGAATTAATAACTCCGGCCTCAAGTATATTGAATTTATAAGTCCTTTTTTTAAAAATATACGCCCTCTCTCGCTTACTTAATTTTCTATAATCCATGATTATTTCACCTCTTATTTTCTTTTAAAAATTCTTAATACTAGTTTTAAAAAATATAAAACTATGATTATTGATAAAGTGATTAACGCTATTCTTATTATCTTTTCTATAGTTTCTTTAATATTGTTTTCATTATCAAATAAATCACCAATTGACCATGGCTTATTTGTATTACCGGTATATTGAGGATATGATTTTTCGCCGGTATCAGAATTGATTGTTTCTTCGATAGATATCTTTCCATCACCATCTTCATCTTTACCAGGTATCATAATCCCATCATCCGATTCATATATTCCATAATCATCTTGAACATTACCTTCGGAATCACATACATAGGTATCACCATCTTCATCAGTAACTACATGAAGGCCTAAAGAGTTACCAACCATGCGTACCGTTTCTTGAGCTTCTGACTCATATACAATTTCTAAAGCATCCATCGTTGAAATAGAATAATAATCAGTCCCTCTTTGGCGATAATTATAAAAAATATAATCGTGCTTATAACCAGTGTCATCAGTCATAATGTAATCTAAGCAATCAGAGCGAACACCCATATCATTTATTTCTTGCCATAAATCATTACCTAACTTGTTATTTCCAATAATAACTCTATTAAAATCACTATTATTTTTACTAGGTTCAACATTAAATGAAGCAATTATTATATCTTTATGAGAATCATCTGGATCATTGGGATAAAATCCATTTGAGCCTTCTTCCGGATTAGGCCCGGAATAACCCATTTGAAATTTAAAAGTGATAGCTTGCACGTTAGGTATTGCCATTGTTTTTTGCTTATCGAAATAAAAATCAAAACCAAATATTTGATAGTTATATAAGGCATTTACAGCCCAACCACCTAAAATTGTTCCTATACCCCAATTTTTATAAATGTTACGATAATAACCATTCATCTTATAGTAAAATACTCTAACGCTACGCTCATAATTAAAGGAATACTTATGAATATTGGCATTTTCATAATGATGAGTTAATGTTATTGATTCATCAATTTCATATTTATTTTCAGTATTTTTAGTATACGGATGAAAATTTATACTAGAAATTTTTAACTCACCAGCAACATTTGATTCCAAATCAAAATCATCGAAAAACCAATATCTAACTTTCCCATCTGCATAACCAATATTTCTATCAAAATTAAATTCAAATGTTTTATATTGTGGAATAGTTTGAAAATCTAAACGAGAATTGATATCTACTATTTTTTCTTTTTTGGTGCCTTTAAATATTAATTTAATACTTACTAAATCGGCCATAAATTCAGAATCAAAATAAGTAGAATTATCAACAACCAAACACTTATCAATTACTGATACTTTTAATAAATCAAATGCATAGAAATAGTAATCATCACACATTGATTCATCAAAAGCGAAGAATATATCTTCACTCGGCGTGTAAGAATCTATATCATCAGCAATCAAAGTATAATAGCAACTAAAATAATAGAAATCATTGAAATTTTCAATAAATGGAATTGTTACTTTATAAACTAATGTAGAACTCGCTTCATAGCTATAAATAGGATCACGCTTATATGGAGATATTACACAATAATTATCAGCGATAAGCTTATATCCTTTTGAATTAAATTCAATTTTTAAAAATGTATAATCACCAATTTTTAAAATAGGAAGCTCTGCTCCATCTAATAATACTCCACCCAATAAATTAAAGATTGATTCAAAAAAATCATAATTTAAATTACATCCTAAATAAAAATTAATATTCTTTTGGCCTTTAATGTTTTGATTAATATAAAGCATTGGTGAGCAATAATTTAATGATGCGGCACGATAAAATCCATCTTCAGTTTGAATAAAACATAAATCTTTATTAGCCTTAAAATTAACATCTATATCAGTTGATAAAGAAGAAAACAAATCAAGACTTGCCTCAATATTTAATGAATAATTACCATTAATGTATTTATTCAATTGAGAAACGCTACCGCTTTCATATTCACTAAATGTCTTTCCTAATAAATCTGGCGACCATGAAGGTAAATCGGCAAATGAAACACTTGTTTGTTCTCTATTATAAGAAGCATAATCAAAATCTTTTAAATCATACTCCCTTGTTTTTTTGGCGTTACTTTCCGCTGCTTTAGCTAAAATAGGCTCGGCATTTAATGCTTTATATTGAGAAGTTAATGGCTCTACTAAAAGTGATAGTCCTAATGTTATTAATGTAATTATTTTTTTCATTTTTTCACCTCACTTTCTTTAACATTTTTTAAAAGTAAGATAGCTGCAATTTGAATTGAAAAATAGAACAAATTGAAAGGAATAAAATCACAGCTATCACATTTATTACAGCTCGCTAGATAATAACAAGCTAGTAATCACTTTTGGTTACGATTTTTAAATCGTTTTCATTTAGAAATTCACGCAAAAATCGCATCATATACTCTAAATGATTAATTGAGTACGCTACAAAGGGCCATGGAAAGCCGGGAGCATAAATATAATAGATATCATTTTTCAATTTACTCACCTCTTTATTTAGATAGTCATGCCAGATTTTATGAATGACAATTTTAAAGGAGGATCCAACATGACTACCTTTACAAAATGGATATAAGACTTTATTAAGCAAGCAAAGTAAGCATTTTCTCAATTTCATTAAGTGCTTCTTCTTCCTTATCTTGCTCGCTACTTAATACTTGTGACTTACGCCAATCGTTAATTAAATTTGAATAACACTCAATGAACCACTTAATTTTGGAATTGATTTTTGTTGTGGAATTAATAAATCTAGAATAAATCTCATCGACAGCCTCACTCATGCGTTGCATTGTGAAAAATTTTGCAAACTTTCCAACCATTTTTTCAAAATACTCATCATAAGTTGAAAGATTATTATCGTAAACAGTAAGGAAACCATTATTGATTAATTGAGTAGTAAATGGATGATGGCTTTTACAGCTTTCCCCTTTATTACCGTATTTTTCAATTTTGCTTTCTCTTTCAATCGCAATTGCTTCTCGTTGAAGCGGAAAGTCAGAATCAAAATCTACAATCTTGATTAACAAATTGAATTTCTTTGGATCCTCTGGCTCTTGATAATCTATTAAGGACCGCTCTTTAAGGATTGGAAGAAGCTTTTCTAATTCTTCCGGGGTAAAATTGCCTTCTAAAGACACCGCAAGAGTATATAAGGTGAACCCTCTACATGTTGGCGAATAAATTACTTCACCTTCATTTTGAATAGAAAGGCAAAGTAATTGCATGTAAAGAAGAAGCAATCTATCACCTTTTGGATCACGCAAGATTATTTTGATTGATGGTTTTGAAAAAAAGTAGTAAGGCAATGCTAGCCAGAGACGATTATTTAATTTATCCATGATTTAATTCCTCCATAAATTCACTTTAACGTAATTTCCGGTAAAAACTAATTTAAAAATATCACAAGATACGTTATTAATCAAGAGAAAATAACGTAATAAAGCAAAAAAGATATAATTATCATGAGGTGTATAAAATGGATGCGATTGATATAGTTAAAAAAAAGAGAAAAGAAAAAAATTATACACAAAGCGATATAGCAAATTTATTAGGTATTAAACAAACAACATATTCAGATATTGAAAATAAAAGAATTCAACTTAAAGCAGATGATCTAATTAAAATATGCTGTTTTTTAAACATATCCTTTAATGAATTCTTAGGAGAAGAAAGCAAAAGTATAATACTAACACCAAAAGAAATCGAAGCCATAAAAAGTTTATGCCAAAAAATTCAATAGCCATGTTCCCTCAAGAGCATGGCTTTTAAAAATCATAATTTCATCTATGTAAAGTAAGTTATACTACTATGTAAGTTTAATGTATTGTATATATATGTAATGTAGTAGTAATCAGGGTTATTAGGGATTTGATGCTTTTTTAATATTTCACAACGCAAAAAACACGGAGCGTTTTACTCCGTTTTTCACTGATACGATTTTGATACAATATGTAGTAAAAATACTTATTTTACTATTAATATTTAGTAATTCAAGATTAATTTTTTTAAGAAATAATCACGATTATTTCTTAATTTACTTAGTATTTTAGTCCTCTCTTGCTCCGCCATTTTGCTTTAAAAGTCCGATAAATACGGGCTTTTTTTGATATTTGAGAAGAGAAATGATACAAAATGATACAATTTAGCAAACGAAAAAACGTTCGAACTCATGAACTTTTTTGTTGTTTATAAATTGCTTAATATAATATTTAATACCTCCATTGTTCTTTTTTTTGATTCTTCAGTTTGATGCAAATAAAATCTTTCAGTAACGGCCGTAGATGAATGCCCTTCATAGTCTTTTATATCTTCTAAACTTACGCCATGCGCTAAAAGCTCTGATGCGTTTGTATGTCTAAATATATGAAATTTTGTTCCATGTGGAAAGTTTGCAAGCTCCGCATACTTTTTATATTTATTTCTTAGAGCATGCTCTGATAAAGGCCGTGAATGCGATTTACCCGAGAAAAATATAAAGTCATTTTCTTCTAGTTTATTCTCTTTAATATGATTTTGAATGGCACTTATATAAATATCTGGCATGTAATAAAATCGGTTAGAGGATGAGGTTTTAGGTGTAATAATTACATATGATCCTGTTCCATTTTTCCATGATACAGATTGATATATTTGCATGGTTTTATTTTTAAAATCAAAACTATCTACTTTTAAGCCCATTGCCTCACCTATTCTTAATCCGAATGTGTACAGTGTGAGAAACAATAATTTATAATAAGGATCACAAACTTCATATAAGGCTTTAAATTCACTAAATGTTACAACTTCTTTTTTTAAACTTGTTTTTCTCTTGACCGAATAATCTTTAAATAATTGCATCTTTTCAACTTCAACATTTTTGATATTATGATAGATTCTTCCATACTCAAAGACTGCTTTAATTAATTTTAATAAACGATTTTTTCTTGAGGTAGATACTTCTAATTTATCAATTCTTGCTCTTGCTCGTTCAAAATCAACATACAAAAGTTTATTAACATCGATTGTTGGGAACAAGTCCAATATCGAATTTAAAAGATTACTTGTTGAATAGTGATAGGTTATTTTTACTTGTGACTTTAAATGCTTTAAATAATACTCAACTAATTTTGGCCATGTAAGGACCATTTTAGGCTTGTTTTTGGCTTTCCCTTTATTTTCATATATAAAATCTATTTCCGCTTCTTGTGCCTCTCTTTTTGTGGCAAATCCGCGCCTAAGGAATTGTCGACCATTTATACAACATTTGAAGTAAAATGTTTTACCGCTTTTATATACTGGCATTTATTGACTCCTCAAGTTAAAACTAAAATTCCATATTGCTTTAAACATCACATCATTACTTATAAAAGTTTTCGTAGATAATATTAATTTAAATACTTCTTTATCAGATAATGATTTTAAATTACCATCTTCATCAATTTTACATATAAAGACTTTCCCATATATACAATCATATTTATTAACTGGTGATATTATTGAAGGAAGATCATTATCATTAATTTCATCTTTGCTAACAATACAAAAACTTACACCATTAATTTTTTTAAATACTAAGTTGATATACTTTACACCTAATAGTTTTTTAATTGATTTAACATTATCGTTTATTATCATCTCTTCTATTAAAGAAAAATTAGGATCAACAAATACTCCTTTTATTGTATCTTCCATTTGTTTTCCTCCTATTTCTAATCTTTTTTAAAAGATGAAGTAATACCGCTTCGATAACCATGTAATCTTATATCATATATTGTTAAAGGTTCATGAGCTTTTTTTCGTTTTTGAATCTCATCCTTAACAATCATGAGTTTTTTTCTTTTTCTTTCCTTTTGTTCAAAACCATTAAGCCACTCTATAGCATAAACATGCTTCCAAATAGAAATAGAATCATCAAAAGGATTTGATCGCCTTTCAAAATATTCATATTTTTCTTTATTTGTATATTTTCTCTTTTTTTTATAACTTTTTTTCATTTTTTCCTCACTTCCTCCCTTATTGATTTTTATAAATTTTCATTTTTTTGTTGATTTTTTTAAAAATATTGCATAGAATAATAACAACGAGGTATTCATTCCTCAAACTCGGCTACACATAGTCGAGATTTTTTATTTTTTGAGTTTCCCCATTTTACGATAAAAAAACATTAAAAAATTAAGAAAAATAAAGAAGTAAAACCACGTTTTTTTATTCACTTTTTTAATATCTATTTTAATAAATTAAAATAGCTTTAATTGTTTTGCTTTTTTTCTATGCTCAATTTTTTGTTTTGATTTTATCCCCTTTTCTTTGTGGCCCTCATCTTTCGCAGTTAACCCTGTAAAAAACAAAAATTCCCGCATAAAATCGGG
>CAZJKC010000002.1:0-63549 GCA_964546565.1 uncultured Staphylococcaceae bacterium | reverse complement strand
TATTTTCATATAATCAATAGAGTTATCGTGATTATTCATATCTTTCACCTGCTTTTTATTAGTTAAAACTAATAAATAGTATACTATATTTTTTCTATTAGTAAAAGATGCCGCAATGGAATGAAATGATAAAAAAGTTAAACATAATAGAAGGATTTTTTTATTATTGATTGATAAAAGAAAACGTTATTGTTTAGAATAAAGGTGGGTACTAGATACTAATATTATCTAAAGTCTTCGAAAGGATGATAAGAGCGTGAAATTATATGATTTAACTATTCAAAATTATAAATCCCTATATACACCACAAAGATTTGATTTTCGCAATCGTTTTATCATGTTAATTGGCAGTAATGGTAGCGGGAAAAGTAATGTTATTCACGCTATCGCGGATTTCTTTGCTTTTTTTAATAGGGAAAAAAGAATTGATGGTACCTTTTATGCTTTGCGAGTTGAAATAAAAAAAGAAGAATGGAATAGTTATTTTGTGAATAATCCTCTTCATAAGAAAACCCTTCTTTTAGATATTACTTTTCCAAGTGGAAATGCTAATGAAATATATATAGAATCTGAAGTATTACCTAAGCAGAAACTAGATATTTCTAGTAAATTTGGCACTGATTTATTACATTTGATTAAAAAGGGATACTGTCTTTTAGATTATGATAGTTGCGTATTTGATAAGGACCATTCTCTAACATTATTTCATGAACTTTTTAAAGATATTTGTATCAAAAACGATTGGTTACAAGATAATGTTGATTTAAACACATATTCTGAACATGAAATAACGGTTATCATTAATAAGTTTAAGGATTTTTTAAAGAAACAAGATGTTTTTTATGATGATTTGTTGGAACATCTTGAATTTGAAAAAGAGAACAATATCATTCAATGTTATATTCATGATTTCAATGGTGAAAAAAGAAGACTTGTTGAGACCAATACGGGGCGAAGATGGCTTTTATTTTATTATGTTATGAATCAAAGATTAAATGCTGACGATATATTTTTGATTGATGAGCCGGCGGCCTTTTTACATCCTGAAGCACAATTAAAAGTATTAAATGACATGGAAAAATTAGCCAACGAAAGAAAACTATATGTTATTTATTCGACCCATAGTCCATATATGGTATCTTCTCTTTATCCCTCATTTTATTATGTGGAGATGACAAAAAAGGGAACGAATATTGCTTATCGAAGAATAAAGGATTTACCAGTAGTGCGCGATCAAATGCATTTTTTAGATTTTAATGCTATTCTGTTTAATTTTAATCAAATATTCATATTGGTGGAAGGGCAAAGTGACGTAGCTTGTTTAAAGAAATTTATGAATTATTTTAAAGTCGATCAAACAAAATATCTTGTTCTTCAAATTGATGGAGCCGGTAATATGAAAATGATAACGCACTTTTTATTAAAAAATGATATTGCGTTTATTCGTGTTCTCGACGCGGACCAAATGCAATATTATCAAAACGATACAGATATCGTTTTTGTTGGTAAAAATTGCCAAGAAAAAAGATTAGAAGGCTTATTTTCAAAAAGTGACCGCTACCGCTATTTTAAAGGCGAAAAAGTATCAAGTGAAAAAGTCTTAAAAGGGAGGGTCTTTACAAAAACAACGATTGCTAACTTTCGATTGTTATTTGAAGAATTAGGTATTATATGATAGTTAATCATGAGTTTGGAGCCTTTATTAATGATGATACTTATTATTTGATACTCGGTAGTTTTCCTTCAGTTGAATCACGCAAACAAGGATTTTATTATATGCATCCTCAAAATAGATTTTATCGAGTGTTAGAAGTACTTTTAAATGAGCCGGATTTATATCGGATGAGCCTTGATGATAAGAAAAGAATATTAGTAAAGCATCATATAGGTCTTTATGATGTTATAGAATCATGTGAAATTAAAGGGTCTTCTGATGCCACAATCAAGAATACTTCTCTGCTTGATATTGATCATCTTGTTAGATGTTATCCAATAAAAAAGATAATATTAAATGGGAAAAAGGCTTATTCATTATTTGTTAAGCATTTTCCGCATTTATTACATATGGCCGTTTTGGTACCTTCCACTAGTGCGGCGAATGCTGCTTGGTCATTAGAAAAATTAATTGAAGCATGGAAAATTATTAATCGAAATTAAAATACTTCTTTTTGGTTTCCTTTTAAAAAGAAGTGTGATGCGATAAAATAAAAGAAAAGTTATTAACTTTTATAAAAGGTATACTTATTTAGGAGGGCATTATGAAAATTGCCGTTATTGGTGCAGGAGCATCGGGGATGATGTACTCTATTATGCGTAAGAAATATTATCCTGATGATGAAGTAATAATTATTGAAAAAGAAAATCAAATTGGGAAAAAGGTTTTAGCAACTGGAAATGGGCGGTGCAATCTTTTAAATGATTGTGAAAAAGATGAATTATATGCAAAATATCGTGATTACCAAAAAGCGCAGGCCTTATTTTCAAAATTTGATTTTTTATTTCTTGCGTCAGTTTTTCATGATTTAGGTCTAGATTTACGAAATGAAGAAGGACGATATTATCCGCGTAGTGAAAATGCCAAGACCGTTGTGGAAATATTTAATTTTTGGCTCAAAAAATATCAAATCAAAGTGTTATTAAAATCCGCTCTTACCGATTATTTAAATCAGGGAGAAAAGATTAATTTAATTATGGATGATCATAGTACGATGATTGTTGATCGTCTTGTGGTGGCTACTGGAGGAGCGTCTTCACCCGCTCTTGGAAGTAATGGCGTATTTTTTTCTATTGCTAAGCAACATCATTATTTTATTAATAACTGCCTTCCCGGATTAACGCCAATCAAGGTTCAAGAAGATATATCTTCTCTTTTTGGATTAAGAATTAAAGCTGAAGTATGTTTAATTTCACAAAAGAAAGGTTGTTTATTTCAAGAAAAAGGGGAAGTCCAGTTTAAAAAAGATGGTTTAGGCGGTATTGTCATTATGAATGCTAGCTCCATAATTGCACGAAACAATCAATATGATGATAAATATTTTATTGTGTTAGATTTATTTCCGGAATTTGATGAACAATCCTTATTTCAATCTTTTATTGAGAAAACAAATAATGGGTATCCTTATTTAGATGGATCATTACCTTCTTTATTAGCTCGATATATTGAAAAAATAACGAAAACCAAAGGTAAAAAGAGTGATGAAGAATTAAAACGAGTTGTCCATATGATGAAAAAATTAACTTTTACATTCCAAGAATTGTATCCTTTTTCGCAGTCACAAGTGACAATAGGTGGTCTATCCTTAACTAATATTGATGATAAATTTCAATCTTTAAAAGAAAAAAATGTCTTTTTTATCGGTGAAGTATTAGATAACGATGGCTTGTGTGGCGGCTATAACTTAATGTGGGCTTGGGCTAGCGCTATTAAAGCAGCTCAATGTCGATAGAATATCCTTTGAAATTGTTTTTATTCCGTTATACAATAGCGGTGGTAGGTGATTAATAATGAAAGCGATCGATAGATTTTTAAAATATGTAACATTTGACACTCAATCAGATGAAGATTCCACGACATTTCCTAGTTCGCTAAAACAAAAAGAATTAGCTAAATACTTGGTACAAGAATTACATGATTTAGGCATAGAAAATGCTTTTATGGATGAATATGGATATGTTTATGCTTATCTTGAAAGTAAGGCTAAAAGTGAAAAAACCATTGGTTTAATATCGCATATGGATACTTCTCCTGATGCTCCTGGGAATAATATTCATCCGCGTATTGTTGAAGTATTGGGTGATGATATTGAAATCGGTAATGGCTTAAAATTATCAAAAGAAGATTTAAAAGATAAAATAGGGCATCATCTAATTGTGACCGATGGGACTACTCTTTTAGGCGCAGATGATAAATCAGGAATTGCTATTATCATGGCGGTAGTGGAGTACGTTTTAACACATGATGGAGTATATCCTAATGTCGTAGTGTGTTTTACACCGGATGAAGAAGTCGGAAGAGGAACGGATCATTTTAATTATGAATGGTATAAAAAGGTCGCTAAAGATGCTTATACTTATACTGTTGATGGCGGGGACATCAATGAAATTAATTATGAAACTTTTAATGCTGCAAGTGTTAAAGTAACTGTTCATGGTAAAAGTATTCATCCGGGGTCGGCTAAAGATAAAATGATTAATGCACAAATTGTGGCTATGGAATTATTTATGAAGCTACCTATGCAAGAACGACCAGAACATACTGAGAATTATGAAGGCTTTTACCATTTGACAAATATGTCAGGAAATGTTGCATGCGCTAACATGTCGTTTATTATTCGTGACCATGATCGTCAAGAGTTTGAAAAAAAGAAAGCTTATTTTTTGAAAATTGTTGATGAAATTAATCAACAATATGGGGCGATTGTTGATGTTGTAATAGAAGATAGTTATTACAATATGAAGTCGGAAATAATGAAACAACCCGAATTAATTACAATTGTTAAAAAGGCCTTTAAAGCCCATAATTTAAATCCTAAAGAGATACCAATTCGTGGTGGTACGGATGGGGCAAGATTATCATTTGAAGGCATTCCCTGTCCTAATTTAGGTACAGGTGGCGAAAATTTTCATGGTCCATTAGAGTATTTAGATATTGAAGATTTTGAAAAAATAATTGACGTTATCTTACAAATGTTAAATGAAATAATCCATGATTAATAAACTGATAGTAAAGAACCATAAAGGTTCTTTTATTTTTGGCTACGTTAATCTTTATAGTGTTGAAAATAATCGTTTAGCATTTCGTAATTATCATGCATATTTTAAAAATAATCGTAACGGGATTTCGAAGGCTAAAAGACAATTTTACGATTGACTTTTTGACCACTCAATCGATTACAAAAGCCAGCAATGATGCAGAATTGCTACAAATTGGGGATAAATTGTTCATTCCGATATGTCAAGTCTTTATGGGAAGTCATGGATGTGGCAAATCATCGATTATCTCATTAATAGATTTATGTATTGCCTGTTTAAATGAAGATAACATCTTATATCATCCGGAAGATTTTAGCCAAGAGAAGATAACACTTTCAATTTTCTTTACGAATTCTATAAAGGTTTATCGTTACCGATGTGAATTATTTCCACCAAGTTTTATTAAAATGATGCAAAGTGAGAATCGCGTATTAATAAAAAATCAAGAATTGTTTGTTAAAAATGTTAATATTCAAAATACTGATAAATTATGGAATGGAAGATATGTACGTGTTCCTATTGAATGCCAATCATTGACGGGAACAAAATCGATGATGTCTTCTTTTGATTTTAAAATGCCTTATGTTATTTCTTTAAAAGATAATTCTAAAGTTAAGATGATGAAAATTATAAATCATTATTTAGATTATATTAATAAAGATATCGTTTTAAGTGTTTGTCATTTTTTTGGTCTAGATATTGTAAATTTTAAAAAAATATCGAATGATGAACTGATGATTATTTATGGTAATGGTCATAAAAAAGTTGCTTTAAAAAATGAGCTTTTAGTAACATATTTATCGTTAGGAACAATTCGCGGTCTTCTAGTTTATTTATCGGCTTATTTAACATTAAAGCTAGGCGGTTTATTAATGATTGATGGGTTGGAAGATTATTTGCAACATGAAACGGTGATAAGCGTTATTAATTTGTTTTTAGATAAGAGAATGAATCGAAAAGGAGCGTTGTTTTATTTTTCAACATATGATGCGCGATTGCTCGATATTTTTCATCGTAATGATCATATACATGTTGTCTTTAAAGATGATGAACAAATGATTGACCACAATATATTGCCTTCTTTTTTCGATAAACGAATGCGAACATTGAAATCTAATATGATAAGTCAACAAAATGTGCCTTGTCATATCGACTATTCTTCTTTTAAGGAACTCAAGGAAAAGATATTTAAATACATTGATTATTAAAACATGTAAAAGTTTCCGACTTTGTAGTTAGAAACTATTAAAAAAAATGAAGTTTCTGACTTCAATTTCATAAAATATTGACATTATTGTTTTTCTTTGGTTTAATTATAATAGAAAAAAGGAGCTATTTTATGTCTAAACTTGTTAATCGACCTTTGTATTTAACGCAACTTATTGAAAATAAAGATGTTGATTTAGTTAAAATTGTTACGGGTATTAGAAGGAGCGGAAAATCATCTCTTTTAGAATTGTTTCATCAATATCTTTTAAATAATGAAGTAGAAGAATGTCAAATAATTCATATGAATTTAGAGTCTTTACGATATCGACATATAATGAATTATCTTGACCTTTATGATTTTATTAGTAACTTGATTTCTAAAGAAACGAAAACATATTTGTTATTTGACGAAATACAAATGGTCGAACATTGGGAAAAAGCTATTGAGTCATTTCGTTTAGATTATGATGTTGATATTTATATTACCGGTTCTAATGCTTATTTATTATCAACAGAATTATCAACGCTTCTATCAGGAAGATATGTTGAAATCCGCATTTTACCATTGTCTTTTAAGGAATTTTTGCTATTTTATGATTTTGAATCACCAATGACTTTAGAAGAAAAATTTCAAAAATATGTACAATTTGGGGGTATGCCTATTTTAAGAGAATACCAATTTAATGAAGCACGTAGTAATCAAGCTCTTGAAGGGATTTATTCCACTGTTATTTTACGAGATATCTTACAACGAAATAATCAAGTTGATCAGCGTACGCTTGATAAAATAACGAGGTTTCTTTGTTCAAATATAGGTAATATAACTTCTCCTAACAATATAGGAAATATCCTTTCTAATGAAGGAGATATTCCAAAAGTGAAAGATAAGAATATTGCAGGAAAAACAGTTGATAAATATATTTCCATGTTGCAAAGAGCTTTTATTTTTTTATCAGTCGGTAGATATGATGTTAAGGGAAAACAACTTTTAAAAACGCTTGGTAAGAATTATATAATTGATATGGGCTTTCGTAATAT
Source organism: uncultured Staphylococcaceae bacterium (assembly GCA_964546565.1). Taxonomy (GTDB): domain Bacteria; phylum Bacillota_I; class Bacilli_A; order RFN20; family CAG-826; genus CAG-826. The sequence continues at coordinate 56,550 of CAZJKC010000002.1, read as the reverse complement.
ACTTTTAGGTTATCGTGATGCGGAACGTGGTCACATTATTGAAAATATTGTCTTTTTAGAATTGATAAGACGAGATTATCGAGTTTATATCGGTAAAGTTGGCGAGATGGAAATTGACTTTGTTGCTGAAAAAACGAATGAAAGAATTTATATTCAAGTGACTGAAAGTATGCTATCTCAAGAAACTCGTGAAAGAGAACTTAAGCCATTAAAAATGATAAAAGACAATTATAAAAAAATTGTTTTATCAATGGATAGAGATTATATAACTTCTTATGATGGTATTAAGGTTCTTTATTTATTAGATTGGCTTTTATCTTAAATATAGTTTAGAAATTATCTAAAAAAGGTTTGATATAAAAAGTATTGAACCTTTTCATTTTATCACTTAGTCATTATATGAATGCGTTTTGCTTAATACCTTTATTACGAGTATAATAAAGGAAAAAAGGAGCTTGATAAGATGAACAAAGGACGATATATGATTTATTTTATAAAAAATAGTTGGCATGTTTTTTTATATCGCCTTTTTCGTAAGAAAAGAAGCTTAGTTCGTTTTGCACATCATAAGGATATTACTCTTGATTATAGTAATGAAATATTAAAATCAATGATTGAAAGCAATAGGCCTTTTATGGCTGTGCGCTTTGGTGCTGTTGAATTATCTTGTATTAATAATTATGAAAAGATAATGCTAGGACTAAAAAAGACTTATAAAGAAACGGTAAAATATAGCATAAAAAATAATGCTGGTGTTTTTCCTGTCGACGATGAATCATTGACAAAATATGTAAAAGAGGCTACAAAAGCCTTTGATAATGCTTCAATATTAGGGATATCAGGTATTCATATGGAAGACTATTTTTATCAAAAGTTATGTCCTGACGCTAAGATAATACAATACGAGGCGTTTGAACCATTGCGGGGCGATTGGATTCAAGCATTAAAAGGAAAAAAGGTATTAATTATATCACCCTTTGATGAAGATATAGAAAGACAATATCGAATAATGGATAAATTATATCCTAAAGGTGTTATTCCGAACTTTGATTTAAAAACTTTTCAATGTGTGCAAACTATTGGAGAAGCAGAAGATAATAGATTTAAAAATTGGACAGAAGCCCTTTCTTTTATGAAAAATGAAATAAGTAAGATTGATTTTGATATTGCTTTAGTAGGTGCTGGGGCTTATGGCTCTTCTTTATGCTCGTTTATTTATAAGTCATTAGGTAAACAAGCGATTCAAACAGGAGGAGCGACTTCTACCATGTTTGGAATTATAGGGAAAAGATGGGAAACCCGCCATCATGTTGCGCAATATATGAATGAATATTGGATACGTCCGAGTCGAAAGCCTAAAGGATATGAAAAAGTTGAAAAAGGCTGTTATTGGTAGAAAAAAGGAGGATCTGTATGAATAATCATGAAGAATCATTTGCAAAATTTCTATTTGGAATTATGGCATTAGAAGTGTTTTTATCTTTGTCTTTAACATTTTATACATTGAGTTTAATTACACGTGTCATAATTTGTCTTCTCGCTATACTGGGTGTGGTAATTTATCATCACTTATTTCATAAGTTAAATTGGTTATCTATCATGTGGATGGTTGGGCAATGCGGATATATTTTCGCTATTGCAATATTGTATAAAGAAGCGGGATTAAATATTGGGAATACTTTAATTCTAGTATGTAGTAGCGGGTCTGCTTCTATTGTCGGTTATATTATTTCTTTTAGAGAACGTTTTAAACAATACCCTTTCTATGTTTTATATGGTGCTTTATTTTTCTTTGGTATCATTAATGTCTTTTATACTCTATTTCAATATGGTTTTTTCTATGTTATGACACGAAGTGGAACGGTAACACATATGGCTAAAATGCTGATAGGGTTAAATTTTTATACGGTTGATACTTCCTTTTTTGGCTATGCAATGTCGTTATTAGCCTCAGGATTAAATGTGTTATGGCTTTATAAAGAAAAAGAAAAAACAAAGTTGTATCATATGGCTTTAGCGTGTGGTGTTTTGGGCATATTGGGGCTCATTTTATTGCCTTATTGGCAAGGATTATTTACCGTATTTGTCGCTTGTGCCGTTATCGCTTTAATCCGTTTTTATCCGCAGGATAAGAAAAAACGTCTCATATATTGGTTATCACTAGGCTTTATTTTGGTATGTGGAGTCGCTTTTATTATTATTAAAGGTCAAAATATAAAAAGATTAGGTTTTGCGGTCGAAATACTTAAAGGACTTTTTACTTATCCGTTTGGTCGTCAATTAGAAATGAGTTCTAAAAACATCTTCTTAGACGCTATATATCAAGGAGGAATTATTCCTTTTGTTTTTTTAGTGGTGTTATTTAGTTTGCTTATTTATCAATTATACAAGTATTATCATGATGGTCATGATAATAAATTTGTTAAAGAATGCCTTTTATCATTTATTGTTTGTTATTTCGTCTATGTTAATTTAAATTATGATCAATTTGTTTTTAAAGATAATAATTCCATTATTCCTTGCTTTTTAGATCCAACTTTACTTTTAGTGATGATTTTATATGGATATATGCATGGAAAAACATATCATCAAATTCAAGAAAAGGATGTAGTAGCGGAATGAACGAACGATTTAATAAATTTGAAGAATGGCTCAATGCCGTAGAGAATTATCAATTTCCATCATGGGAGCAATTACCAGATATCGATTTATATAGCGATCAAGTTCTATCTTTTTTAGAACAAAAATTACAATTATTTAGTGATCCAGACGAGCCTTTAATCAGTGGGTATATGATTAATAATTACGTTAAATTGCATTTATTAAGTGCCCCGATAAAAAAGAAGTATACTCGTGAGCATTTAACTTCTTTATTTATTATTTGTTTATTAAAAAAGGTTATTTCTTTAAATGACATTGATTATTTATTGAGGCAAGATGGAAAGATGAACGCTACTAAAGAAGCAATGTATCAATATTTTACTACCATTCATGATGAAGTAATGAAATATGTTTTGATGCAAGTGCAAAATATCCTTGATGTTATGAAACATGAGGTTGATGCAGAAGTTAAGGGCGATTATGAATTAATAAATTTAGCGATGAAAATGGCTATTCAATCGGAAGTATTTAAAACCATGTCTCATAAAATACTATCGCTTTTTGAAACGGAAAGTGATTTAGCAATAAAAAGTGCTAAAAAAGAAAAGAAAAAAACTAAAAAGAATGCTAAAAAGAGCAAGAAAAAATTTAAAAAAGAAATAAAGAAATTAAAGAAACAAATCAAGTAGATACTTTTATTTATTTATATTATTATATTAGTTGCGTAATTGAGGAGGACATTTTAATGAAAGATTTTTATTTAGAAATTAAACATATTGATAAGCAAACAGGAGCTCGTTATGGAATCTTACATACTCCTCATGGTGATGTAGAAGTTCCAATGTTTATGCCTGTTGGGACATTGGCCACTGTTAAAACATTATCTCCTGAAGAGCTTAAAGCTTGCGGAAGTGGTGTAATTTTATCAAATACATATCATTTAGCGTTACGTCCTGGAGCTGATTTAGTGCAAAAAGCCGGCGGCTTACATCATTTTATGAATTATGATGGGCCGATTTTAACGGATTCTGGAGGCTTTCAAGTTTTTTCTTTGTCCGATAATCGACAAATAACTGAAGAAGGTGTTACTTTTAAAAATCATTTAAATGGTGCAACTTTATTCTTTTCACCGGAAATTGCTATTGGAATAGAAGAAAAGCTAGGTGCCGATATTATTATGTCTTTTGATGAATGTCCACCATATCCTGTTTCATATGATTATATGAAAAAAAGTGTTGAACGTACTTTACGATGGGCCCGCCGCGGAAAAGATGCCCATACTAGAAAAGACCAAGCCCTTTTTGGCATTGTCCAAGGTGGAGAATTCGCTGATTTACGGAAGTACTGTGCTGAAGAATTAGCAAAGATGGATTTTAATGGTTATTCTATTGGTGGTACTTCAATTGGTGAACCGAAAGAAGTAATGTTTAAAATGGTTCAATACACCGTTCCTTATTTACCGAAAGATAAGCCTCGTTATTTAATGGGCGTTGGTTCTATCGATTATATATTAGAAGGTATTGCGATGGGCGTTGATATGTTTGATTGTGTCTTACCAACAAGAATAGCAAGGCATGGTGCTTTAATGACGAGTAAAGGACGGGTCAATATCCGTGATGTTCAATATGAAGAAGATTTTACGCCTTTGGATGATGAATGCGGTTGCTATACATGTCGGCATTATACAAAAGCTTATTTACGACATTTATATAAATGCGATGAGGCTTTTGGTAAAAGATTATTATCAATTCACAATATTCGTTTCTTAATACATTTGATGGAAGAAGCCCGTATCGCTATTAAAGAAGATCGCTTTGGCGATTTTAAAGAAGAAGTATTACGTAAGTTTAATGATAAGAGAGGCTTTTAAAATGAATATTAATGATTTTGATTTTGATTTACCTGAGGAATTAATCGCTCAAGAACCAAGTCAGAAACGCGATAATTCCCGTTTGTTAGTAGTGCATAAAGAAAAAAATACATATGAAGATCGTCATTTTTATGACATTATTGATTATTTAAAAGCCGGTGATGTGTTAGTTATTAATAATACAAAAGTTATTCCTGCTCGATTGTTTGGTGTTAAAGAAGTTACTAATGCCCATGTCGAAGTATTGCTTTTAAATCAAAAAGAAAATGATATTTGGGAATGTTTGGTAGGAAATGCTAAAACGGTAAAAGTTGGGACTCGTATTAAGTTCGCTAATGGGGAGTTAATTGCGGAGTGTGTTGCGGTATTTGATGAAGGTATTAGACATTTCCGTATGCTTTATGATGGTATATTTTATGAAGTGTTAGAAAAACTAGGACAAATGCCCTTACCGCCTTATATTAAAAAACAATGTGGAGATAATTCGCGTTATCAAACCGTTTACGCTAAGATAGAAGGAAGTGCAGCGGCTCCAACAGCCGGTTTTCATTTTACTCCGGAACTTATAAATAGAATTAAAGAAAAAGGAGTAATTGTTACCGAAGTAACTCTTCATATTGGGTTAGGTACATTTAGACCAGTGAAGGCTGAAGAAATTACGGATCATCATATGCATAAAGAAACGTATTGGATGAGTCAAGAAACAGCGGATATATTAAATCAAGCTAAAAAAGAGCATCGTCGTATTATTGCGGTTGGAACAACTTCAACAAGAACACTTGAATCGGTGATGCAAAAACATCATCAATTTGTGGCGTGTCATGATGAAACGGATATCTTTATTTATCCGGGATATGAATTTAAGGCTATTGATGGTTTAGTTACTAATTTTCATTTGCCAAAATCGACTTTAATAATGCTTGTGTCGGCGTTTGCGGGACGAGAATTTATATTGGAAGTGTATAGACACGCTATTGCGGAAAAATATCGCTTCTTTTCTTTTGGCGATGCCATGTTGATATGTTAAAAATATTACAAAATGCAGATTTTAACATAATACATGAAAAAAATAGCATTGTATACCATACAAAACGATGTTTTAAAAAAAAATAAATGGATTTTTACAGTTTTAAAACATTTCTGTTATAAATTATTTCTTTATTTACAATTCTTATTCCTTTTTTTGCGTTTGCTTTTTTCATAATTAATCTATCTTAAAATATAGTAATTCTATTAGGCTTATTAAAAGATTAGATAAAAGAAAAAATGCATATACTATTGAAAATATCACGATATCGTGAAACACTTTTAATGAAGAAAGTATTGGAGATACTGATATGCCTGTTTTGTCGAGATTTTATGGAATTATTATTAGAATGTAATTTTTGCAGAAAGAGCATAATCCGCCGCATATTTATGCAATATATAATGATGATGTGGCTGCGATTGATTTTATGACTGGAAAAGTGTTGGAAGGATATTTACCTTCCAAGGCACTCGCAATGGTACAAGAATGGATTAGTTTACATAAAGACGAATTAAAAGATATTTGGGAAACGCAAAATTTCAGAAGCATTTCTCCACTTGAATAAGGAGGCGTGATACTATGTTTCATAAAGTAAAAAATGTTTCAGCAATGCCTGATTATAAATTGAGTGTACAATTTTGTGAGGGTATTACAAAAATATATGATGTGAAACCATTGTTTAAACAATTACCCATTTTTGCCACTTTGCAAAATGAAGAAGTGTTCTTTGATGTAGTGGTTGATACGGGCGGATATGGTATCATTTGGAATGATGACGTTGATTTATCTTGTGATGAACTTTGGGAAAATGGTGTTCAAGTAGATACTCCGTTTGATGGGCTTATGGCATTTAGTGACGCAACCGCACTTTGGGGACTTAACGAAAGTACACTCCGCAAAGCGATTACTTACGGAAAACTAGTTAACGGAGTTGATGTATGCAAATTTGGCAAGCAGTGGGTGGTTTCGATAGAAGCAATGAAACGTGAGTATGGAACCGTTGATAACCCCAGCATTAATAGTGATGTTCCTCGCAAGTAGCGGAGATGTTAGATTGATATGTTAAAAAATATATAAATAGCTAAATTAACATTAAATTATTTTTTCATTAAGATGGTGATTATATGGAAAGACTTTATTATTATAATTGGTCAATAAATGAGATTAAAAAAATACAAGATAAAAAAGATAAAGCGTCAATATTGTTACATGTTTGTTGTGGACCATGTTCGACATACCCTTTAGTTTTTTTATGCCAATTTTTTAATGTTACGATATATTTTAATAATTCAAATATTTATCCTGCCGGAGAATATAATCTTCGTCTTCAAGAACTAAAAAAATATATTTCTTTTTTAAAAAGAGATTATAATTATGATATTAAACTTATTGTTCCAACTTATAATGAAGAAGACTATATTAAGCAATTAGCGTCAGTTGCCCATTTACCAGAATTTAGTGAGCGTTGTTTCTTGTGTTATCGTTTAAGAATGGCAGAAGCATATGATTATGCGGAAAAAAATAATTATGATTACTTTACGACAGTAATGACTATATCAAGTCAGAAAAACGCTCAAAAGATAAATGAAATTGGTAGAGAACTAGAAGCAATGCATCTTCATTGTCGCTACTTCTATTCTGATTTCAAAAAGAAAAAGGGAAGCGATTATGGTCGAGAATTAACCAATAAATATGGTCTTTATCGTCAACCTTATTGTGGATGCCGATATTCATATGCTGAGTATCTTCAAAGGAAAGAATAGTTTTATATTACTTTGCAGTTGAAACTTTAATCCAATGGTTTTTAATGGCTAAAAAAAGAACGAAAAAAATATTTTTACATCGAATAAATGTTGAAAAAGATAATTGTTGAGAAATAATCATTCGCTTATTTTTATAATTTGAAAAAACAGTAAATGTCATAATAAAAGGGAATGTTTTACATATATATACTTATAATAAATTATAAAATTAATTAATAATAAATCTATAAAAAAATGAAAAAAAAGTATTGCATTTCATTTTATCTTTTGATATTATTTCAAATGCTGATGTCCGTAATGAAGTGCGAGGTTGCTGATACGCCATTAAGAGTTGTCATGAATAAGCGTACAGGGAATTCGTATGGAGCGACGTCTAAGCCTGATTTAGACAAAGGAGGAAAAATTCATGGCTAAAACAAAAAAGATTAGAATCCGTTTAAAAGCATATGATCACAAGATTCTTGATTTATCAGTCGAAAAGATTGTGAACGCCGCTATTAAGTCGGGGGCTAAGGTTGTAGGCCCAATCCCGCTTCCAACAGAGAAGCAAGTTTATACAATCCTAAGAGCTGTTCATAAATACAAAGATGCGCGTGAACAATTCGAAATTAGAACACATAAGCGCTTAATCGATATCTATAATCCTACTAAGGAAACCATCGATGTTTTGAAACGTCTTGATCTTCCAAGCGGTGTAGATATTGATATCAAGCTTTAAGGAGGTAAGATGTCATGAAAGCAATAGTTGGAAGAAAAATGGGAATGACCCAAGTTTTCGCTGAAGATGGCGTTTTATATCCAGTAACAGTTATTGAAGTTTTACCAAACGTTGTTACCCAAGTGAAAACATTAGAAAACGATGGTTATGAAGCAATCCAAGTTGGATATGAAGAAAAGAAAGAACATCGTGCTAATAAAGCTGAAAAAGGTATCTTTGCAAAAGCTAACACCACCCCAAAATATGTTTTAAAAGAATTAAAGGGTGATGAAATGAAAAAATTCAATGTTGGTGACTCCATTACCGCTGACTTATTCGCAGCTGGTGAAGTCGTTGATGTCATCGGCACCAGCAAAGGTAAAGGATTTAGCGGCGCTATTAAACGTTGGCACTTCATCATTGGTCCAAAAGGACACGGTTCAGGTTATCACCGTCATGCCGGTTCATTTGCCACTAATGGTCGTACCAATAACCGCATTCATCCAGGAAAGAAATCGGCTGGTCATCATGGTGACAAACAAGCAACAATATTAAATCTTGTTATCGTCGCTGTCGATATGGAACACAATGCTATTCTTGTGAAAGGCGCTGTTCCCGGACCAACCAAATCAATTGTTACAATTCGTAGTGCGATTAAAGCACAAAGAGGCAAATCGGTTGTTAAAACATTAATTAACCGCAACGCTCAATAAGAACAGGAAGGAGAACTATTATGGCAGAAAAAGCAAAAACAGTTTCTTTACCAGTTATTAATTTAGTTGGTGAAAAAGCTTCTAAAGTTATGGTTAGCGCTGATGTCTTTGGATTAGAGCCTAACAAGCAAGTCATGTTCGATGCTGTTCAAGTTTATCGGGCGAATACACGCCAAGCTACTGCAAAAACACTTCGTCGTGATGAAGTCAGTGGCGGTGGCAAAAAGCCATGGCGTCAAAAAGGAACTGGCCGGGCACGTGCTGGTTCAAGTCGTTCACCAATTTGGCGTGGCGGCGGAAATGTTTTCGGTCCAACCGGTACCCAAAACTATAAGTTATCAATGAATAAGAAAGCTCATAAGTTAGCCTTATGCTCAGCCTTATCATTGATGGCTCAAAACAAAGCAATCATTGTTGTTGATGAATTTAAAGTAGAAGCACCAAAAACAAAAACAATGGTTGAAATCTTAGCGAAAATCAATGCAGAAGGAAAAACACTTATCGTTTTAGATGAAGCTGATGATAACTTATTCATGAGCGCACGTAATTTACCAAATGTATTGATCGTTAGTGTGGACAACGTTTCGGTTTATGATTTATTAAATTCAGATCACGTTGTCTTTACCAAGAAATCGGTTAAAGCGTTAGAGGGAGGACTTAAATAATGGCAAGAGCAAAGAAAAAAGCGGCCGTCGTCGAGAGTCGCTTCACCAAACCAACAGTCAAAAGCTTTGATACAATTATTTGCCCTGTTATCACTGAAAAGTCAATGACTTTAATGCAAGAGTATAACAAGGTTACAGTCAAAGTTGCTCCTAAGGCGAATCGTGCGGAAGTGAAATTAGCGTTTGAAGCTGTTTTCCAAGTTAAAGTTAAAGATGTCAAAATCATTAATGTTCGTTCAAAGAGCAAACGTGCAGGACGTTATGAAGGAACAGTCCCAGCATTTAAAAAAGCCATTGTCACTTTAGAAGAAGGACAAGCGCTTGATTTATTTAAAGAATAAGGTCAAGAAAGAGACCAAAATATAGGAGAAAGAAAAGATGTCAATTAGAACTTATAAGCCGACGACTCCAAGCCGTCGTCACATGACAAATACGACATTTGAAGAAATCACAACGCATACTCCTGAGAAAAGTTTATTAGTTAATCTTTCAAAAACAGGTGGACGTAATAATACAGGCGCGATTACCACTCGTCATATTGGTGGGGGTCATAAACGCCGTTATCGTATTATAGATTTCAAGAGAAATAAAGATGGTATCGATGGAGTAGTTGCTACCATTGAATATGATCCAAATCGTAATGCTAATATTTGTTTAATTAATTATGTAGATGGTGAGAAACGTTACATCATCGCTCCAAAAGATTTAAAAGTTGGAGACCACATTATTTCTGGTGAAAACGTTGATATTAAAGTTGGTAATGCGATGACATTAGCCAACATTCCTGAAGGTACATTTGTCCACAATGTGGAATTATATCCAGGTAAAGGTGGTCAATTATGCCGTGCAGCTGGTACCAGCGCACAAATTCTTGGTAAAGAAGGAAAATATGTTATTCTTCGTTTAGCAAGTGGTGAAGTTCGTAAGGTTTTAGCAGTCTGCCGTGCCACAATCGGTATTGTCGGTAACGAAGATTATAGCTTAATTAATTTAGGTAAAGCTGGTAAAACTCGTTGGTTAGGAACTCGCCCAACCGTTCGTGGTTCAGTTATGAACCCAAATGATCACCCCCATGGTGGTGGTGAAGGTAAATGTCCAGTCGGCCGTGATGCGCCACGTACTCCTTGGGGTAAACGTGCACTTGGTGTGAAGACTAGACGTAATAAGAAATCTTCTACACGTTTGATCGTCAGACGTCGTAGTAAATAAGGTAAAGGAGGAAATGAAACATGGCTCGTAGCTTGAAAAAAGGACCTTTCGTTGATGCTCACCTTTTAAAGAAAGTTGAAGCTCTCAATGCATCAGGTAAAAAAGAAATTATTAAGACATGGTCACGGAGAAGCGTTATTTTGCCGCAATTCATCGAACATACCTTTGCCGTTTATAACGGTCATGAACACATTACCGTATATGTAGTTGAAGATATGGTCGGACATAAACTTGGAGAATTCGCTCCAACCCGTACCTACACCGGACATACCGGTCACACCGCTGAAGATAAAGCGGCTCACGCGAATAAATAAGGAGAAAAATAATGGAAGCAAAAGCAATTGTTACCGGAGTTAGAGTAACTCCAAGAAAAGCCCGCTTAGTTATCGACCTTGTTCGCGGTAAAGATGTTAGTGTGGCGTTAGGCATTCTTGCCAATGTTAATAAATCAGCGACACCTGTAGTGGTTAAGTTGATTAAATCCTGTGCCGCAAATGCAATTAATAATAACGGCATGGATGAAGATAGACTATATATTGCGGAAATTTACGCAAACGATGGACCACGTTTAAAACGTTATATGCCTCGTGCAAAAGGTTCAGCGTCAAGTATAGTAAAAAGAACTTCACACATTACCTGTGTGATTAAAGAAAGATAGGAGGAAAAATCATGGGACAAAAAGTTAATCCAGTAGGTATGCGTATCGGAATTAATCGTGATTGGAATTCCCGTTGGTACGCCTCAAAAAAAGATTTTCCAACTTTCTTACACGAAGATCTTAAAATTCGTAAATATTTAGGAAAAAGATTAAAAGATGCACTTCTTTCTCATGTTGAGATTGAAAGAATTAAAACCGATAAAGGACACACAGTCAATGTCACTATCTTTGTGGCTCGTCCGGGTGTTGTTATTGGTCAAGACGGTGCGAATATTAACGCTATTAAAAAGGATTTAGCAAAAATTGTTAAGGGATCCGATTTACGTGTCAGCGTTGCTGATGTCAAACAACCAGATCTTGACGCTACCTTAGTAGCGCAAAGCATTGCTAAACAATTAGAAGAACGTGCTTCATTCCGTACTGTGCAAAAGAAAGCCATTCAAAGAGTTCGTAAAGCTGGCGCTAAAGGATGTAAAACAATGATTTCAGGTCGTTTAGCTGGTGCTGATATTGCTCGTAGCGAAGGTTATCATGAAGGAATTATTCCTCTTCATACGCTCCGTAGTGATATTGATTACGCTCTTGCGGAAGCACACACCACATATGGCCGTTTAGGCTGCAAAGTCTGGATCTGCCGTGGTGAAGTTCTCCCCACAGTTAAAGAAAAGAAAGGAGAATAATTCACGATGTTACAACCAAAGAGAGTCAAGTATAGAAGACCACATAGCATTAAATATGAAGGTCATTCTAAGGCCGGAAACGAAGTAGAATTCGGTGAATTCGGTCTCCAAGCTGTATCGGGTAATTGGATTACAAATCGCCAAATTGAAGCGGCTCGTATCGTTTTATCTCGTTACACCAAAAGAAGTGGACAAATATGGATTCGTATTTATCCTCATTTAGCAAAAACAAAAAAACCTGCCGAAGTACGTATGGGTTCTGGTAAAGGTTCACCAGAATCATGGGTGGCAGTTGTAAAAACTGGTCGCGTTATGTTTGAAATTGGAGGCGTTCCTGAAGCTGATGCTCGTGAAGCATTACGTTTAGCTTCGTATAAACTTCCAATCAAATGTAAAGTGATCGCAAAAGGAAAGGCGGAATAATTATGAAACTCAAAGAAATTAGAGAAATGAGTACAGAAGAACTTCATGCGAAGATCTATGAACTTAAAGAACAATTATTTGAATGCCGCCGTAAACAAGCTGTTGGACAACTTGAAAATGGAAAAACAATGACCGCTGCACGTAAAGATATCGCTCGTATTTATACGGTGATTCGCGAACGTGAGCTTGGTATTAAGTAAGGAGGTAATGGTTCATGGAAGAAAGAAAATCTCGTCGTACACTTAAAGGAGTAGTTATCTCCGATAAAATGGACAAAACCATTACAGTTTTAATTGAAACTCATAAAATGCACGCAAAATATGGAAAACGTGTTAAATATGCTAAGAAGTATAAAGCTCATGATGAGAATAATATTGCTAAAAAAGGTGATGTCGTTCTTATTATGGAAACACGCCCATTATCTGCTACCAAACGTTTCCGTCTTGTTTCAATCGTAAGCAAGGCTATAGAAGACTAAGAAGGAGGAGCTAAGTTATGATTCAAACTGAAACAAATCTTGTTGTTGCTGACAACTCTGGCGCTCGCTCTGTGAGAGTCTTCCGTTTATATGGCGGTTCACATCGTAAATCAGCATCACTTGGTGATGTTGTATTATGTGCAGTTAAGGATGCAATCCCTAACTCAAAAGTAAAAAAAGGCGATGTTGTTAAATGTGTTATCGTTCGTGTAGCCAAAGCGGTTAATCGTGCTGATGGATCAACCATTCGTTTTGACGATAACGCGGTCGTTTTAATTAACGATGATGGCACACCAAGAGGCACCCGGGTATTTGGACCTGTGGCTCGTGAACTTCGGGAAAAAGGAGATAAATTTATGAAGATTATTTCCTTGGCACTAGAGGTTTTATAGGAGGAATTACTATGAAAATCAAAAAAGGTGATAAAGTAATTGTCATTTCCGGTTCTTATAAAGGAAAGACAGGCATTGTTCAAAGAGCATATCCAAGTCTAAATAAAGTTGTTGTTGAAGGTGTTAATGTTCGTAAAAAACATAAAAAACCAACACAACAAAATCCAGAAGGATGCATCATTGAAGTGTATGCCCCAATTGATGTGAGCAATGTGGCTCTCATCGATCCTAAAACAAAGAAAGCCACTCGTGTTGGCTATTCCATTGTGAAGGGTAAAAAAGTTCGTATTGCTAAAACAAAATCAAGCAATGCGAAATTGGACTAAGGAGGTAAATGTTGATGGCAAAAAAATATGCAAATCGTCTCCAACAAAAATATATAGAAGAAGTAGCCCCTGCTTTATTTAAAAAGTTCGGTTATTCTTCAACAATGCAAATTCCTGCTTTAGAAAAAGTAGTAATTAACATTGGTGTTGGCGATGCCACCTCTAACTCCAAAATGTTAGAAGATGCCGCTAATGAATTGGCTATTATTACTGGACAAAAACCAGTAATTACTAAAGCGAAGAAGTCCATTGCAAGTTTTAAACTTCGGGCTGGACAACCAATCGGTTGTAAAGTGACTCTTCGTGGAATTCGTATGTATGAATTCCTTGATAAATTATTTACAATTGCTCTTCCACGTGTTCGTGACTTCCGTGGTGTTAGTAAAAACGCCTTTGATGGTCGTGGTGACTATACATTAGGAATTAAAGAACAATTAATTTTCCCTGAAATTGATTATGATAAAGTAAGTAAACTTCGGGGCATGGATATTGTAATTGTTACAACGGCTCATACCGATGAGGAAGCATATAGCTTATTAGAATTACTCGGTATGCCATTTCACAAATAAGAAGGGGGATAAAATAGATGGCAAAGAAATCAATCGTGGCTAAAAATAGTAGACCACAAAAATTCAAAGTCAGAGAATACACACGTTGTGAACGTTGTGGACGCCCTCACTCAGTCATTCGCAAATTTAAGTTGTGCAGAATCTGCTTGCGTGAATTAGCCTATAAAGGTGAAATTCCCGGCATGAAGAAGTCCAGCTGGTAATCTAGAAGGAGGAAAATAACTATGGTAATGACAGATCCAATTGCAGATATGCTTACAAGAATTCGTAACGCCAATGTGATGCGTCACGAAACAGTTAGTATGCCGAGTTCTAAAATGAAAGTACGAATTGCTGATATTCTTAAAGAAGAAGGCTTCATTGTTGATTACGCTATTACAGGCGAGGTCAAAAAAGAACTCACAATTACATTAAAATATGCTGAAGGTGGCGTTCGCGTTATCTCAGGATTGAAGAAAATCTCCAAACCTGGTCTTCGTGTTAATGTCCCAGCAGATAAACTCCCACATGTATTAAAGGGATTAGGAATTGCAATTATTTCAACCTCTAAGGGAGTTATGAGCGACAAGCAAGCCCGCGCCTTAGGCGTTGGTGGCGAAGTTATCGCTTACATTTGGTAGGAGGAAACAAAATGTCACGTATTGGTCATAAGGTTATTGAAATACCTGCAGGCACAACCGTTGAAGTAAATGGTAATGTTGTGACGGTTAAAGGTTCAAAAGGAACGGAAACCGCAACGTTTGATAGCCGTTTTACATATGAAATCAATGGTAATGAATTAAAGGTTATTCGTCCAAACGATGAAAAACAAACTAAAGCACTTCATGGTACAACCCGTGCTTTAATTCACAACATGGTCGTTGGCGTCACCGAAGGATTCAAAAAAGAACTCGTAATCGTTGGTATCGGTTATAGAGCTCAAATGAAGGGTAACGATTTACAATTATTTATCGGATACTCACATGATGTCTTTATTCAACCTGAAGAAGGTGTTAAAATTAGTTGTCCAAGTGCGACGGAAGTTACTGTTGAAGGAACCAATCGTCAAGCTGTGGGACAAACAGCAGCGCGTATTCGTGCGGTTCGTGAACCTGAACCATATAAAGGAAAAGGTATCATGTATAAGAATGAGCATATTATCCGCAAAGAAGGAAAACGTGCTGGTAAGAAATAGTTGGTAAGGAGGAAAGAGTATGATTACAAAAGAAACAAGAAATGTCGTTCGTCAACGTCGCCATGCTCGTGTTCGTGCTAAAATAAGTGGAACAAGTTCATGCCCTCGTTTAAGCGTATATCGTTCTAATTCACATATTCACGTCCAACTTATCGATGATGTGAATGGTGTTACTTTAGCTAGCTCATCTTCAGTTGCTCTTAAATTAGAAAAAGGAAGCAACATTGAAGCGGCAACTAAAGTAGGTACAGATATTGCTCAAAAAGCTTTAGCGGCTGGTATTGAAACGATCGTCTTTGATCGTTCAGGATATATTTATCATGGTCGTGTTAAGGCTGTCGCAGAAGCCGCTCGTGCAGCAGGCTTAAAATTCTAGGAGGAACGGAAAATGGCTGAAGAAGAAAAAGTAGTAGTTGCAGAAGAAACTGCAACAAGCACAACTCCAGAAAAACGCACTCCTCGTGGAGATCGTCGTCCTCGCGGTGAACATCGCGGTGAACGTCGTGGAGCCCGTCGCCCCGAGCGTCAAGAAAAGTTATATGAAGAACGCGTCGTTGCTATCAATCGTGTTAGCAAAACAGTAAAAGGCGGTCGTCATATGCGTTTCTCAGCGGTTGTTGTCGTCGGAGATGGCAAAGGAAAATTCGGTTATGGAACAGGAAAAGCTACCGAAGTCCCAGATGCAATTAAAAAAGCATTAGAAGCCGCTAAGAAAAATATGTTCCATGTTCCAATGGTGAAAGGTGATACCATCCCTCACGAAGTCGAAGGTATTTTTGGAGCCACTAAGGTTTTCTTAAAACCTGCTCCTGAAGGTACTGGAATCGTTGCTGGTGGTCCAGTTCGGGCTATCTTGGAATTAGCTGGTGTCAAGAATATTTATTCAAAAGTTTACGGCGCTCGTAGACCAATCAACATTCTACGTGCGACCACAGCCGGTTTACAATCTTTAAAAACAATCGGTGAAGTCAAAGCGCTCCGTAAATAAATAAGCGCTACAATCATTCTAAAAAAACTAGGGAGGTGCACAATATGAAACTGCATGAACTCGAATATACTAATGGAGCCCGTAAGAAATCATTCCGCGTTGGACGTGGTATTGGTTCTGGCAATGGCAAAACATCAGGAAAAGGTCAAAAAGGCCAAAACTCTCGTAGCGGTGGCGGTACTCGTCTCGGCTTTGAAGGTGGTCAAAACCCATTATTCCGTCGTTTACCAAAACATGGCTTCCATAATGTATCTCGTATCGATTACGCAATTGTCAATGTCGGTGATTTAAATGTGTTTGAAGATGGCGTCGAAGTCACTCCAACATTATTAAAAGAAGCAGGCTTAGTCCGTAAAGAATATGACGGTGTTAAAATTTTAGGTAATGGTCAATTAACTAAGAAGTTAACAGTTAAAGCAAATAAATTCTCAAAGGCTGCAGAAGCTGCAATCAAAGATGCTGGCGGAACAATTGAGGTGATCTAAATATGAAGAAAATCATTTCAATCTTAAAAAACAAAGAAATTATGGGGAGAATCGTTTTTACCCTCGGTATATTATTGGTTTTCCGTATCGGTTCAGCTATTACAATTCCTGGAGTAACCGTTTCAAGCGTGGATTTCAGTGAAAATAGCGTCTTCGGATTAATGAACTTATTAGGTGGTGGAGCTCTATCGAGTTTCTCCATCTTCGCCCTCGGGGTTTCCCCATATATTACATCTTCCATTATTGTCCAATTACTTTCGATGGATGTTTTGCCCGCTTTAGCGCAATTGAGCAAAGAAGGACAAACTGGTCGAAAGAAAATGGAAATGACCACTCGTTATTTGACACTTCTTTTAGGAGCTGTTCAAGCGTATGGTATTATTAAAACAATGGAAAACAGTGACTACATTACATTGACTATGGGCACAGGTTTCTGGGATTATGCTTATATAGTTACCGTTCTTATTGCCGGTGGTATGTTAGTAATGTGGTTAGGTGATCAAATCACCACTAAGGGTTTAGGTAATGGTATATCAGTTATTATTTTTGCGGGTATTATCAGTTCTTTACCAAGCCAAATGACTACAGCATTTGAAGGATGGTTATATTATCCATTAATGAGTAACGTTTCGTCTCGTATCCTTGAAGGTGCGATTCGCTTTGCTCTCTATGTTGTGGCTTACTTATTAATCGTGTGTTTTGTCGTTTTTGTGGAATTATCAAAACGTAAAATTCCTGTTCAACATTCAGGAAAGAGTGGTTCCCAAAAAATGTCACAAGCAAGTTTCTTACCAATTAAGATTAACTCTGCTGGAGTTATTCCAGTCATCTTCGCTTCATCGATTATGATGGCGCCAACGGTAATTGTAAGTTTTATTACAGGTGCTGATACAAGTGCAGAATGGCTAAATATTTTCTCAACAACGGCGATGACCAAAATGCCATGGTTCAATGGCGGATCTTGGAATATGCCTTGGGGATTAATTATTTATCTCGTTTTGATTTTTGTCTTCTCATTCTTCTATTCGAACTTACAAATTAATCCCGAGCAATTATCGATTAATTTCTATAACAATGGATCGTATATTCCCGGAATTAGACCAGGTAATCTTCCTGGAAATGAAACCGAGCGTTATGTTCGTAAAGTGTTAAATAGAGTAACCTTTATTGGGGCTACTGCCTTAGCGTTTATTGCTGCCTTACCAGTTGTTTTGACTTTAACAGGTGTGTTACCACAGCAATTAGCTTTAGGTGGAACAGGTCTTATTATCGTAGTTGGTGTTGCTCTTGAAATTAACTCACAAATTGATGGCTTATTAGCCGGCAAGAGTTTTGAAGAAGCGACCGCTAACACAGCCAAACGGGGGTATTAATTAATTATGAATATAATTTTAATGGGGCCTCCGGGAGCCGGCAAAGGAACACAAGCTAAAAAGATTATTGCGGATTTCAATATTCCTCATATATCTACAGGTGATATGTTCCGCGCGGCTATTAAAGCGGGAACGCCATTAGGTGTTTTAGCCGCCAGTTATATTAATCAGGGCTTTTTAGTTCCTGATGAAGTAACAATTGGTTTAGTTAAAGAAAGATTAGCTGAACCTGATTGTGCGAATGGTTATCTTTTAGATGGTTTTCCAAGAACCATCCCTCAAGCAGAAGCTTTAGAAGCATTAACCAAAGAAATTAATCGTCCAATTACAATGGTTATTGATATTTCGGCTGATAAGGATGCTTTGATTCGTCGTATTAGCGGACGTCGCGTTTGTAAAACATGTGCGGCTCCCTATCACGTAGAATTCTCACCAAGCAAAGTTGACAATGTTTGCGATGCTTGCGGTGGCGAACTTATGCAAAGAAAAGACGATACTGTTGAAGTATTGAACGAAAGATTAGATGCCTATGAAACCCAAACGAAACCATTGATTGCTTTCTATCAAGAGCGTCATTTGTTAAAATCGGTTGATGGGCTTCAAGACATTGAAGACGTCTTCCAAGACATCTCCCATTTATTAAAAGGAGAATAAACGGCTATGATTATCGTAAAATCTCCTCGAGAAATCGAGTTGATGCGCGAAGCCGGTAAAATAACGGCCAGTGTCTTTACGGCACTGGAACCGTTGCTTAAGCCCGGTATAACCACTCTAGAACTTGATCAAGTTGCGGAAAAAACTATTCGTGACCAAGGAGCAGTACCTGGATTTAAAGGATATGGCGGTTTTCCATACACATGTTGTATCTCAGTTAATGATACATTAGTTCATGGATTTCCTAGTCATTATCGCTTAAAAGAAGGAGATATTGTTTCTATAGATGTGGGTGCTGTTTACAAAGGATATAATGGAGATGCAGCACGGACATACGCAATTGGAAAAATTAGTGATGAAGCTCAAAAGTTAATTCGCGTTACTGAAGAATGTTTCTTTGAAGCTTTGAAAATTATTAAACCAGGCGTATATCTTTCCGATGTATCACATATTATTCAAACGCATGCTGAAAAGAATGGTTTTTCCATTCCCCGTGATTATACAGGACATGGAATTGGTATGGAACTTCATGAAGATCCAATTATTCCTAATTATGGATTACCTGGACATGGACCTAAATTACGTGTTGGCATGTGTTTAGCTATTGAGCCAATGCTCCATCAAGGCCGACGTGAAACAAGAACGTTATCTGATGGATGGACTGTCAAAACAGTTGATGGCAAATTAGCAAGTCATTATGAGAATACCATCGTTGTTACTTTAGATGGTTACGAAATTCTCACTTTGAATCAAAATAAAAACTGATGGAGGAAAAAAATGGCAAAAGAAGATGTCATTGAAGTCGAAGCGGTAGTCGTTGAAACATTACCTAACGCAATGTTTAGAGTAAAATTACAAAACGGCGTCGTAATTCTCGCAACCGTTTCTGGTAAAATCCGTATGAATTACATTCGCATTTTACCAGGTGATAGAGTTACGGTGGAAATATCGCCTTACGATTTAACACGGGGTAGAATCACATTTAGATTCAAATAAAAAAATAACGAGGAGGAAAATTTTTATGAAAGTCAGACCCTCAGTCAAACCTATCTGCGATAAATGTAAAGTTATTCGTCGTCATGGCCGCGTAATGGTCATTTGTTCGAATCCAAAACATAAGCAGAGACAAGGAAATTAGGAGGAATTAGAATATGGCACGTATTGCTGGAGTAGATATTCCAAATGATAAACGTGTGGTCATTTCATTAACTTATATTTATGGAATTGGACCAACAACATCAAAGAAAATTTTAAAGAAATTAAATATTGATGAAGACATTCGTGTAAAGAATCTTACCGAAGAACAACTTACCGCTATCCGTGGTGAAGTGGCTCATTATCATGTTGAAGGAGATCTTCGTAGAGAAGTATCTTTAAACATTAAGCGTCTTCAAGAAATCGGATGCTATCGCGGACTTCGTCATCGCAAGGGTTTACCAGTGCGTGGTCAAAGAACAAGAACAAATGCTCGTACCCGTAAAGGACCGAAAAAGACAATTGCGAATAAGAAGAAAGCAACACAATAAGGAAAGTGAGGAAATAATATTATGGCTAAAGTTACAAAAAAGTCTGCGTCAACACGCAAGAAAAAAATTAAAAGAAGCTATACTAAAGGTCTTGCCCATATTCACTCAACTTTCAATAATACTATTGTCACCATTACCGATGAAGCTGGCAACGCCATTGCGTGGTCAAGCGCTGGTGCATTAGGATTTAAAGGTGCGAAGAAATCAACTCCTTACGCTGCTCAAGCTGCGGCTGAAGCATGCGCCAAGAAGGCTTTGGACCAAGGAATTAAGACCGTTGATGTCAATGTTAAAGGTCCAGGACCAGGACGTGAATCGGCAGTTCGTAGTTTACAAGCTGCGGGATTAAATATTGTAATGATTACTGATACAACACCAATCCCACATAATGGTTGCCGTCCACCAAAGCGTCCACGCGGTTAATTGTTGTTTCAATAACTAAGTTGATTGCAAAGGAGGAAAAGCAATGAGAAAATTTGAAAAACCGATTTTTAAAGTCGCAACATATGATTTAAAATCTAATTCTGGTAGATTTGTTATGGAACCTCTTGAAAGAGGATTTGGTATTACTTTAGGTAATGCATTACGTAGAGTCTTATTATCTTCTTTACCAGGGGCATCCGTTTATGCAGTCAAAGTAGAAGGCGCTCGTCATGAATTCAGTGCCTTAGATGGTGTAGTTGAAGATGTCACTACTATCATTCTTAACTTAAAAGATTTAGTTTTAAAAATTGATGAAGATGAAGATAATAGCGCAAAGAAGATTAGTGTTAATGTTGAAGGACCATGTACTTTAACAGCTGGAGATCTTGATCTTCCTGATGGTGTCGAAGTAATTAATCCTGAATTGGAAATTGCCCATATTGCTGATGGTGGCAAACTTGACATGACAATCTATGCCCGCAATGGCCGTGGATATGTTACTGCTGAAGGAAATAAATCACCAACACAACATATCGGGACAATTCCTACCGATTCTAATTACTCACCAATTACTAAAGTGAGTTATTTCATTGAACCAACTCGTGTTGGTCATGATTCACGTTATGATCGTTTGATTTTAGAAATTGAAACTAATGGTTCAATGCTTCCTCAAGATGCACTCGCATTAGCGTCAAAAATCTTAATTGAGCACTTCAAACTTTTCGAAGAAGTTAGCGAAATTGCTCGTAATGTTGATGTTATTGCTGAAAAAGTCGAAGATGAGCCAAATCAATTTGAAGATATGACAATTGAAGAACTCGAGTTGTCTGTTCGTTCATTCAACTGTTTGAAAAGAGCAGGAATTCAAACTGTCCTTGAATTAACTCAAAAGACAGAAGAAGAAATGATGAAAGTACGTAATCTTGGAAAGAAATCATTAAAAGAAGTTAAAGAAAAACTTATGAGCTATGGTTTATCTTTCCGTGATTACGAATAGGAGGAAAGAATAAATGCCAGCACAAGGTCGTAAAAATGTTCATGGTAAAACCGGTGTTCGTTTCAAAGCCGCATATACCTCGAGCAAATACAATAATATGCTTCGTAATGTCGTTAGTGAATTAATCGTTCATGAACGTGTTACAGTTACATTTGGCATTGCCAAAGATGTTGTTAAAATGGCAGATCGTTTAGTGACATATGCGAAGAAAGGTGATTTACATCATCGTCGTTTAGCCGCTAGCGTTGTACGTGATATTGAAGCAGGTAATAATCAAAATGCTCTTGATAAGTTATTTGCTGAAATTGGACCACGTTATGCTACCCGTAATGGTGGTTATACTCGTATATTGAAACTTGTTAACCGCCGTGGTGACAATGCTCCAATGGCAATCGTTGAATTTGTTAAATAATTAAATTTAAACTTAAACACTTAGCGTTCTGCTAGGTGTTTTTTTACTAATGGTACACTATTCAATTATTGAAATGTGCAATTAATAAGTAAAAAAAGTGTTATAAAAGTGCAAATAATATAATTTTTAACTTGATAAAAGGTGCAAATAATGACATACTATATTTGATAAAACAAAGGAGGCTTTATATAATGGAACGAAATGCTTTAGAATGTTTAATTGAATGGAATAATAATAAAAAAAGAAAACCATTAATTGTATGGGGTGCTAGACAAGTTGGCAAATCATATCTTATCAAAGATATATTTGCAAATAACTATTATAAAAATAATTATTTGTATATTGATTGTAAAATAGAAGATGAAATCAGAGATTTTTGTTCAAAAACAGCGAATGCTAAAAAAATTATTGAATATATTAGCTTATTCAAAGGACGTGAAATAACAAAAAATACTCTTTTAATATTTGATGAAGTTCAGGAATGTCCTAATATTATATCGGCACTTAAATACTTTTGCCAAGATTTTCAGGAAATACCTGTTATTGTAACTGGTTCCATGGTTCGTATTAAACTTCAAAGAGAATATCATAAACGTGGTGCTGTAAGTAATAATAAGTTTCTTTTTCCTGTTGGTAAAATTGATCAAATAACCATTTATCCGATGACATTTGACGAGTTTTTGCTCAATTGTAATAAACCATTGTATGAGACCTTAAAAAGAGCATTTTATGATAAAAAAGCAGTCGATATTAATATTCACACTTTAGCAATCGAATATGTTTATAAATATTTACTTATTGGTGGTATGCCGGAAGTTGTTGAAACTTTTATTAATAGTAATAATCTTTTTGAATCACGAAAAGTATTAAAAGCATTATATGATAATTATCTTTCGGATATGGATTTATATCAGGCCAGCCCAGAAGCGGTATTACGGTCGCGTAATTTATTTCAAAATATCTATAATGAGCTCAATAAAGAAACAAAAAATTTTTCACCAAGTCTTATTGAAAGTAATAGTAAAACAAGAGATTTTTATACATCTATACAATGGCTTACTTTAGCTCATATAGTCAATCAATCATTTCAATTAAAAGAAAGAATCACGATGCCTTTAATATCTGATAATAATAGCAATTTCCGCCTATTTTTAGGAGATATAGGAATGTTTTCATATCAAAGTGGTATTAATGCAGCTTCTTTTATTGCTAATAACAATGAAAATACTTTATCTGGTATTTTCTTTGAAAACTTTGTCGCTAATGAATTAATAGCTAGAGGACATAAACTTTTTTATTGGCGAGGTAAATCTTCGGCCGAACTGGAGTTTATTGTGGAATCAAATAATAAACTTTATCCACTTGATGTCAAGAAAAGACGAGGGACGATTAATTCTCTTTTAAAATTTGCAAGTCATAACAAGTTTGAATTTGCCATCAAAGTGTCTAATAATAATTATGGATATAATCATGAGCAAAGGATCATGACTATTCCTTTCTATTTTATATCTTTTGTTGCACAAGATCTTGAACAGGGATTGATGAAAATATAAATATATGTAAATGCTTTTTTTAATATGCTTATTTATAATTAGCAGTTAATGGGCTTGTTAGTGATAAAAGTAAAGTGATTATCTTTTTTCCTTACTGATTAATTATGTTATATTCGATATATATATATCCTGTAGTTTCAGTTTCACCATCATTTATGGTATACCCAATTCGATATATACCTTCTGTTATAGAGGAGTTTTTATTCATTTCAACATAAGTATTATCCATTAATTTTTCTATATTACTAGATATTGATCCATATTCGAATACCATTTTACATATTGCATCATAAAATTCATGATAATTAACTTGGGTTTCTGTTTCATAAGTTATTGTATAATCATTAGGTTTAGCATATTCAATATTAACTATACCTTCTTCATCTTTTATAATTTCAATTTCATCTAAATTGTCATTAACATTTGAAAAAATAATATCTTTGTAATCGGAAACTCTAATACCATCACTTGTAGCAATATATGAAATAATTCGATATGTACCTTCACTAACATTAGGCATTTCAAATTCAATGTTATTTGCTTCAAGAGTAAATGTACTTTCATTATTATATTTATATATTTCATTTGATGAATAAATTGATAAAACAGAATCATTTTCTTGATTAACAAGAGCAATTTCAATATGATAATTTTCATTTTCATCTAATAAAACGTTATCAGAAATAGTATGAGAGATTTTATCAATACTAATTATTTTATTTTCTATTTGAGAGTTATCAATTTCCGTGTTTTCAAGAGAAGGAAAACTTAATTCTTCATCAACTTTGACCATATCCTCATAAGAAACGATATCATCACCTTTAATTTGATTATAATCATTTTTTAAAGTATTAAAAATATTCTTTTCTATATCTACAGCTTTTGATACAGATTCATTATTATTTAATGCATAGCCATTAACAGTATAATAATTGATCATATCTTGCGAATCTACATCGATCTTTTTAACACCATTTAAAACAACATTAAGCTCTCTTTTACATTCTAAACCACTGTCATTTAAAAAGGATTCTACTTCATTCCAAACTTCATTAGAATCACTAGAATTAACACGTAATTGAAGCGTTGGAATGTATCCATCATGACTTGCTCCAACCATAATAGAAGAAACAGTTATCATATCATTATACTTATAACCACCATAAAGATAAGTATTATTTTTTGACATTAATGCTGTATTTTGAGAGTGTGTATACGCTAATGAGGTATCATCTAAATATCTTACATCATTAATAGGTGCTTCAATATAATCAATACCATTAAATCCAGATAATTTTATAGTAACATTAGTTATATCTTCTAAATAATCATAAGAAAAAATATCAGTTTTAACATCAGCACTCATAACATTGATTGTTGTGATGGTTTCATTAGGATCATTATAAATAGAATAACATATATCATTTTTCATAACATAATACATAATATTATATCTATCATCAATAGGATCAATTTCACTAACTTCCCAATAACCTTTGGAATAATCAGCAACGAAATATTTTTCTTGTTTATTGTGACCATCATCTATTTTTTCAGAAAATTCATAACGCATATTAGGAATATATTTCATTCTTTGAACTACATTTTCTTGTTCTAAATAAATTTCATATACTGTTTGCCCAATATCATTTATATAATGTTTGCAAATAGATATTTCATAATCATTAACTTTATATAAAATATCAGTATCTGCAGAAACAGAAAGATAATATTTATTATACATACCATCTTTTTCATATTCGATCCACTTATCAAGTTCAGTAATTGTTGATTTAACTTCATCAATAAGTTTTGCTCCTTCTTCGGAAGAATAAATAATTGCCGAAGTTATACTGTTAAAATAAGAAAAAGAATTATTGTATTCATCAAAATTAGACCAATACATTTTTTCACCTACAACAATTGATTCTCCAAATAAATAATCAATTCTTTTATTATGTTTTTCAATTGAAGAAGACTCTTTTTCAAAAATATTTACATCATTTCTTAATAATTGTGAATCAAGCCTTTCTCGAGCAAGTAATAATTTTGCTAAATTCTTTCCTCTTGAATTTGTTGCATCTACATTACCGCTATTATTAGTTGAAACATTTGGTTTATTTGAATTTGATGGAGTATTATTGCAACTCCCAAGAAAAGATATAATTAATGCGCATCCAGCAATTAAAATACATTTTTTATTCATAATTTTCTCCTTTTTTGTAGAGCCATAATATAGGATTATCTACGAAAAAATTATATTATAACGTATATCAAAAATCAAACAGGATGTATTTTTTTATAGGACGCGTTATTTGAAAAAGTAAATTTCTTTTTTTTGAAAGTAAAAGTGCATTTTTATATTTTATTTTGATAAGCGTTTAAATTTGTATTAAAAAAAGACTGCTACTTTTCCTAATTATTAGGTTTGTAGCAGTCCTATTTTTATTTATTAAATACTAGGTACAGGAATAATATCGTCTGACCAGCTAGGAATAACCGTTGTTCCAATATCACGCAAATAGAAATTAATTCGATAAGTTTTCATTTCAAAAATGAAGCTTGCTTCGATGACTTCAATATTGCCATCATCATCTAAAGTAATACTTAATGTAGTTGTATTTCCGTCAAAAACACTAGATTGGACACCAAGCATACCGAAATCAAAGTATTTACCTATAGATGGAAGAAGTAAGGTCTCGATTTCATATTTATTTTCCGTGACTTGTGAGAAAATGGCGGCATCTAGTTGAGCAAATGATGGTCCAATTCCTTCAAAACTATCAATTATATAATCTGAAGAACCGCTAACTTTAACAACGCCCCATTTGAACTCGACACCATTTGGAACATATTCATAACAAGTATAGGTATTGTTATCATCAAGCTTTGATTTATAATCATAGTAATCTCCAATAGTGTAAGGAGCCTCGGAATTATAATCAGTGAGTCCATAATCGGAGCCATTAACAATATGATGGAAATAAACTTCTTCTTTAGTGAAGTAACCTTCGATACGATGATATAACTCTCCGGTATCATCATCAGCTTGAAATTCTTTGATATATGTAAAGTTGTATTGATTATCAAGTGTTTTTAAAGCCTTGGCTAATTTCGGATTGTCATTTGTAAAAGGTTCGTAATGAGGTATTTCTTGAGAAATATATTCATAAGAAACTTTAAAAGTATTTCGACGGATAAAATTATTGCCGACCAAGTCATCGATAACAAATTCAATTGCGGAAATACGATTGCTTTCATCAAGATAAACAGTATTATCAGTAATAAAGTTTAATCCGATAGTGTTATAGCAATCGGCTAGGAAGTCAGCTTTTTGATTGATAATAGTTAAAGTTGAATCTTTTTCGCTTTTAATTTTAATATCACGCATTGAAATAAAATCAAAAGGATTTTTAAATTCTAAATCGTAAATAATTGGTGAATAAATACCAGAATTTTCATCATAATTAGCGACGATAGAAGTTGATAATTCATTTTGATAAGAAATATTTTCGACATAGACAGTGCCATTTTCGACATTTTTATAATATATTTCTTCGGGATTATCATAAGTCCGGATGGTACTTTCTATTTTATCACCAGCAGAAATGTTATTGGCAGGATCATCGTTTTTATGTAAGTCCGCAAATAAGGAAGATGTCTTTCGTGAATATGCTCGTTCATTACCATCATAATAATATGTAAAAGTATTATTGTATTCTTGAGTAATATCAACAGGAACATAACTTTCGACAGTCTCACCATTTGCTGAACGTAAAACGGTAACGGTTTGCTCGGTTTTAACAAGGTGTGTAGTATTACGAAGAGCATTGACAGCTGTTTTAATAATATCCGGTATTTCTTCAATTACTATATCATTGTTAGATTGACAACTTGATAAAGATAGAATTAATAACAAAGGTAATAACTTTTTGTTTTTCATTTTTAGTTTATATTATTCGATTAAGCCTATAAATAATACGAATAATAATTCTCCTTTCTAGGTTTTATATTGTTTAGTATTAGGCGATTGTTGAGCAATCTAACCAAGATGGAATAGTTGTTGTCCCATAATGGTAGTAGTTTTGCGTAATCATAAAGGGACTATTTTGATTAAATCGGGCATTTAATTGGCTAATATGGCCGTCATCTAATTTAAGAGTACCATTTAAGCCTAAACCGGTATTTACACTATAAAGAGGGAGAATGAAAGCCTCAAGCCCATATTTAGAAGTAACGTTATCAAAATAATAAGTATTGTTGCTTTCTTTTAAGAGAATATCATAAGAGATATTTTCGATACTGGGGTAAAATGCATCTTTAGAGATATCAAAATCTTCTAGCATAAATGACCCCGTATTAGCGTGATAAATGTATTTATCATACAAATCATCTTTTTGATGTTTTTTATAATAAATATCTGTTTCACTTGATCCTATGACATCGATACCTTTATGGAAATAAACATCGGTTTCTGTAAAATAAGCAATACATGTTTCACTTGTAGCTGTACTTTCAAATGTTAAGGTAAAGTTAGATGTATCTTTAAAGGCTTTTTTAAGCGAAGCGTCATTGCTTTGCCGTGGTGACAAATGATTAATAGAGGGTGTATTATAATCAAAAGAGATTGATAATTCTAAAGAAGAAGAAATGTTGACGCTTTGAGTAGATGTGTAAATCGAGGAAGTAATATCCTGAAATTCAATTTGTAATTCTTTAGCGATATTATTATCGACAATGAACTTTGCTTGTTTTACAGCATATTGATATCCAGTATAACTCTCTATTAAATAACTAGCTTTCATATTATCAAGATAATAATCATCGGTAATATCACTTGTATCAATGTATTCAAAAGGATTTACAAAGATTTCATTAAATAATACCGATTTACCA
Source organism: uncultured Staphylococcaceae bacterium (assembly GCA_964546565.1). Classification (GTDB taxonomy): domain Bacteria; phylum Bacillota_I; class Bacilli_A; order RFN20; family CAG-826; genus CAG-826. The sequence continues at coordinate 27,998 of CAZJKC010000002.1, read as the reverse complement.
TTTACTAGATAATCAACAGATACTACTTCATTTTTACTATTAAGCATTTCAATAATTGCTTGTCCTTCAGCACCTCTCATATATGTGGTAAAGGAACCATTATTATTTTCACGCATCAAAGGAGTTTTACTACCATCTTTTTCGACAATTGTTTGATAATCACGTTTAAGATTAATTACAGTATGAGAATCTAAAAAGGAAAGATCACTAGGATAAGAGATACTTTCTTGACCTTTTATTTCCACGCTAGCGTTATTCAATATCTTATTGATTAAATACGCTTTTGGGTCAGATGGAGTAGATTCAGAACATGATGTAGTCATCATTAATAAGGATAAAATAAATAGAATATTGCTTTTTTTCATAAATTCCTATCCTCCTAATTATTAATATAATTAACAACTTCAGCAATATCTTCTAAAGTTAGTAAGTTTGTTGTACCGACATTGCTGAAATCAAATTCACATTTATAAAGGGTTCCATAATAATTGAATGTTAAACTTCCATACAAATAATTATTATCATCGAATTCAAGTGTTAAGGAGCGGAAATAATAACTATAGCCATCATAAGTATAAAGACCAAGATTATGTACGGAAGGATCAACGTTTCCAAATAAAGCGATTAATAAAGAAGAGCAGAAATGGGTATCATCATACATAAAGCTATCAAAATTTAAAGTGTATTGTTGATTGCTCTCATTATACTTAAATAAAGAAGCGGATATTTCATTTGTTTGTGGTACAATGGCGGTTAAATCGTATGTTTCAAAATCACTAATAGATCCGTGATAATCTTCGTCAGGAGAGATACCAAATGAAGCATATGAGTCGCCATCATCAAGAACACTAATAAAGGTTCTACCATATGATTGATCAATTAGTTCGGCTGAACATATCATCGCGGGAATAAAGGATGTATCATCAAAAGCATAGTAATTGTAGTATTCGTATGTATTACTCTCATTACTATTCTTAAGTGGAGCGATAGTAATATGTTGTGAGAAATTACCTTTATTCAACAATTCTTGGAAAGAGGCCATTTTTGTACTAAATAAATCTTGTTGCTCTTGTGAAAGAGAAGAATTTAACGGTGTTAAGAAAGAAATAGCCTCGAGTGAATTAACTTTCACATCATATGTTTCTTTGATACCACCATAAATATCTTTTTTGATTTTATCAAAAGAGAAACTGGTGAGTAATCCAGTATTATCAATTTCTAAAATAAGATTAGTTACACTACGAGAATAACTATCGTCCCAAACGAGAATATCGTAATCAAAATAGAATGATAATAATGGTTGACTTAAGATTCCATAAGCATAGTCAGTGGCTTCTAATTGATAACCAGAATCAGTTGCGGATATCGTAAAGTAATTTTTAAAACTCTCATTTTTAATTTTTGTTAAACGCGCAAAAGGGGAAGCGTATTCGTTGTCGAACAATATCGAGTTACCACTTGTATCTTCAATATTTCGTGATTCGACAGTATTAGAAATAGTTAAGTATTGTTCACATGCATTACCAGTTACTTGGTCTTTTTTAACATACAATTCTTGAATTATTTGTTTATTATAGACAAGATAATTGGTACGATAATCATTGCTGATTTGATCAACAATTGATAATGCAGAAATATAAGAATCGTAATGAAAAGTTATATTTGCTGTTAATTGTAAGTTGGTACTTAATTGTGTTTTAAATTGCTCGATTATCTCATTGTTTAAAACGCTATTATCGGGTGCACTTGAAGATTTACTTTGGGCACATAAAGGTAGTAATAAAGTTGATAAGAGTAATAAATTTTTATTCATTATTTAACCCCCTTAAAGATAATTGTGGCTTGATTATCTTTTAATTCTTTTACTTCGAAAGTGATACCTAACGTTTGTTCATGATTACCATTTCCATGGAAAGAGAAATTTTGATAAAAGCCCTCGATTTGATCAGATGTTCCAAAAGTATCACCTTCCAAGAATAAATCATCGATTGTTAATATATTGGTGTAATCGGTATTATGGCGATTGACTCCATTTTTTGATAAAAGAGAAATAAGTGGATAATTTATTAGCCCGATTTGTTCATATTCATTAACAGAACTATTGGTATAGGCATAATCATAAACATAAGACTCTTTTTCACCGTTTTCTAATGTTTTCATATCCTTGAAATCAGGGTTACCATCATATTCATTAAATGTTGATGATACACCTCTTACTAAACGAGCATCAATTTGATAAACACGTAAACCAGCATTTTTAAATAAAGATAATCCGCTATAAAGAGAAGCGGTATTTGAATCTAAAGCGTTTATATTGTCAGTTGGTGAATATAAATCGATTAATAAGTATTCACCAAATTGATTATGAGATTTACCGGTATATAATAAAAGGCAATCACCACTTGATGAAAAACTAGAGATAGTTATTTCTAATCCTTTTTTTCCTATTTTACTAGCGTTAATTAGTTGAGGCTTAATCCATCCTAATTGATACTTACTAAAGGCATTATGGTCTCCGATCGAGCCTGACATTGGATCAAAATAACTGATAGGAGCTCTTAGTGTTCCTGAGGAAGTATTACCGGTTAAGTCTTCATAACTATCTAAACCGAGCATTTGACCAATTAAACTAATATACATACGGCTATCGAGTTTATTGTAAGCGTATTTATAAAAATAAGAAGAAATAAATGAATATGAATTGACAGGAACTTTATCAGTATCAGCTAATGAATCGGAAAAATATACATTATTAGGACCGACAAAGCTTTGATGAAGAGTGGTAAGACTTTCATCGGTGAATGATAACTGGTAAGAGTAATTACAAATTAATGATATGGCATCAATGCGATGGTCATTGTCGCTATCGAAATCGCCAATATAATACGTTTCTGTATCAACAAATAAGTAATTATATACATATTCAACAATACTATTATAAGCTTCATCTTTTGATTGATAATAGGCTTTTAAAATATAATCAGTATATGATAAAGGTAAAGATACAACTGGCGAAACAACTCCTGAGAGTTTTAATTTGCCAAAAGAACTTTCTTCATAGTATTTACTAACCGATGGATAAGTATTATTTTCATTAAAGTATAATTTCTCAATCGATGTTAAATCATCTTCAGTAAATAATAGTTGAGTATAATCATCAGCAAAAGTAATGGGTACAACAAGAATATTTGCTTGTCCACTTGAAGGTAGACCAACACGATTTTGGCTACGTCTTATTTCATTTAAAGTATTATATTGTCCATGGGGATTTTTAATTTCCGGTTGGGTGGCGACCAGGCTATTAGATCCGGGGGTCCAATTCTTATCATAATATTCTTCAAAATTTTGAAGATTATTACCACAAGATGAAAGTGAAATTATAAAACTCATCAATGGCAAAATAAATGATAATTTTTTTATTTTCATTTTTCTTCCTCCTTGTAAAATAAATAATATATTAACTTTAATATAAAATTTAAAAAAAAGCAACGGAAAACCCTCTTTTTTTCAATAAATAATTGCAATTTGCGCTAATTCATATTAAAATAACAAGCATAAATTAATCAGATTGTTATGGTTAATAATAAAATAAAAAAAGAAAGGAAACTTGTTAGTTGTATAGCATAATAATTAATAATTATGTTATAAGGATTGAAAAAATGAAAAAACACACACTATTGCTACTCGTTTTACCATTGTTATTAGTTGGATGTAATGAAAAAACACCATCGAGTTCATCTGATGTTAATAGCGGCAACAACACTATTAGTACCCATGAATCTTTGAAAAGTGTATTAAAATCTTATCAAGAAAAAGGCGTTTCGGAATTGGTGACATTAAGCACTACGAAAACATCATCTACAGAAAAGGAATATAAATTCCGCTCTCATGAAATTTATACACACACTATTGTTAAAGATAGTAATAAAAATATAACCAGCAATGAAATAAATTATTTTGGTTATGTTGATGGTTATAAATATTCCGTTTCTGATACCTTTTCTGAACGTAAAAAGGTTTATGCTGATGGCGAAGGATATGAAGGAAGTCTAGAAGAAACGGAAATGCTTTCACAAATAAATGAAAAGATGACACCACGCGTTGATTTAACAGAAGGCATTTGGAAAAACTTCTTTAAAGAATTTGAAGAAAAAAGCTATGGCGAAGAAGGCACTAAAATCCTTTCTTATTCTGTTGAAGAAGGAGAATCAACTATTACTATTAAAGCAAAAGCAGAATCGAAAACCTATAGCGGAATTGATGAGAAAACATTTAGTGGTATTTATAAATATACTTTTGTTGCGAAGTTTAATTATGAATTTGAATTACAAGAAGGATCACTTTCTTATGAATACTTCAACGTCGCGAGTTGTGATGATAATCAACAACCTTTACAAAACGCGAGTGCATTTTTAAAAGGAGTCGAACAAGTACAAAGTATCAAAATTGGTAATCTTGAAAATACACAAACGGAGCCGATGATAGATGTTTCTTCTTATTATATGACATCACTTAAAGACTCCGTGTATATCAGAAGTAGCGTTACTGATGATAATGCCGGTCAAAATATTTTATCTAATAAGAATGAAGTTTTTGCAGGAACCGCTATTGCGAATAAGAATATATATTTAATTGATTACAATGATAACTATGATGTTGTCGCTCGTCATTATCTACCAGATACGGCTCTTGATCTTGAAGATGTTTATGTCACTAATTCTTCATCAGACGCTATTTATTTAGAAAACAATGAATATAAAATTAGTACTGATGAGCAGTATCTTAATACTAAAGTAATTTTAACATTAGGTAATGATTATATTTCTAATTTAGGAACTGTTGAAGTGACTATCGTTGCCAATCCTTTTGATACTAATTCAGGTGTTACCGGAAATATGCCGGAGATTGATAGTGAATTAATATACTTCCTTGATGATAATGGCTCATTCAGTTTCTTTGGTACGACCATTAAGGAATCAACAACATCTTATTTAGTTATTGAAGCAAAAAATGACGGACCTTATGATGATTATAGTTCTTTATATTCTATTTTAATCGGGGATGAAACGATTGCTCAAGCCGAGATAGATTATGAATATGGAAAGGCTAATAATATAAAAGGTATTGTTATTAAAGTAACGGGTGTTAGCAAAGGTGATACAACCTTTATATTCCAAGAAAAAGATGCTGGTGAATATGATTGGATTTTCGGTGTTTATTTAACCGTTGAATAGTGCAGTATCATAATTATTAGTAAATTTAATAAATATAAAAGAGTAAAGACAGTTGGTGAACCAAGATTATTTGGCTAGCCAACTGTTTTAATGTTTTAAATTAAGCACTTATTTTAAAAGGTAGGCTGATATTTATTTTTTTAATTTTATTAAAGTTTTACATAGTAAAAAGACCATATAAATAGTAAAATATTTATATCAATTATATATGTACTAAGGAGATTAAAGTCGATGAAAAAATATTTAGAAGAGTGGAAACCATTGTATACTCCACAGCTAGTCATGGAAGAAGCTTCGCGTTGCTTATTATGTTATGATGCTCCATGTTCAAAAGCCTGTCCTGCTGAGACGGATCCTGCTAAATTTATTAGAAGTGTTCGTTTTCGTAATTTTAAAGGTGCTGCGGAGACCATTCGCATTAATAATGCTTTAGGCGCAATATGTGCAAGAGTCTGTCCAACGGAAAAATATTGTCAAAAAGCTTGTTCAAGAACCGGTATCGAAAAACCTATTAAAATTGGAGATATCCAAAGATATGTGACTGATTTTGAAGAAAAAACGGGAATGAAGGTATATCATAAAAAGCTTTCTACAGGTAAAAAAGTAGCTATTATAGGAAGTGGACCTTCCGGATTACAAGCAGCGGCAACACTAGCGTTAAATGGGCATTCCGTGACGATTTATGAAAGAGAAAATGAAGCAGGTGGATGGCTTCGTTATGGTATTCCATCTTATCGTTTGCCCAATCACATTGTTGATTTGGAAATAAAGAGAATAATCGATTTAGGAGTTGAATTTATCTATAATTATCATGTTGACAATGAGAAAATAACCAACGACATTATGCCACAATATGACGCTATTTTATTAGCAACAGGAACTACTAAAGCAAAAATATTACCATTGTTTGAGGATAATAATAATGTCATTGGTGCAGTCGAATTGTTAAAAAAGATGAAGACTAATGATGGGCATATTGATGTTCCACATAATGCTTTGATTATTGGAGGCGGAGATGTGGCGATGGATGTTGCCACTTCATTAAAAGCATTAGGTAGTAAATTAGTGACTGTCGTAGCACGCGAAACTCTTGATGCCTTCCCGGCGAGCCAAGAAGAATATGAAGTAGCCCATGAAGCAAATGTATCTATCATTGATGGATATACACCTGTTTCATGTATTGATAAGACCGTTACTTTTAAACATATGACTTTACCTAATTCATTAATTATTACTGCTGATTTAATTGTCTTAGCATGTGGTCAAGTATCATCATTAGATGAATTAACAATTTTTGATTCGAATCATGGTGAAATTATGACTACTAATGGTCAACTTGGTAATTCAAAAATATTTGCTGCCGGTGATATTGTATCAGGCGATAAAAGTGTTGTCTATGCAATAAAAACGGGCAAAATAGCCGCTTATAGTATCGAAAAGTATTTAGGAGGGAAATAAAAATGGCAGATTTATCAATTGAATTTTTAGGTGTTCATTTTCCTAATCCGTTTTGTTTATCTTCTTCACCAGTAGGAAATTGTTATGAAATGTGCGCTAAAGCATATGATGTCGGATGGGGAGGAGTTGTTTTTAAAACAATTGGTCCTAAACATTTTGTAATAAATGAAGTATCACCGCGATTTGATGCTTTAACGAAAGAAGGAACTCCTTTTATCGGTTTTAAAAATATGGAGCAAATTGCTGAACATAGTTTAGAAGAGAATTTACGTGATTTACGACGCTTAAAGGATGAATATCCCGATCGTGTTTTAATTGCTTCGATTATGGGGACAAATGAAGAAGATTGGGTCGAATTAGCGCGTTTAGTAGAAGAAGCAGGAGCGGATATGATTGAAATGAACTTATCTTGTCCGCAAATGACTTCTCATGAAATGGGCTCAGATGTTGGTAGTAATCCTGCTTTATGTAAAAAGTACTGTGAAGCAGTTAAAAGAGGATCAAAATTACCGATGATGGCTAAAATGACCCCAAATATAGGTGATATGTGCGAAGTCGCTATTGCATGTATTGCAGGTGGTGCCGATGGCATTGCCGCAATTAATACCGTAAAATCTATTGTAAATATTGATTTAGAAAGAAAAATTGGCTTACCAATTGTCAATGGTAAATCTTCAATATCCGGATACTCTGGTAAGGCCGTTAAGCCAATTGCATTACGCTTTATTCAACAAATGAAGACAAATTCGCAACTTAAAAATGTTGAAATATCTGGTATTGGCGGTATTGAAACATGGGAAGATGCTTGTGAATTTTTCCTTTTAGGAGCATCAACTTTACAAGTAACGACGGCGATTATGCAATATGGATATCGTATCGTCGAAGACTTGATTTCTGGTATGAATTATTATTTAGAAGACCATGGGTATAAATCTTTAAAAGAAATAATTGGTTTAGCTAATGATAATATAATCCCTTGTGAAGAATTAGATCGTAGTTATATAGTTTATCCGCATATTGATGATAATAAATGTGTAAAATGTGGACGTTGTTATATTTCTTGTTTTGATGGTGGGCACCAAGCTATTATCTTTGATAATGAAGATAGAAAGCCATATGTCAATTTAGAAAAATGTGTTGGTTGTCATTTGTGCGCAACAGTTTGCCCTGTGAAAGCTATTTCAAAAGGCGAGATTAAGTGGAAAAGTCCAAAAGATTCTAAAAAAAATCGTCCTGTTCTTTAAAAAAGGAATAACAAAATGAAAGATAAAAGCAGTCAAGTTTCATCATTTTTTCGTGACCCCCAACAACGTCATCAAGATTTTGAAGAAGCATCTTTAACATATACTTTAGAAATGGCAACAAAAGAAGCAAGTCGTTGTTTAAATTGCCGTCATGCTCCTTGTCAAAAAGCTTGCCCTTTACACAATGATATTCCTTTAATAATGAAGGCTATTGTAGAAGGTGACATTGAAAAGGCGCGATACGTTTTTTCATTAACTACTATTTTTTCATCAATTTGTGGTCGTGTTTGTCCTCATCCTTGTCAAGATGCTTGTGTTAGAGGAAAAAAAGGCGATTCTGTCGCTATTAGAAATATTGAAAGATTTGTCGGTTATCGTAATGATGATGCTCTTAAAATAAAAATGAACAAGAAAAAAGTTGGTATTATTGGAGCGGGCCCAGCGGGATTATCATGTGCTTATGAATTATTGAAAAAAGGTTATGAAGTGCATATTTTTGAAAAGAATAATTTTATTGGGGGCGCTTTAACATATGCAATTCCGTCTTATCGTTTGCCTAATGAATTCCTAAATGGTATTTTAGAAACCATTATTAAAATGGGGGCTAATATATATTTAGGACATGAAATAAAAGAAACGTTAAATTCTTTTATAACACAATATTCTTTTGATGCTGTATTTATTGCTTCTGGAGCCGATAATGATAAAAAAATGGGTATTCCGGGAGAAGATGCTGAAGGAGTGTATTACGCTAATGCCTTTTTAAAAAGCATTAAAGAGGCACAAATGAATGGTAGTATTCAAACTTTAAATGATAAAGAGTATGTTATTGTTGGTGGTGGGAATGTCGCTATCGATGTTGCAAGAAGTGTGAAACGCTTAGGTGGTCATCCAACAATCATGTATCGAAGAACTATAAATGAAATGCCGGCTTATGAAGACGAAATAAAAGAAGCACAAGAAGAAGGTGTGAACTTTATGTTCTTGTCATTACCTAAAAGTTTATTGGTGAAAAATAATCGAGTAACTAGTGTTAACTATGTGAAAATGGAATTAATTAATAGCCCGATGTCGGATGGAAGAAAAGCGGTTCGTGAATTAACGGATAATGTTTATCAAAAAGATATAGATGGTATCATTTTTGCCATCAGTTCCTCACCAAATACCGATTTTTTAATACCAAATGATATGCTTAAATTAAATAAATGGGGTGGAATAATTGTTGATCCTTTTGGTCAAACATCGATGCCTAATGTGTGGGCGGCTGGCGATGTTGTAGATGGACCAAGCACGGTAGTGAATGCAATAAAAAAAGGACAAGATGTAGCGGCGGCCATTGATAAATATATATTCGGTAAATAGATTAAAAAAAGAGAGGGGGAGAAAAAGATGAATAATAAAAGTAATAATAATATTCGTTATAGCGTTATTGTTAACATGATTCGTACAGTTACCTTAACTATTCTTTCTTTTATTTCCTTTCCTTTTGCTTGCCGGGCATTAGGTGATGCTGGCATGGGTACTTATACATGGGCTAACACCTTTGTTTATTATTTTTTAACTTTAGCTAAATTAGGCATTCCTAGTGTTGCTATTCGTGAGTGTACGAAAGTACGTGGCGATCGTGATAAATTGAGTCATAAAGTCCAAGAATTCTTTATTATGCAAGCGATTTTAACAGTATTATCGTTTTTATTAATGGTCATCATAATTTTTTCATTTAAAGGTGAACTCTTTAATAATCGAGCTTTAATATTCTTATTATCAACGAATTTTTTAGTAGGAGCATTTTCTTTTGAATGGGTATATATTGCTTTAGAAAAGCATTATTTTTCCGCTTTCCGATCCATATTTGCTTTACTCATTTCGTCGATGATGATTGTGTTATTTATAAAAATGCCAGAAAATGGTGTACTAACACCTATTTCTGAACAAATCTATTTATATGCTTTCTTTACGTGTTTAGTAACATATGTGACAGTTATTATTAATCTTTTATTTTTACATCGTTATGTATCATTTAAAAAGCAAGGACCTTATAATTTTAAGCAATATTTAAAACCGCTTTTGGTTATTTTTTCTATTTCTTTTATTTTGACTTTATATAATCAAAATGATTCTTTTATACTGGGACTACTTGATAAAGAAAAAATTGCCGTTGGCTCATATTCTGTAGGTGTTAAAGCAATTGAAATTGTTATAACTATCATCACATCACTTAGTGCTGTTTTTATTCCAAGAGCGACCTATTATTATAATTTAGAAAATAAGGTCTTCTTCAATAACTTAACGAAGTATTCTATGAATATTTGTTTTTTTATCGCCTTGCCCGCAATTGCGACTTTAACAACTTTATCGGGAACAGTGACGAGCTTAATTTCGGGAAGTAATGGTTATCAAGAGGCAGGTACTTGTTTATCTATTATTGCTAGTATGACTTTAACTTATTCGGTAGCGGATATGATTTATAATGCGATATTATTACCGATGGGAAAAGAAAAGTATTATTTAATTGGTATCAGCGGAGGCACTATTATAAATATTGTTTTATGTCTTGTTCTTGGTAATCTTTTTCAAGAACATCCGGAAGTCGGTATTGCAATTGCGACTTCTGTTAGCGATTTTTTAATCCTAATTTTACTATTATGTCTAACGAAAAAATATTCATTTAAAGCAATATTTAACATCAATAACTTGAAAATATTTATTGCATCGGTATTGGTGGCCTTTTTATCATATTATTTAAATGCTAATTTAGTATTTATCAGTCAACCAATTTTAAAAATAATTGTGATTATTTTAATAGATGCTTTAATATATATAGGAGTACTTTTGATGACTGGTGAGAATTTGGTATCGTCCTTTCTTAAATCATCAAATAAGAAAAGTGATAGGAGCTAAAAAGGTATGAAAATATTAGCGATATGTCAATACTATGCCCCCGAGCCATTCGTTATTTCGAATATATTAAGTGAATTAGTTAAAAGAGGACACGAAGTTCATGTGATAACGGGTCTTCCAAACTATGGATACAATCGTATCATGGATGACTATAATCCGAAAAAAAATAAAAAAGAGATAATTGATGGAGTTCATGTTCATCGTGTTGTGGTTTATCCTCGTAAAGATTCTAAATTATCGATATGCCGCAATTATTTATCATTTTTTAAAAATTCGCGGAAATATGTAAAAAAGATAGATAAGGATTTTGATATTGTTTTTTCGATGACTTTATCGCCTGTTATTGCTGCATCGGCGGGAAATTGGTATAAAAAGAAATATCATGTTCCGCATTTGCATTATTGTGTTGATTTATGGCCTAATTCTTTAGTGGTCACCAAGACTATTAAAGAAAAAGGCTTGATATATGATTTATTTTATAAATGGAGTCAAGCGATTTATAAAGGAGCGGATAAGATATTAATATCATCGCCTTCTTTTGCTTCTTATTTTCATAATGTCTTAAAAATAAATACTCCAATTGATGTTTTATTCCAACCATCATTACCGCTTGCGAAAGATAGTACGTTAGTAAAATACGAGCCTAATACTTTTAATATTGTTTATTGTGGTAACATGGGGAAATTACAACTATTACATTATATATACGAAACAATTGATAAAGTGAAAGACCATACCAAAATAAGATTTCATTTAATTGGTATGGGAAGTTATAAAGAGACTTTTTTTAAAGAAGTCAAAAAGAGAGGGTTAGAGCATTTAATTATCGATCATGGGCCTTTACCATCTTATAAAGCAGCTTCTTATTTAAAAAGTGCCGATGCGTTATACCTTGGTTTAAGTAAGGAGGGCTTTGTCGGCACTACTATTCCTAATAAGTTAATATTTTATTTGTCATTTGGTAAGCCTATAATCGCTATGATTGATCATGATGCTCGGAAATTATTAGAGGCGACGGGGGCTGCTATAATTGTTGATGAGGATAGTGACCAATTATATCAAGGAATTGAAAAAATGATGAATATGACTGAAAATGAAAGAAAAACGCTTGGTCATAAAGCATTACAAGCGTTTGAAAATAATTTTCAGTTATCAAATATCGTTCAATCACTAGAAGAACATTTACTTTCTTTAAAGAAAGAGTCTAAAGAAGCCGCTACAGCGGGAAGAGAATAGTTCTCATATACTATTTTTTGCGCCTTTTTAATTTTCGATAAAAGTGTGTCAGGTGATGTATTCATCACCTTTTTTATAGTAGATAAATAATCATCTTCCGTATCGTTTTCAATCCAAAATATATTATCATCAAATAATTCAACAAGACGCGGATGACGTGTTGATATTAAAGGTCGACCGGAAGCAATATATTCTAATACTTTACTAGGAAAAGATAGATTATCGATTGTTTCGTTTAAAGGCCGAGGATTAATATTAAAAAGAGCGTGACATTCGATTTCTAATAATTCTTCTTGATTTAATAATCCTAAATACTTTATAGAAGGATACTTCTCTGATAAAGTTATAATATCTTTTTTTAATATACCGTGCCCTGCTATATATAAAGAAAGGTCTAGATTGTGTTGTTTGTTGATTATTAAGAAATTATTTATCATTTTTTTTACCCCATATAATTCATATAGAGCACCACCAAAGAATAAATATGGTTTTATTTCACTAACGTCTTTTTTAAATAAATTAGGATCAATAAGACCTTCTTTAATAAAGGAAGGGCGATGATAAATATTGGCTTCTTTTTCAAGTCCTTTTGTTAAACAATAATAATAGTCAAATCTTGACCAGTATTTTAAAATTCTTTGTTGGTAGGTAATTGAGGCACCAGTTAAGTTTTTAGGATGGTCAGTTAATACTCCTACAATAGGCAAATGAAATTTCTTAGCGATTCGGAAAGCTAAAACTAGCAAAGAATAGTTTAAACTATCAACAAAAATAATTGTGTCTTCATGAACTAATGGCTTTATTTTAGAAAAATTAGCGTGCGAAATAAAGAAACTTTTAATCTTTAGTTTATTGATGTACGGAAGATAATGATATGTTATATTATCTTCAATTTCCGTTTGTGATTTTAAAAATAAGCCATAATGTTTTTTTATTAAAGGACGATTGACTAAGACATCAACAGTATTGTTTATCGCAAGCATTTTTGCTAAAGAGTGATAAAAATGTTGATTAGAAGGATTAGATATAAATCCATATTGTGTGTTTTGCTTTTTAAACAATGAAGGATTAATAAGTGTAGATAATAGCAGAATATGCATTATTTTTCCTCCTTCCATAATTTAATGTGAGTACTTGTGGATATTTCATAAGTATTTTTTTTAGCTTCTTTTGTTGTAGCGGCAAAACAAGATAACAAAAGTATCTTATCCATCGCTGATAAAATTAGAGAATTATCATTTAATGAGACAATATAGCCATTTTTATCATTTTCAATAAGCGTATGAGCTGCGACCATTTTATCGCTGGCAATAACTCCAATTCCTTGGGAAAAGGCTTCATTGATGACATGGCCATATATATCTTCTTTAGATAAAATAATCATTGCAGAACAGGCTTTTAAAAGGGAAAATAACTCTTTTCTTTTTAAAAAAGACATAATAGTTACATTGGTCATCTGATGTTTTTTGATAAATCGACGGTATTTTTTTTCTTCCGGCCCCCCACCTACTAAAAGAAGATGGTATTGAGGTCGAGATAAAAATATTTCTAGCAATTGCATCATATTTTTACGATCAATAAATTGACCGACGGAAACAAAAATAGGAGTTGTTAAAGGAAGATGGTATGAAGATAATATTTCTTTTTTTTCGTGTTCATTTAAAGGTTTATTGATAATCTCTTTTTCGCTTATCGTAGCGTATTCATAATACTTAATGTTTTCTTTTTTGGCCCCATAATGTAGCAAATAATCATCGACATAATGACTAGGTGCGTAATAACGAAAGGCATGAGAAATTAAAAAATGTTTTAAACGGAATTTCATTTTGCTATCCGAACGGATAAGGCCGCCATTAACATATAGAGCATAAGGAATATTTTTTTTAATCATATAATTAATTGCGATAATTTCCGCTAAGGTGGAATAACCATTCATAATAATTAAGTCATAATGATTTTTTTTAAGATGATGTTTGATTTTAAAAGAAAGAGCATTTTCCTTCCCAATATGAATACAATTTAAAAAAAGATGCTTGAAATGGAATTGGTTATCATCATAAAAAGAACGATTTCTGTCATTGTTAAAACGACGTTCAAAAATAACGGTTATGTCCAATTGCGTGGCAATGCGATTTAATAATTCAACTTTATAAGGGGCCGGGTGATTAAAAACAAATAAAATACGCATAGGTTTTCCTCTTTTTTTATTATATCACAACATTTATAATAATTATTAAATAAAAAGCCGGTGTTAATACGCTATAGAGAGGAGTTTAATGAGTAATTATGGAACAATCATGGGATATTTTTTTTGATAATGTTAAACAAAAAGATTATATGCAAAGCTTACATTATTTTTTACTAACGGAGTATCAAAATCATACGATATATCCTCCAAAACAATTATTATTAAATGCCTTTAAGCAGACTCCTTTTGACCGAGTGAAAGTAGTTATTATTGGTCAAGATCCATATCATGAAGCTAATCAGGCTATGGGATTATCTTTTTCGGTGCCCTCTTTTATGCCTTTGCCACCGAGTTTAAATAACATTTATAAAGAAATAGAGAATGATATAGGCATAAAAATGAGAAAAGATGGTGACTTAACTTATTTAGCTAATCAAGGCGTTTTACTTTTAAATGCAATTTTAAGTGTACGCAAAGGCGAGGCTTTATCACATCAAATACCGGAATATGAATTATTGTTAAAGGATATCTTGCAATATATTGATCAAAGTGGTAATCCAATGGTCTTTCTTTTATGGGGGCGTTTTGCTCGTAATTTAAAAAAATATATTACTAATCCTCATCGGTTGATACTAGAATCAACGCATCCATCACCTTTAAGTGCGAATAGAGGAGGATTTTTTGGCAATCACCACTTTTCATTAACGAATAAGTATTTAATAGAGCATCATATCACTCCGATTAATTGGCAAAATTAAAAAAAGATTCCGAAGAATCTTTTTAGGCTTCTGATAACTCGATGTAATTAATATAGACGCTAACGATAATGGTCCATAAATCGGTATTTAAATTACGCAATATAAGATGATCATTTTCAGCGTAAACTAAGCGTCCTTCAAAAATTACATCATGCCATTTTGAGGAATCAGGAAAGCTACAATAAACTTTCATTTTTTTGCCAATATAGGCATTAGTCGATGATTTAAATGTATGTTCCATTTCATTGTTATCAGTAGTTGCATTATTGCTTGTTGGCAGATTATTTTGCGTAGGAGCGGTATTATTACCATAATAGTTAGGTGCTTCTCGCCCTGGCCCTGGCATCATTTGTGGTTGGTCATTAGGATTAGTTGAAGGATAAGGTACACCATAATAATTTGGTGGTGGTGGTTGCATACGATCCATATAATATTTTCCTTTCTATCGCTATATCTTACGATTTATTTTTTTAAGATATGCTAAAAATGTTGAAAATTAATTTGAAATATTATAGTATTGCTTTGGGAGCTTATGGAAATAGGCTGAGAGTGTTCTTAATCCAGAACAGACCATACCTGATCCAGGTAATGCTGGCGTAGGATTTTTTTTGTTTTTCCTCCGCCCATAAAGCGGATTTTTATTTAGGAGGACAAGAAAATGAACAAAATTGAAAAAATGGTTTTTACAGCCATGATGGTGTCTTTAGCCGTTGTTGTCGCCATAATTATGAAGGCGATACCTTTAATGCGAATGGAAAATGGAGGTTCTGTTTCCTTAGCGATGCTACCGATTTTCATTATCGGATTTAGTCTTGGACCAAAATATGGTTTTATCGGGGCCTTAAGTTATGCAGCGATTAACTTTTTATCGGACGGATATGCTTTTCACTGGGCTTCGCTAGTGTTTGATTATATACTAGCTTATGGCATTTTAGGAATGAGTGGCTTTTTTAGCAAATATGCTTTGAGAGGCCATAAAATAATTAATTATATCTTTTTTGCTTTAGGAATGATTATTCCATCATTATTAAGATTATTATTTCATACGTTATCGGGTATTCTTGCCTTCAATACACCATTTGTTGGCTCATTACTCTATAGCGGACCGTATGTTTTAATTTCTTTAGCACTTTGTCTAGTAGTGGGCTTTATTATTTATCCATTCTTAGAAAAATATTTATATAAGAAATGTCAATAAAAGAAAAAGGTGGAGATAATAGTATAAATGTGTGAAATGAAAAAAACGCAAATAGAATAGTTAATACTCGATTTTTATTGAATTTATTTGTATAAATGCAAAAAAAGAGGGCTTTCAAAAACCTAATATTGGTTGCTTATTAGCTCTCTTTTATTTAATTGAGGGATAAGTTTTAATATATGTTTCAAATAACGGTTCATATAAAACATAATGACAGTGTGTTGACGACAGCCGAATTTATACATATAATATATGTGAACGGAGGTGTTTGCATGGCGACAACAAATTTAAATATCAGAACAAATAAGGTCATCAAAGACCAAGCTGAAGAAATATTCAATGAACTCGGATTAAACATGACTACCGCTATAAATATGTTTCTGAGAGCAGCTATTCGTGAGCACGGAATTCCTTTTGAAATAAAATTAGTAGTGCCAAACGAAACAACTGCTGCTGCAATTGAAGAAGGTCGCAGACTGATGAATGACCCTTCTGCTCCAAGATATTCCAGTATGGATGCTCTTAAGGCGGCTCTGGAAGAATGAAATACGAAGTTCAATTTACCACACAGTTTAAAAAGGATTTAAAGCTTGCTAAAAAGCAAAGCAAAAATCTTGATAAACTATTTGAAGTAATTGATATTTTGGCGAATGGCGGTGTGCTGGATGCAAAATACAGAGACCATGACCTTACAGGTATCTATAAAGGTACTCGTGAATGTCACATTGAACCGGATTGGCTACTCATTTACGAAATCAAAGATAATGTGTTAGTACTGATGTTATATAGACTTGGTACACACTCAGAGCTATTTAAAAAATAGTATTTTTCAAGACAAAATACAAGGTGAAGCATCTATCAGATAGGGCAATCGCATAAAAAAATAATAGCTAATAATAATCTATCTTTAATAAGAAAAATGATAAATACATTATTAGTATTAATTGCTCCTCTATTTCGAAATGGATCAAAAATGAGAACATTAAAATCTTTTCGAAGTAATTATGAAATCAATCTTTTAAAATTATTTAAATTTCTTGATGGTAAAGATTTACACGATCTTCTTCTTCAATCAAAACAATAATAAAACATATCAAAAATAAAAGAGAGATAATAAGCAACCTATATTAGGTTCTTTAAGGTCCTCTTTTTTTTTATTTATTCAAATAAATTCAATAAAAATCGAGTATTAACTATTTAATTTGTGATTTTTTCATTTCATGCGTTTATCTTAGCGGAGATAAGTTATGTTAACTTTTAACGCCTTTTAAAATAGTATTTATTGTTTTTGATTAGCAATTTTGCGGTTTACCGACTTTTTACGAAATGAACATCTTTGATTTGTTATTACAATTCTAAACTACGAGGATCGAGTAAAAAATCTAAAATATTGATAATCAAATACCCTTTTTCATTGTGCCAAGGAGCAATATTGTCTTGTACTACGATTATTTTCTTAAAAGAATCGTCGATTTTATCAAGTGATGCTTGTTCTTGTTCTATTTTTTTAATATCAGGAAGAGAATATACTGATTGGATATAATAACGTTGGCTACCTTTGTTACAGACAAAGTCAACTTCTAATAGTTTAATAGTGTTTTGACCATTATCATTTTTTGTGTGTTTTTCGACTACGCCAACATCGACATTGAAGCCACGGATAATGAGTTCATTGTATAAAATGTTTTCCATGGCATGAGTTGGCTCAATTTGCCGAAAATTAAGGCGAGCATTTCGTAATCCTATATCTTCAAAATAGTATTTTAAGGGGGATCCGATATATTTTTTACCTTTTATATTGTATCTTTGAACTTTGGAAATAATGAAGGCATCAATGAGATAATCAATGTATGTTGAAATAGTATTAGCGTTAGTTTTAATCGAATGAGAAACAAATGTATGAGCGATTTTAGTAGGATTAGTTAGTGAAGATATGTCTGAAGATAATACATCAACTAAAGTTTCCATAACGATATCGCCTTTTAAATCATGTCTTTCAATAATATCTTTTAAATAGGTATTTTTAAAAAGATTATTTAAATACTTAATCTTTTCTTCCGAATCATTTAGTGTTGTTATATACGGAAGTCCTCCATATAAGGAGTAATCACGATATCCTGAATATATATCCTGAGGATATACAGACATGAATTCTTTAAATGACAATGGATGAACTCTAATTTCATCACCACGACCGCGAAATTCTGTAAGAATGTCGGAAGATAAAAACTTAGAGTTACTACCAGTTATATAAATATCAATATTATTTCGCTTTAAAAGACTATTGAGAATACCGTATAGTTTAACCATTCCTTTTCCTTTGTATTCTTCTTGTGTTATCGCTAATTGCGCTTCATCTAAGAGAATATAAAATGTCTCATTGTCAGTAATTTGTGATTTGAGATATTGTGAAAGCTTCGTTGGATTCAAGAGTTCTTCATTTTCATCATCGTCAAGAGAAAGGGTAATAATATGATCTTTATTTATACCACATGAGAGTAAATGTTTATAAAATAGTGTAAATAATAAATAACTTTTTCCGCATCTTTTAATGCCAGTAATTATTTTAATCATGCCATTATTTTTTTTGCTTATTAATTGTTTTAAATAATAATCCCTATTAATTTCAATCATATATTCACCTCATTTAGTAATTTTGCGGTTTACCGACTTCTTACGAAATGATTGTATCACATCTTGAAACCAACAATCAATAAAAAACTGTCAAGAATAATGCTTCTTAACAGTTTTAAATGTAATTATTTTAATATTTATTGTTTTGTTGCTTTAATCATTAATTTCGCAATTGATTTAGAAAAAGCGGTTGGATCTTGTAATGGCAATCCTTCAATTAGTAAAGCTTGGTCATATAAGACAGCAGCATATTCTTTTAAATCATCAGTATTACTTGATAGTGATTCTAAAGCCGTTACTAAATCATGATGAGGATTAATCTCTAAGATTTTTGTTGCGGAAGCATCTTGACCATTTGGCATTTGTCTTAAGACTTTTTCCATACCTAATGATAAGCCGCCCTCTTGGCTAACTAAACAAACAGGAGAATCGATTAATCGTGTTGAGAAGCGAACATCGCTAACCTTGTCTTTTAGAGCTTCTTTTAAACTATCAAGGAAGTCTTTTTTAGTTTCTGCGAGTTTATTGATTTCATCTTTTTCCTCTTCGCTAATAATATCAAGATTGGCTTCGCTGACGTTTTTAAATTCCACACCATCATAATCATGCATCATCATTAAGGCAAATTCATCAACATCATCTTTCAAAATTATGACATCATAGCCTTTTTTCATGACAGCGTCCATTTGTGGTAATAGTTTAACTTGGTCTTTTGATGAACCAATAACATAGTAGATATCTTTTTGTTCTTCAGATTTTTGCTCGATGTATTCTTTTAAAGAAAGCATTTTATCGCTATTGAGGGTTTCATAAATTAATAAGTCTTTGAGTAAATCTTTCTTTTGTCCATAACTTTCATAAATGCCATATTTTAAGTGAGTACCGTATATATTAAAGAATTTTAAGTACTTATCAAAATCATCATCTTTTAATTTTGTTAATTCATTAATGATTTTCTTTTCAAGATTTTGCGCAATACGATGCAAATCGGCACTTTTTTGAAGCATTTCCCGTGAAATATTTAATGATAGATCACTAGAATCAACAAGACCTTTTACAAATTTTAAATAATCAGGAATTAAGTCTTTTGCTTTTTCCATAATGAAAACACCTTTAGTGTACAATTGGAGACCTTTTTCGTATTTCTCACTATAAAGATCAAAAGGCGAATGACTTGGTATATAAAGTAACGAGTCATAGGATAATAAACCTTCAACATGGAAAAACATAGAGATTAAGGGATCATCATAATCGTTGAATTTATTTTTATAAAATTCATTCTTTTCTTCATCGGTAACATCTTTTTTGTTTTTCTTCCAAATAGGAATCATCGAGTTAAGAGTTTTGTCGACAATTTGTTTTTGATATTTGTCTTCAATAATATTCCCTTCAGCATCTTTTTCAGGAATTTGTTCTTCGACTTCCATACGAATTGGGTAACGAATATAGTCACTGTATTTTTTAACTAATGATTCAATTTTCCAGTTGGCAAGATATTCGTCATAATGGGTATCTTCTGTTTCATCACGCAAGAAAAGAATAATCTTTGTTCCTTCTTTTTGTTTGGTAATTTCTTCAATGCTATAAGATTCTTCACCCGTGGAAGTAAAACGATAAGCTTTATCTTCTTTAACGGATTTGGTTTCAACAACTACTTTTTTAGCGACCATGAATGCGCTATAAAAGCCGACACCAAATTGTCCAATAATATCGATTTCTTGCTTGTTTTGTGCCGCTTCTTCCATTTTTTGCATAAATTCGCGTGAACCACTTTTCGCTATAGTGCCTAAATTATCGATTAATTCATCATGGGTCATACCAATACCATCATCAATAATAGTGATGGTTCTGTTTTTACTATCGAGAACAAGTCGTATCTCGGGATTAGTGGCATCTTTAATCTCTTCGGTGGTTAATGATAGATAATGGCGTTTGTCCATAGCGTCACTTGCATTCGATATTAATTCTCGTAAAAATATTTCTTGATTTGTGTAAATTGAATTGATCATTAAGTCGAGTAATCGTTTCGACTCAGTTTTAAATTTCTTCGTTTCTTTCATTTAAAAAGCCTCCTTTTTTCAATTCTAAACATATTATAGTTACCATTTTTAGCACTGTCAAGCAAAGAGTGCTAAAAAAATATCAATATTTGTCGAAAATTTGACATTGAATAATAAGTGTCTAGTTAAATAAAAGAAATAGTATTTTTTCGCTGTCTAAGAGGTTATTAGAATAGTTATTGCTATGGTCATAACGTTGATTTATTTAGCGATTTTATTTATATTATTAAGTACATTGATAAGAAAGGAAATGATGTTCATGAGTGAAAATGAAAAATTAAAAGAAGTAGAAGAGACGCCAAATGTAGAATTAGAAAAGGCCCAAGAAGAGGTTGATGAAACTATTGTTGAAGAAAAGAAACCATCTTTATCTTTTATTGAAGAAAATCGTCGGGAATTTGATGCTTTTTATAAAAAACAAAGAAAAACAAATACTATTTTACTGCTTGTCGTTGGTTTTATTTGTATTGCTGTTTTTTTAACGCTTAGTGCACATTTTGGAATCGCTATTGTCCTTGTAGCGGCTGTTTTGGTTGTGCTTTATATTTATTCAGCACGTGTAAAAAAAGATATGGATGCTCGAATCCAAGATTATATTTCCAAATATTATACGATTGCGAATGATTATGTTTTCAATTATGAAGAATTTCATAATCTTGAGTATTGTGTGGAAGATAAATTAGCGGATAATGAATTCCCTGACTCGGGATTTATTAAAGGTATTAGTCATGTTGGTAGTCGTAATATTGTGCGCGGTGAGATTGGCAATTATCACTTTAAAGCGGCGGATTGTGTAGCGAAAATTAAAGTTGATAAAAAAGATGATGTATGTTTCTTAGGTAAATACTTTATGATTGATTTACCAACTGCTTATGAACATAAGACGATTATTTATATCAAACCTAAACAAGATAATGGTTCTGGTCCAAATGATATTGATGGTCTTGATATAGTTGAAGGCTTGTCTTTAGGTGAACGTTTTATTGTTTGGAGTAACGATTCACAAGTAAAAACAATTTTTAATAAAAAATTTGTTGATGCTTTATTAGCGTTTGAGCCTAATGAGCATTTAGTTGATGTGGCTATTAGTATTATTCAAAATAAAATGTGTATTGCTTTAAGTTATGAAAATGAATTAATGGTTTTACCATTATTAGATCCATTTAAAGAAGAACCAACTAAGCAATATGCTGCTGATGTTAAAAAACTTGGCCAATTAGTAAAGAATTTTAAGCTTTAAAAATGATATTTATTAACATGCAATTAAAGCAAAAGAAACATTTTGAATTAAATAGTGTTATGACTTATTTTATTAAAGACGTTAGTTCTATTATTAAATGATTTTATTTATGAATTATTATTACAAATAATGGTTATTTTGAGCGAATTATTAAATTAAGTGCATTTACTTTTTATTAATTCTATATTATTATAATTTTACTAACAAAAACAAAGGAGAATAATATGGGTTTATTTGGTTCAAAAAACAAAGATGAAATTAATATTAAAATGGAAAAAGGTCGCATTAAAGCAATTCTTTCTAGATCTTTTTTTGGGGGATGCGAACTTTCTGAATTATTAGAAGGTGATACTCTTCGTTATGGAGCATCTAATGGATTAAGTTGCTCTTTAAATAGAAAATTATCGTTTGCCCTTGGTGAATGGGATGGCGGAGCTTGTGATGTCACTATTTCTCGTTATGGCAATATTGAAGTGTCCGTTGTCTTAGGTAAACAAAAAACAGCGGCGATGCAAGGAAAAATCCAATTTCTTTGCGATAGATTAATTGACAAAGGTTATGATGCATTTTGGTCGACTTATAGCGATCAAACAGCTGTGATTGTGGTAACAAAAGCAGGCTTTACTGGTCTTGATTATGAAATGGGACTAACTAAAATGCTAAATGATGTTGCTATGGAAATCATTGATAAATTACAGCACATACAATAAAAAATTATTAAACTGCCATTGCGGTATAAATTTATATGAAAATCAACCATCGAAAAGTGTTTTTCGGTGGTTTTTTAAGAGATATTATATGTTAGTTTTAAAGTATTAGCTTTAAATATTGAAATATGTATTTATTTTATATAAAATAAAAAGGAACTTAATTTTTAAATAGGAGGGCAAATATGGCTCATTTAAGTGAAAATGCTATTAAGCAAATTAATGAGATCATTGAGCGTTATCGGGGAGAAGAAACCCCTTTAATGATGATCTTAAGTGACATTCAAAAGGAGTATGGATATATACCTTTAGAAGTACAAGAACTTGTTTCTGAAAAAACAGGTATTTCAGTTGCGGAAATTTATGGTGTCGTAACTTTCTATTCATTCTTTTCTTTGAAACCAAAAGGAAAATTTGTGGTGGGATGTTGTTTAGGTACGGCATGTTATGTTAAAGGTGCGCAACAAATCATTGACAAATTTTCAGAATTATTAGGAATTAATCCAGGAGAAACAACGGAAGATGGTTTATTCACCATCGATGCTTTACGTTGTATTGGCGCTTGTGGTATTGCTCCTGCCGTTACAATTAATGGCAAAGTTTATCCAAAAGTTGGGGTTAATGATGTTCCTAATATCGTTAATGAATATAGAAAGCAAGGAGGAGATTTATAATGATTCGAACAATGGAAGAATTTCAAGAGAAAATTAAAAGTTGTTCACATTGTTTAGAACAAAAATTCTCTAGTACCGATGGCAAAAGAGCAATTGTTCTTTGTGGTGGAACGGGTTGTTTATCAAGCCATTCTCATGAAATAAAAGAAAAATTTGAAGAATTAATTGTTGCAAAAGGATTACAGGATGTTGTTACTGTTAATCATGTTGGTTGTTTTGGCTTCTGTTCACAAGGACCATTCGTTAAGATTTATCCTGAAGATACTCTTTATCGTTTAGTTAAAATTGAAGATGTTGAAGAGATACTTGAAAAGGATATTATTGGTCATGAAGTAGTGGAAAGATTGCTCTTTGTTGATCCCGCCACCAAAGAAAAGGTCGCTAAACAAGACGATATTAATTTCTATAAAAAACAAGTCCGTATCGCTTTACATGGATGTGGAAAAATTAATCCTGAAGATATTAATGAAGCCCTTGGTGAAGGAGCTTTCCAAGGATTAGTTCGTGCCTTATCAATGAAAAGGGAAGATGTCATTAAAGAAGTCCTTGATGCGGGATTACGTGGTCGTGGTGGCGGTGGCTTCCCAACTGGTCGTAAATGGCAATTTGCTTACGCTCAAGACAATGATGAAAAATATGTTGTTTGTAATGGTGATGAAGGTGACCCAGGTGCCTTTATGGACCGTTCTATCTTAGAAGGCAATCCTTTAAATGTTATTGAAGGTATGATGATTGCTGGATACGCAATCGGGGCGAAAAATGGTTATTTCTATGTTCGTGCTGAATATCCTATCGCGGTTAATCGTTTACGCATTGCTATTAAACAAGCAAAAGAACTTGGCTTGTTAGGTGAAAATATTTTAGGAACGGGATTCTCTTTCAATGTTCATATTCGTTTAGGTGCTGGTGCTTTCGTATGTGGTGAAGAAACAGCTCTTCTCAATTCTATTGAAGGTCAAAGAGGTATGCCTCGTCCTCGTCCACCATTCCCAGCTGTTAAAGGTTTATGGGAAAAACCAACGATTATTAACAACGTTGAAACATTGGCTTGTGTTCCTTATATCTTAAGAGAAGGAGCAACGAAATTTGCTTCATTTGGAACAGAAAAATCAAAAGGTACTAAAGTGTTTGCTCTCGGTGGAAAAATTAACAATGTTGGCTTAGTTGAAATTCCTATGGGAACAACGCTTCGTGAATTAATTTATGATATCGGTGGCGGTATTCCTAATGGTAAAGAATTTAAAGCCATTCAAACAGGTGGACCTTCAGGTGGTTGTTTAACTAAAGAATATTTAGATACACCAATCGATTTTGATAATCTTGTCGCGTTAGGCTCAATGATGGGCTCGGGCGGTGCGATTGTTATGGATGAAGACAACTGTATGGTTGATGTTGCTAAATTCTATCTAGAATTCATTTGCGATGAATCTTGTGGAAAATGTTCTCCATGCCGTATTGGTACCAAGAGAATGTTAGAAATTTTAAATAAAATTACCGATGGACGTGGAACCATGGAAGATTTAGCGGCTCTTGAAGAATTAGCTCAATCTGTCAAAGATGGATCATTATGTGGTTTAGGACAAACGGCTCCTAACCCAATTCTATCCACTCTTGCACATTTCCGTGATGAGTATATTGCTCATATAGTTGATAAGAAATGTCCAGCTAAAGTTTGTAAAAAGTTAATGCGTTATGTTATTAAACCTGATGCATGTAAGAAATGTAGTTTATGTGCACGTCAATGCCCAGTTAATGCGATTACGGGTGTAGTCGGCAAAGAACCATTTGTTATCGATCAAACAAAATGTATTAAATGCGGAATGTGCATTTCATCATGTAGATTCCATGCGATTGTTAAGGAATAAGGAGGAGATATCAATGGCAAAAGTTAATATTAAAATTGAAGGACACTCCTATCAAGTTGAAGAAGGATTAACAATTCTTGAAGCTGCACGTCAATGCGGCTATGAAATTCCTTCATTATGTAGTTACCATCATGGTGATTGCTCAAGAGGTTCGTGTCGAGTTTGTTTAGTAGAAGTTAAAGGAGCAAGAGGTTTAGTTGCGTCTTGTGTTTATCCGGTTAATGAAGGAATGGAAATCAATATTTCTACTCCTAAAGCCACTGCGGCGCGTCGTGTTAATGTTGAATTATTATTATCAAATCACAATCAATCTTGTTTACAATGTGAAAAAGCTGAACATTGTGAATTATTACATGTAGCTAATTTAGTTGGTGCTCGTCCAGGAATGTTTGCTGGCGAAAAATCACCAACTACATATGATGATGTAACGCCTTCGTTAATTCGTGATACGAGTAAATGTATCTTATGTGGACGTTGCGTTGTTCGTTGTCAACAAGCTCATGGTAATGGTATTCTTGGCTTTGAGAATCGTGGCTTTAAAACCATTGTAGGACCAGCCTTTAATCGCTCATTCGGTCAATCACCATGTCTTCTTTGTGGACAATGTGTAACTGTTTGTCCAACCGGTGCTTTAATGGAAAAAAGCGAGATTAATCTTGTTGATGAGGCCTTTAAAGCTGGTAAAAAAGTTATCGTTCAAGCGGCTCCAGCGGTTCGTGCCGCTCTCGGGGAGGAATTTGGATATCCTGTGGGAACACGTGTGACTGGGAAAATGGTTGCGGCTTTACATCGTCTAGGTTTCTATCGTGTTTATGATGTCAACTTCGGTGCGGATTTAACTATTATGGAAGAAGCTAATGAATTATTAGCCCGTCTTAAAAATGGTGGAGCCTTACCTATGATTACATCATGTTCACCAGGTTGGGTAAATTATGCTGAATATTATTATGGTGATATATTAAATCATTTATCATCTTGCAAATCACCACATGAAATGGAAGGCGCAATTATCAAGTCATATTTTGCTGAAAAGAATGGCCTTGATCCTAAAGATATCTTTGTTGTTTCAATTATGCCATGTACCGCTAAAAAATATGAAAAAGAACGTGAAGAATTACGTAATGCTGATGGTTTAAAAGATGTTGATGCTGTTTTAACGACACGTGAGTTAGCTAAATTAATTAAACGTGCTGGTATCAATTTCCGTAAGTTACCTGATGAAGAATTTGATCAAGATTTATTAGGCGAATATACGGGTGCGGGCGTCATTTTTGGCGCGACAGGCGGTGTTATGGAAGCAGCTTTAAGAACTGCATACTATGCTTTAACAGGTAAAGACCATGCCGCTATCGAATTCCAAGATGTTCGTGGTTTAGAAGGATTAAAAGAAGCAACAATTGATATTAATGGTACAAAGATTAATGTCGCTGTAGCTAGTGGTATGAAAAATGCTAAACCATTATTAGACGATATTCGTGCGGGCAAGAGTAAATATCACTTTATTGAAATTATGGGATGCCCAGGCGGATGTATCAATGGTGGTGGTCAACCACTTGTTCAACCATGCTTCTTGGAAAACGAAGATTTAGATATCTTAGATACTTATCGTCAAAAGCGTGCGGCAACATTATATGAAGAAGATGAATCATTACCAATTCGTCAATCACATCATAATGCTCAAATCAAAGCATTATATAAAGATTATTTAGGTGAGCCTAATGGTCATCGTGCTCATGAATTATTGCACACACATTACAATGATAAAAGAGATCGTTTCCCACGATAAATAAATACTAATAAGTAAATCAACCATCAGAGTTCAGGCTCCGGTGGTTTTTTATAATTCTCGAAGCTAACAAAGTATTTATCAATAAAAATCAAATCAATCTATACATTGACAAAAAATGTTCGACTAAAATGTAATTGCATTCCAAAAAGGTCGTGATTTTATGTATATAAAAAGATCAATTGAGAGTACAATTAAGAAGTTATCTTCTGAATTCTCAATAATAGTTTTAACTGGAGCAAAACAAGTTGGGAAATCGACTTTATTACAGTTTATTAAAAATAACAATATGGATTATGTTACATTAGATGATTTAGATGTTAGAAATCTTGCGTTAACTGATCCTAAATATTTTTTAGAACAATACTCGTATCCTTTACTTATTGATGAAATTTAATATGCTCCTAATTTACTTCCTTTTCTTAAAATAATAATTGATGAAAATAGAATAATAAACTTAAGAAATAATGTGCAAAATAAACCTTTATTTTGGTTAACAAGTTCACAACAATTTAAATTAATGAAAGATGTTAGCGAATCCCTTGCGGGAAGAATAGGTGTTTTAAGCTTATATTCGCTATCTTTAAGTGAGATTCTTAATAATGAGTCATTGGTATTTAATCCGCGAATTGAAAGCTTAAAACAAAAACAAATAAATTCAAAAGTGGACGTTAGACAAGTTTTTGAAATGATTTATAATGGTGGAATGCCAGATGTAGTTACGAAAACAATTGATAGGAATAGTTTCTTTTCTTCATACATTATAGATTAGCACATTAAATGAAGCTAATAATTGCAAAATAATTAAGGAAATA
>CAZJKC010000001.1:0-110094 GCA_964546565.1 uncultured Staphylococcaceae bacterium | reverse complement strand
TACTTGTGATGGCTGTAAAAAGAAAGCAACGTGTAGAATGAATAAATATGAATATAATCTATAATATACATCAATAACTCTACTAAAAGTGAAACATTCTTAAAAATTAAGGAAGTGCTTGGTATATCAAAACTAGGTAATTTATTCCTTAAAAAACACGACTTAGATATGTTATTGAATTTTGAGTTTTAACACCCCAAAATAGGGTTATCTCCTAAAGTCAGTTTTTTTATATTCCCCAAAGTCAAATAAATTATCGTTTTGGGGAATCATTGTTTTTATATCATAATAATTTATAGAATGCATATTTTACGGTTAAAGAGAAACGAATTGTTACATATAATCCTTCGTTAGCAAAGAAAAGATTACAATAGACAAGAAAAGAAGTTGAAAAAACGAAAACAATAATTTTGTAGAATAATAAATTGCGGTTATGTTAATTCTTTAAAAACATTGTCATGTATAAAGGAATGTACTTAATTTTTGGATTAATACAATTTAAATTATTCATTGATAAAATGATTCCGTAATCCAAATTTTCTTTTTCTACAATATTTTTGATACTTACTGCTCTAGTGTTTTTTCCTGATTTAACTTCGATTGGTATAATTTTATTATCAAGACAAGTAATGAAATCAATCTCTAAGTTGTCTGATTTTTGATAATAATAAATGTCTAAATCATTATTAATTAAGCATTGTGCTACGATATTTTCAAAAATGCCACCTTTAAATATCCCTAAATATCCATTTATAATTTCATTACTCAAGTTTTCTTTGTAAAAAGCAAGTAATAAACCTGTATCATTTAAATAAAACTTAAATGCATTAGAATCTCTATATGCTCTTAATGGAATATCAAAAGTTTTTAATCTATTCACTTTAATTCCAAGTCCTGAATCTAATATCCAAGCAAGTGAGTTTCCATAGTATCTAGCAGTTCCACCTTGTCTAATAATCTTATATTGAAATTTCTTATTATCTTTGGCAAGTTGATCTGGTATAGATTCAAAGCATTCTCTAACCTTCTCTTTCATTGTTTTGGTTGAGTATTTGGCAATATCATCTTTATAATCATCTATAATTCTTCTTTGCACTTTTAGCACATTATATAAATTGGAAGTGTCGATATATGCTTTAACTGCTTCTGGCATTCCACCAATCACAACATAATGTAAAAATAATTCATTCAATTTATCATGAATTAATGATGGTAATGGTATTTCTTTATTAAAATATTCTTTATAACCTTCAATCATTTCATCAGAATAATTATTTGCCCATAAGAATTCTTTAAATGACATTGGTCTCATATAAAGCCTTTCAATATAACCGACAGGGAAAGATGATACTTCTTGCATAATAATGCCAAGCATAGAGCCACTAACGATTACATCAAATCTATTATCAATTGCAAATGCTTTTAAAGCAGTTAATACTTGAGGACATTTCTGTGCTTCATCAAAAAAGAGTAATGTTTTTCTTTCAATTATGGGAATATTAGTATTATATGCAGATAATTGAAATAATAAAGTTTTAATATCTAAATTACCTTCAAATATTTTTTTAGCATTAATATCAAATTCAAAATTAATGTAGAATACATAATCATAATTGTTTTTGCCAAATTCATTAATCAAATATGTTTTGCCAACTTGTCTTGCTCCAAAAATTATTAATGGCTTTTTATTTGGATTATTTTTCCAATTTAATAGTTCATTATACATTTCTCTTCTCATGATACGCACATCCTTTCCTGTTTAGATTATACCAAAACTATCAAAAATATGCAATTTATGTAAAAAAGAACTATCAAAAATATGCAGTTTATACTGAAACAAGATATCAAAAATATGCAATTGTTATATTTGCTTTTCATAATATATGTATAAAATGAAAGGTAACTTTTAGATTTTAACACTCCAAAATAGAGTAATCTTTTAAAGTAAGGTAGTATTCTAAATAAATATAAAGAATATTCATCATCAGTTATTGGTGAAAGTATTTCCATAACAAAATATGATTCTTTAACATTTTCAATCTCGTTAGGATGAGCTTTGCTACTCCATACTCTTTATTTTTTTTCATTTTGCCATTTAGAATATTGTTTAACAAGATCTATTTTGAACTCTTTTAAATATATATTACATTCCATATTCGAACCTCCTATCGATTAATTATTTAAGATTCGAACTTTTTGTGTTTTTGACGCAACAATTTTTTTATATAAGAATAAAAAAAGTTCGAAACTTCCAAAAAAAGAATCGAACTTAATCTACGGATCAATGGAGCAGGTGACGGGAATCGAACCCGCATAACTACCTTGGCAAGGTAGTGTTCTACCACTGAACTACACCTGCGTGCCTATTTATAATACCATAATGAAAACAAAATTCAAGACATTTTTATTATTTTTGATGAAATTCTTTTTTTATATGATAAACTATATTCGATAGCGAGGTCGATTATATATGGCTACAACATTAGATTTAGCAGAATTAATATTTCCTGAAGTTCAAACTTCAGTGGAAGAATTAGAAAAAAAATATCCAGCACGTGATTTACCAGAAGGCGCATACGTTACTCGTTTTGCCCCCTCTCCTACTGGTTTTTTACATACTGGTTCATTGTTTACAGCAATGATAGGTTATCGTTTAGCAAAACAAAGTAATGGAGTATTTTATATTCGTTTAGAAGATACGGATACTAAAAGAGAAATCGAAGGATCAGGATTAGAATTGTTAAACCAATTAAAAGTATTTGGAATTGTTCCTGATGAAGGTTATTATGGAGATCATGAAGAAGGAAATTATGGTCCTTATGCTCAATCGCATCGTGCTGATATTTACAAGGTATATATTAAAGAATTAATTAAAAAAGGACGTGCTTATCCATGCTTTTGTACATCTCAAGATTTAGATGAATTACGTAGCATGCAAGAACGTAATAAATTAATTCCTGGATATTATCAACAATATGCCAAATGTCGCTTTTTAAGTGTAGATGAGGCAATAGAGAAAATTAAGAACGGTGTGCCTTATGTTATTAGATTTAAGAGTATGGGCAATCATTTACGTAAAATAAAAGTCCATGATTTAATTAGAGGAACTTTAGAAATTGCTGAAAATGATTTAGATATTGTAATTTTGAAAAGTGATGGTTTACCAACGTATCATTTTGCGCACGCTATCGACGACCACTTGATGCATACCACAACTGTTACTCGTGGTGAGGAATGGATATCTTCTTTACCAATTCATTTAGAATTATTTGATGCCTTAGAGTTTAAACGTCCTGATTATGCGCATCTTCCTGTAATCATGAAAATGGATAATGGATGTCGTAGAAAATTGTCAAAACGAAAAGATAATGAAGCAGCGGTCTCTTATTTTATTAATGATGGATATCCAGCAGATGCTCTATTAGAATATCTTATGACTATTGCCAATTCTAATTTTGAAGAGTGGCGTAATAAAAATTCGGATGTTCCAATGGAAGATTTCATTCTCACATTTAATAAAATTTCTTTAGATGGTGCTTTATTTGATATGATGAAATTGAATTACTTTGCGAAAGAACGTTTGTCTAAAAGAACAGCACATCAATTAACTATTGAAGCTCTTGCGTGGGCAGAAAAGCATGATGAAGAATTAGCTAGCATTATTAAGTCAGATCCCGAGTATTTTGAAAAAATCATGAATATTGAGCGCGAGAAAGAAAATCCCCGCAAAGATTATGAAAGATATTCGGATTTATTAAAATTGAATCGTTTCTTTTATCGCTCTTACTATGATTCAATGCTCGCTAATGAGTTACCTTGGAATCCATTAATTGCTAAAGAAGTAATTTATGATGTTCTTCGTGAATTCGTTGATACTTATGACGCTAATTTAGATGAAAAAACTTGGTTTGAATCATTAAAAGTTTTAGGTGAAAAGCATCACTTCGCTCCTAGTGGTAAAATATATAAACAAAATAAAGATTTATATATTGGACATATTGGTGATGTTGCCGAAATGATACGAATTGCTCTTACGACATCGAAACAATCACCTAATTTATATTGGATTTTACAAATACTAGGTAAGGAAGAAGTATCAAGACGTATCAATACCATTATTGAACTAAAAAAATAATCTTGTAATTTTACTGCATATTCGATAAAATATGCAGTGCATGGTCCTTTAGTGGAACTGGTTAACACGTCTCCCTCTCAAGGAGAAGAATAGGAGTTCGAGCCTCCTAAGGATCACCAAACAAGTTAAAGGCGAACCCGTTTCCATTAGGAGACGGATTCTTTTTTTTCGTTTATTTCAACTATCCATATTGATAAAAGAAAAAGGCATACTGAGCAAATCCGTATGCCTGCCGTTTTTTATGGGCTGATGGTAAATCCTTATCCGCCATTTGCGATATTATTCCATTGGTATCAAGGGTTTTTTTTTCGACTTTTTATTATTTAATTTTGTTTTCCGTTTTGCTTGCCATTGTTCAAAAGTCTTTTGTGTCTATTCGTCCTTAAAGAGCTTTTGAATGACGGGCAACAATGCTCTTGCAATTCGTACTCTCCCGAGTATAGGGATAATATGCTTTCACATATTTCCGTGTATTTAATAAATGTTCTTAATTTTACAGTGTGTTTGACATATTTACCGAGCCAGATTGTTAGCCATTCATTTATTTTCATTTTTTGCCTTCCGTGGGTTTGTTGTAAAAATATTATACCCACTCACTATATACGGACAGTTAAAAGCCGAAAGGTAAACGCCAAACTCAAACAAGACTTGTTATCACTATTGGAGGAACAGAAAACAAAAAAATAAAGTGTTAATCAAGAACTATACGAGAAAAATTTTCATAATATGGAAATCGAAAACGCAATTTATTTACGTTGCGTTTTGAAAAAGCAACGATTTTTGCTTGCTTCGGCGATTTTGCCGCCATTGCAATCATTATAACCGTTAAAACTTGGGCAAGATCAAGCGATTTGAAAGATAAAATTGATTTCAGAAACAAATATTTGTTAGGCACTTTGGCGAGTTTGGTATTGGCTTTAGTAGCATTTTTGATTTACAAAATGTGATATACAAAAATAAGGTTAGCTTCGTGAGTGTCTTGATTATGCGAAATATAATGGCATTGAGGTAATAGGCGAATACAAATTCGGTGACGTAGTTATTCCCAATGGAATGCCCGCTATCGTTGACGAGGATATTTTAAATAAGATACAAGCCCGTATGAAGCGTAACAAAAAAGCTCCTGCTATGCACAGAAGCGAGGATGATGTGATTGAAGAATTGGTAGACCGTATCTTCGATTTGCAATACTCCGAAACGCACGCTTCTGTTTAAATTCAGGCACAGATTGCCGAGGTTGAGAAAAAACTGAATAACCTTATAGAAGCTATGTCACAAGGCATTTTCTCGCAAGCTACGAAAAAGGTACTTGACGATTTATAGGAACAGAAGAAAACCTTGAAATTGAACTTTTTAAGCCGAGGTCAAAAATCCGCTTCTTTTAAAAGAATAGATTTTGTACTCCCTCTATAATTACCGCAAGTTAGGCCTCACCATTAACGAAGGCAAACAATGCTTGATTGACGGCTTTGTAAATTCGATTTATCTCTATGACGACCACTTTATAATCACTTTCAACTACAAAAATCAATCCAAAACCGTAAGTTTTGATGAATTAAATAGTTCGTCTTTAACATCAACGGGATTACCAAAAAGCATACAAAAGTCCGGTAAAATTCGGGCTTTTTATTTTACAATTATTTCAATTCCAATAACGCCGTATTTTTCTATTTTTTCGGAACTATAATATTTATACATATCCATCGGATTGGCTATTTCATTTTCTGAATAACCGATAGTGATTTTGTCATGATGTTTATAAAGTTCTTCAAAATCTTTATATTTGTATAAGTTGGTGACGGTACACACTAATATTTCATTATTTGTTATATTGGAGAATTCTATCGTATCACCAATAGAAATTAATGAACGTTTTTCATCATATAATCTCATTTCGATTGTCTTGGTCTTCTCCTTGATTTTTTGAAATGGTTCATCCCAAAGGTTCATTTTATGTATCATACTAATACCTCCTAGCTTTTTTAAAGGACAAATTTTTCAATGACTTCCGCTATACCATCAGAGTTATTTGATTTAGTAGTTATATAGTCTGAATGTTGTTTTACGCCTTCGGGAGCATTTTCCATTGCCACTCCGAGCCCAGCAAATTCTATCATAGGTAAATCATTATAGCCATCGCCTATAGCTATCATTTCGTCGCGCTTAATATTATATATTTCTCCTATTATTTTCATTGCTTTAGCTTTTGAAACTTCACTATTGAAAAACTCTAAAAATGTAGGTTTAGAAGTACAATATGTAACTTTTTCAAATGTTATTTTTTCTAATCCATGTTGTAAGTTTAAAATAACATTAGATTGTTCATACCACAAAATCTTAGTTATACCTGATTTTGCAAGTGTATTGTAATCATCTATTAATATCGGTTCTACATTAGAAAGTTTTTTGTAGTCATCCACTTTTTCATTAAAAAAATTGCAGTATAACTTATTGTTCGCCCACACGAGCATTGTTATGCCAATTTCATTTCCTATTTTCATTATATCCATAGCGTCATTATACAAAAGCGTCTTTGAAAATAAAATCTCATGAGTATCAGACTGCACAATCATTGCGCCATTGTATGTAATTATAGGTGCTTTTAAATCTAGTATATCATTATATTTATCTACACCTTGTATTGGCCTACCAGTTGATATTGTAAAAATAACTCCTTTATCTATGGCCGCTTTAATAGCGGCTATGGTATGTGGCGTTATTATACCTTTATCGTTTAGCAAAGTGCCATCCATATCGACAGCAATCAATTTAAATGTCATTTTTATTCTCCATCTTTAAACAAGTAATAAAATCG
Source organism: uncultured Staphylococcaceae bacterium (assembly GCA_964546565.1). Lineage (GTDB taxonomy): Bacteria > Bacillota_I > Bacilli_A > RFN20 > CAG-826 > CAG-826. Next base: position 103,144 of record CAZJKC010000001.1, on the reverse strand, counting down.
CACACGAAATTGGTCCAGTTTTTTATGTCTTTATTTTCTATTTTATCGATTGATTGCTTAACTTCTGTCATTGTCATACCGAAAATTATTTTTTTCAATACATTTATTACAGATGATTCTATAAGAGCATCGATATGGGAAACAATCTCTTGCGCTAAATTGATATGTTTTTTGGCTTGCTCTATATCATTTTTAAGATATAGTAATATCGCATAGTAAAATTCTACTTGACTTTTGTCATACTTGCTGACAGCTTCTTTTAAAAGTTGTGGGTATAATTCTATACCGAATTCATAATTACCTCTCACTGTTTCCGCAAACATATCAACATAAAGATATCTTATATGATATCTATCAATAGCCTTTAGTTCGTCATATATTTCGCCAGCGTGAGCGAGATGGCGCTTTGCAACGGTAATGTCTTTTTTCCATACCATGGATAAAGCAACCTCGCGCTCGAAAGCGGCGACATATAATTTTAGCATTTTAATATAGTCGTTATCTGTTGTTAAAGGTATTGATTGTTCTAATAAATGCACTGCTTCGCATAGTTCAGAATATGCTTCATTCCATATACAACGATGATATAGTATTTTACCAATTGTTTGATGCGCTAACGCGACTTCATAGTAATCAGCATTATCTTTTCCGAATTTGCAAACATAATTACAGTGCTCAAGAGCATCATCGAAACGAACGAGTTTTCGACAACTTAATGCTATCTCATTTTCTACTTCTGATATAAGTCCGTTATACTTAGCGTCGTAAGTGTTTTGTGTTAATTTACGCGCAAGTACTTCGCTTTGACTATATCGCTCAGTTATATATAAATAATTCACACAACCGACTAAAACTTCAATATCTAATTTTTCGTATTCTGGAAGTATTTCGTCAAATCCTAACTCTTTTAGTTTGAAATACAATCCCGCATTATAGAGATATCTTCGATTGTTGCGGAACATGGCGATAAAACAATCAGAACGCAAAACTTCCAAAGCATTTTCGTGAGAGATTTCATCAAGTTCAACTAAGTTATTAAGATACTCTCTTATTCCAGAATCTTGTCCTTGCAATTTAATACGCTTATATAACATATCGGCATCTTTTAAAACGGCAGTTGCTATTTCAATATTATTTGAACGGATTAAATGTTTAGTAAGATACTTTATGATATATGAAGTATCATTACCCGTTTCGTGAACTTTATAAAAGTAATTCGATAATCGTTCGTGCGCTCTTTTAACGCTTACTGAAAAATGACCACTGAGTGAGCGATCTACTATCCAGTCATTCAAACTCTTATGTAGTGGTTCGATATATCCGCGCTCTGAAGGGAAAAGAACATGTATATATTCTTTTATATCATCAAAATCATAATCATCAATTTTTAAAATATCTTTTATTATATCTTCATGCAATGGCTCAAGACTGACTGCAATTACTTCCATAAGTGGTCGAATATCAGTTTTGTAGTCGTATTGCATATTCAATATAAACATTCGTTCAAAATAATTAAGGTATATGTTTGCTAACCCATCAGGAAAATTTACAGCATCTTCTATACGAAGGACACCACTTTCTACCGATTTTAAAATTTCTGATGCATACAAAAATATTCCTTGCGATTTTTTAACAATTGTTTTTATTAAGTCATCGGCATTTTTAATTCCTACTAAAAACGGCTTGAGATTAACTGACAAAAAACCATAAATATCGTCTAGGTTAGATGACGAGCTATTATCGATAACAAATGGTTTTAAATGCTTTAATTTCCTTTCAATGTCCATTTCAGGACGAGTTGTTACAACAAAGTTTAGCCAATTCGGTAGCTTTTGAAAATCAGATATAATAAGGTCGATAAGATCATTTCTCATATTTTTTGTAGCTTCATCGAGTGCATCAATAATTAAAATAACCTTTTCACTTCGCTTCTTGATTTTTTGAAGTGGCTCAATAAAAAGATACTCAAATAATCGGTGAACATTTTTTTCTTGTAAATCGTCTAAATCATTTAGAAGTAATAATTGTTCTTTATAATCTGGCAATTGAGTGCTTAAATGGTAGGCAAGTGAGGTAATAGCACGTTTAGGATTGGCACGTTCATCATTGTTGTATCTACAGAAATGTATCGCAACAACAGACTTATGTGTTTCACACAATTTTGAAACAAACGCAGTTTTGCCAGAACCAGCTTGACCGATGATGCAAAATACCCTCGATTCGCTTTCGGATTCCAACCATTTTTCAAAACTATCAAATAGCCATTTTCGTCCAAAAAAACGCTTTATAGGAAGTATATAACTTTCATTATCCAAGGGATTAAGCTTTTGATTTAATAGATATTGCGAATCACTTTCATAACTAAGATTCTTTTCTCCACGTAGTATACTAATAACATTTGCCTTTTGTTTTTGATAATAATCTTCGTTAATTTTTCCATTAGAATTTATATAATTGCTCATATCTATCCATTGAATACGAGCAATGGATATTGGTGGAGCAACGTCTTGTACTTTAATTGGCATTATTGTTTTGTTGAGCATGCGGGAATAACTGATTTCGTCTAGGCAGTATCCGTCGGGTCTACGCATCGAATGTGCTGTCATAAATACAACGACTATAGACGATTGCGCTATACCTTTTTCGATTTTCTCCTCCCATAAACTAGAGCCAAATAAGGCGTCATAATCAATCCAAACCTCAAATCCTTCAGCTTTAAGATCTTGTGCAAACCTTTTTATTAATTTTTCATGGTCATCATGTCCGTAACTAATGAATATCATAATCCTACCTTTTAATATATTTGAATAGTTTTGTTACTTCAAATGTAGCATTTTTTGTTAAAACTTTCAATAAGTTTCATTTTGTTAAATTTTCTATTGTAATTAAATATAATATTAGTGAAAGTTGCCACGCCGAGCTGAATAGGTTCAGACAACTTTTTTTAATTTTTTAGATTCAAAAAAAGCTAACAATTGGATTTAAAATACCTTTAATTATTCATGGTATTTCATTATAATAAGAGCGTTGGGGTGATTTTATGGATAAGCCAATCGTTATTGCTGTGGCTGGTGGCTCGGCGAGTGGAAAAACAACCGTTATTCAAGAAATATATGAGGCTCTTGGCGGTCAAGATATTGCGGTTATTAAACATGATGATTATTATAAAGATCAGTCACATTTAACCTTAGAAGAAAGACGAAAGACCAATTATGACCATCCTTCAAGTTTGGAAAATGATTTACTTATTTCTCAATTACAAGATTTATTAAATGGTAAAGCTATTCGTAAACCTATTTATGATTTTGTATTACAAACAAGAAGTGATAAATATGAAATAGTTGAACCAAAAAAAGTTATTATTTTAGATGGTATTCTAATTCTAGAGGATGCACGCATTAGAGATTTGGCTGATATTAAAATATTTGTTGAATGTGATGAAGACTTACGCTTAATTCGCCGTATTAAGCGTGATATGATTGAAAGGGGTCGTTCTTTCGAACATATTATTGATCAATATTTAACAACAGTAAAACCGATGTATCATCATTTTGTTAGCCAAACTAAACGATACGCTAATATAATCATTCCAAATGATTTTTCGCACAATGTAGCGACCGATTTAATTATTGAAAAGATTAAATCAATTATTAATAATAAATAAAAAGCAATAATGCTTTATGCAAAGGAGATTTATATGAAAAATAAAATGGCAATACTTGTTGTTGATATGCTCAACGATTTTGTAACTGGGGCTTTAAAATGTGAACGAGGATTAGCAATTGTATCGCAAACAGCTAAACTTCTTGATGAAGCTAGAAAAGCGGGTGTTCCGGTTATCTTTTGTAACGATGCTCATCTTAAAGGAATTGATCATGAATTAAAATTATGGGGAGACCACGCTATTAAAGGGACTAAAGGTGCTGAAGTAATTCCTGAATTAAACTTATCAGAAAGTGATTATGTGGTACCTAAACGACGTTATAGTGGATTCTTTCATACAGATTTAGATTTATTACTTAATGAGCTTGATGTTGATACCGTCATTATGACAGGACTTCATACGCATATGTGTGTTCGTCATACGAGCGCAGATGCTTATTGCTTAGGATATAATGTTTGGGTGGCAACGGATGCCACTAACGCCTTTACTAAAGAAGATTATGATTATGGCATAAAGTATCTAAAGGAAGTATATGGTGCTGAATGTTATACTGTTGATGAGCTAATAGATATATTTAATAAATAATGAAAAAAAAGTACCTGGTGCATTAGGTACTTTTTTTATAAGTGCTCTTTTGCTTATTGCTTTTCATTATTTTGATCATCATTTTTAGAATTATCTGTTTCCATTTGTTTATCTAATAAGGATTTTAATTCCTCTAATTTTTCAATTTCAATAAGTTGTTCAGAATAAAATTTCTTGATTATTTCTTTTTGATCTTCACTGATTCTTGTGTCGTGTTCGACATTTTGCAAGGCTTTTTCAAAAAGGAACTTTGCTTCAATTTTATATGTACTAGTATTGAGACGGAAGAAGCAATCTTGAGTTAATAAATAAATTGCTAAAAAAGGTGATGAACATAAAAGGGAAATCAACATAGCGATAAGAATAGCAAGAGTGACATTTTTAAATAATGCCCATCCAATAAAAGCTCCAATAGCGAAACTGAAAGGATAAACTAAATAATAAGCCCATCCAATTTTAGAAAAAGTCATATTCAGTGATTTTTTGTATGTTGGATATACTTTTTTATATAAGAATATAGCGTCTTTTTTGGAACAGCCCATATTTGTTTGAATATAGAATAATGGCGTTGATCGTAAAACAAAATGAATAAAGAAGAAAAGGGCGATACCAAATGATACTAAATAGAAAATACTATATAAATACATGTAATAATCAGATGAAGGGTCTTGCAAATAGGCTTCAAAAATACTATATATTTCATTATTGTCTTTTGCAGCTTTAAGCAAATTAATAAGTTCAGGATCAATGACACTTGTAAAAATAGATGTCACTTCATATATTAATGAAAAGCATCCAATCATTATTAATGAAGCGTAAATAAATGATTTAATCATCCGAAATGAGCCATGTAATCCCGGTAAAAGGGTAATGCGATATCCTTTATAAAAATCCTTTAATGAATACTCTTTTCCACCTGAATATTGAACGTTATTAATAATCATACATCCAAGTAAGGGGATAACTAAAAAGAAAATAACAAGGATAAATAGTCCTGAAAAAAATAAATTCAAGACATACGCTAGCACTAAAGAAAAGGCGACAACCAAACATGTCGGTAAAAAATAAGATTTATATTTTTGATAATTGTTCATTACATAAGTTCCAATATTGTTGACAAACATAAAAAAACCTCCAATAAGTATTCTATACCAAATAAGGTGAAAAACCAAACAGAACTACAAAATATGTTCAATTCTTGCACTTTATGAGCTAATAAAGTAAATGGCAATAATTATTCTTGACACACATAAAAAACGATAGTCTTTTATTTTTGCTTTGACAAGTGTATTATAAAAAAAACAGTTATTTTTTTGAAAGGTGGGAATTGTACGATGAGCAAATCATTTTTTGCCGATAAAAAACAAGCATTATTTGGTATTATTTTTATCTTATCAATAACTATCATAGTTGATGTTATATTTATTTTACTTGGTTTAAATTATAATCTTCGTAAGATGGTAATTATTATAATAGCCTTATTTTTATTAGCGGTTGGTACAATTGCTGCATTATTATTTTATTTATCTAAGGATGGCAATAATAATCTATCTTTATGGCAAAAAGTTAAACATTTTATGGCTTTTTGGTGGGAAAAGGAAGCTATTCGCTTTCTTTTTGCAGGGGCTATTAATACCATTGTAGGAATTATTTTATCTTTTATATTCCGCGATATTCTTTTTGAAAAAGTATTTAATTGGAATCCGAAGTTAGTTATTTTACAATCACCCATTGTTATTGAATTTGACTATCCTTATCTTATTGCTTTTGTACTTGGCCTTCCGATTGCGTACACCACGCAGACAATAATGGCCTTTCGTACTCCATGGAAATGGGAAAGATTTTTAAGATATCCCTTAAGTTCCATTCCTAATTTTTTAATGCAAGAACTTGGTATCCTTGTTTTTGAAAGTTGGATTGGTTGGTCTCATAATATAGCCTATATTTTAGGGACTATCATTCCTTTACCAATAATGTTCTTTATCATTCGTTTCCTTGTAAAGCCAAAGAAAAAAGATGATTTATCAGATAAACAAAGTGAGGTAAATCAATGAAAGAAAATATCTACGTTATTACAAAGATAAGTATTAATAAAAAAAGCATTGATGTTTTTTATTGTTTTAATAATAAAACTGACAAATTAACATTATCTTATGACGTTTTTAGTGATTTTTACTTATATGAAGGTAAAGAAATCGCTATCGATGAATGGAATAAAATCATTCAATTAAATAGTCTAAATAATGATTTAAAAAAAGCTTATAGTTATTTATCAAGAAGAGATTATTCTATTCATAGTTTTGAAAAAAGACTACAGAAAAGCAAGATTTCTTCGGATAATATATCAAAAATCATAGAAATTGTTTGTCAACAAGGTTTGCTTGATGATCAGCGATATGCTCAGGAAGTCAAAGAAGAATTAGATTATAAATTATATGGAAAAGACTATATCATTTCTTTTTTACATCAAGAAGGTGTTGATGAGGAAATCATTGCTAATATCGTGTTTACTGATGAAAATGAAAAAAAGAAGATATCATTACTCTTTCCGATATTAATGAGAAAGTGGGAAAAAGAAAATTTTAGAAGTAAAAGCATGCATATATCACTTGAATTACAAAAGCGTGGTTTCAATAAAGAGGATATTCAATATATTCTAGAGCATAATTTAGGTGCAAATGAAAACGATGAATTACAAAAATGTCATGTCGAAAAAAATAAATATTATCGAATATATCACAAAAAGTATTCGGGATATGAACTCAATAAAAGAATTATAGCTTCGTTGATGCGGAAAGGCTTTTCATATGATATAATCAAACAAGTGATGGAGGATAACGATAATGAAATGGATTAATGAATTAATGGAAAATGAGCATATATCTTCGCCATATTTAGTTAGTAATGTTACAAAAGGAATGACCAATAATAATATTCCTTATTTAACAATTGTTTTTCAAGATAAAACGGGGACTATTGAAGGAAAAAAATGGGACGCTACTGATAATGATCGTGAGATATTTGTAGCTGGTAATATTGTAGATATTACGGCTGATGTTATCAATTATCGTACAGGTTTACAATTAAAGGTTGGAAGCGGTCAAGTTATTATTGATGGTTTTGAAGCTTCAGATTTCGTGATGAGCGCGCCAATTGAAAAAAGTGAATTAGAAAAGCAATTAGCGTTTTATGTCGATTCTATTAAAGATGCCGAATTACATTTATTAGTAGATAGCATTGTGAAAGATACTTATAATGACTTAGTTGTTTATCCAGCAGCAGTTCGTAATCATCATGAATATTCTAGTGGATTATTATTTCATACTTTATCGATGGCTAAACTTGCTGACGCTATTGCGTCCCTTTATGAAAGTGTTGATCGGGATTTGTTAATCGCTGGTGTTTTGTTACATGATATAGGAAAAATCATTGAATTATCAGGACCGATTATTGCTCGTTATACTAAAGAGGGACGGTTGATAGGACATATTTCTATTATGCATAGTCTTATAAGAAGTAAGGCCACAGAATTGAAAATAAGTGATGAGAAAAGAATACTTTTAGAACATATGATTTTATCACATCATGGTAAACATGAGTTTGGATCCCCTGTTTTGCCCTCAACACGAGAGGCCTTATTGCTTCATATGATTGATGATATGGATGCGAAAATGACCATTTTAGATAAAGCTTTAGCAAATATCGATGAAGGTGAATTTACTCCCAAGATATTTCCTTTAGATGATCGTTGCTTCTATAAGCCTAAAAAGAATTAATCATGCAAAAAAAAACTGTTAGTTGCCTAGCAGTTTTTTGTTTCTTTCTAATACTATAATTAATTATTATTTGTTCTATTTTTTAAAGATCCGTTTTAATTTTCGATGCAATAGCGGGCAATGATAATTGTTCTAAATTATCATTTTCCTTCATTTCTAAACGGAAACCATCTCCTTCAAAATATCGTGGGATGACATGGATATGAAAGTGCATAATTGTTTGTCCGGCTTCTTTATAACAATTTGATAAAATGTTAACCCCTTTAGCGTGTAATGCCCTAATTTGTACTTGTCCGATAGTTTGGGCGACATTCATGCAGTGATTCATTAAATCTTTTGGGGTTGATAAAAAATTATCATAATGTTTTTTAGGTACTACTAAAGTGTGTCCAACTGTGGTTTGCGAAATGTCTAAAAACGCTAAAACATCTTCATCTTCATAAACTTTATAACAAGGTATTTCGCCATTAACAATTTTGCAAAATAAACAATCATTCATAATTTTTTGCTCCTTTCAAATATAATGATACAACAATAAATCACACTTTTAAAATTAAAAATAAATAATTATTTATACATTTTAAATCAATGTAATAGCGATGCTGATAAAAAATAAAAAAGGCTTTAAAGCCTAATATGTCTTTTTATTATTTATGTTGCTCGCGGTCTAAAAGCTCACGACACAATGCTAAATAGGCTAAACTGCCTTTTGATTTAGGTTTATATATGGTAATAGGAATTCCTTTGGCAGCAGCTTCGGGAAGATAAATATTACGAGGAATAGTTGTCTGCAATGTTTTTTCTTTGAATAAACCACGAACTTCAGAAGATACTTCAATAGACATTTTATTTCGCGAATCAAACATTGTAAAAACAAAACCTTCGATGCCTAGATTAGGATTTAAAGATATTTGCATTTTTCGAATAGCCCCAAGCATTTGCGTGATTGATTCCATAGCAAAATATTCACATTGCACAGGAATAAGCACGGAATCACTAGCGGCAAGGGCATTATTATTTAAAATACCAAATGTTGGTGGACAATCAATAAAAATATAATCATATTCTTTCTTGATATTAGCAATGGCTTCTTTTAATAAAAGTGAAGATAGGGAATCTTTGATATCGATATAAGTATCAATTGACGCTAATTTTAAATTAGCAGGTACGATATCGAGATTCTTCATAATAGTTTTTTTAATAATACGATTAATGTCATTTTTTCGTGTGAGGACATCAAAAATGGTCTTTGACAATAAAGATATGTCAAGACCAACACCACGAGAAGCATTGCCTTGTGGATCAAGATCAATTATCAATATTCTTTTTCCTAAAGAAACAAATGAAGATGCTAAACTAATTGCGGTTGTTGTTTTGGCAACACCGCCTTTTTGATTAGCGATGGTAACTACTTTAGCCATGGTAATACTCCTTAAAAATGCACACTATCAAACTATAAAGGTTTCTTCTTGATTTGTCCATATGGACGAGGATATTTTAAAGAATTTTCCTCTTTTTTTTGATAAAATAAATTTATTCTTTGGTCCTCATTTTCTAAATGCCATTTTTGAACATGAATTAAGTCAATATTTAATTCTTTTTTAGCATGAGAACTAGCTTCATCTTCTAATAATCCCTTGCTTCCTTTTAAAGCAATGAAGGTGCCATTAACTTTTAAAAAAGGGATGGTTAATTCAAGAAGAATAGGCAAATTAGCGACCGCACGGGCCGTCACAATGTCATAATAACTACGAACTTCTTTAGCGTAATCTTCGGCACGTTTATTAACAACCACAATTCCTTTTAAATCTAATTGTTTAATAACTTCGAGTAAAAAATTAACTCTTTTTAAAGTTGGTTCTAGCAAGGTTACAAATAAAGAAGGATAAATAATTTTTAAAGGTAAACCTGGAAAACCCGCGCCTGATCCGACATCGAGAAGGGATTGGTCATCATAAGAAAAATATGTTGCGGATATGATGGAATCATAAAAATGTTTTTCAATTACTTCGTTTTCATTTTCGATAGCGGTAAGATTCATTTTTTGATTCCATTCAAGGAGCAATTCATAATAACGCTTGAATTGTTGCATTTGTTTTTCTGAAACAATAATATTGTTTTTTTCTAGTTGGATTTTAAAATCATTCCAATCCATGGTCATTTCTCCTTTTAAGTATCATTAATAAAATGGAAATATCCGCTGGATTAACACCACTGATACGACTTGCTTGACCTAGACTTGAAGGACGTACTAAGTCGAGTTTCTGGCGTGCTTCTAAGGCTAATCCATCCATATGAAGATAATCAATGTCTTTTGGAAGTTTTAGTTGCTCCCATTTTTGTAAATCTTGAGCAGCTTTTTGTTGTTTGGCAATATAACCTTCATATTTTACCATTATTTCTAATTGATGAATAGCTTCATCATCAAGTAAAATACCATCTAATTCTTTAATAAAATTTTTAATGCCTAAATAGGTCACAAGAGGTCTTCTTAATAATTCTAATGCTTGAATACCACCTTTTAAAGGCTCATATCCTAAGGAAACTAAATAATTTGAGACTAAACTAGATTCTCCTAAGTAAGTATTAGAAAGGATGTCAATAATTTGTTTTATGTTTTCTTTTTTATTAATAAAATTTTGATATCTTTCTTTAGAAATTAGACCTAATTGATATCCATATTCAGTCAATCGTAAATCGGCATTATCATGGCGTAATAGTAAACGATATTCGGCACGTGAGGATAATAAACGATAGGGTTCTTTCGTTCCTTTCGTCACTAAATCATCAATCATAACACCAATATACGCTTCATCACGTCGTAAAACAAAAGGTTTCTGTCCTCTTATTTTTAAAACGGCATTAATTCCTGCAATTAAACCTAAACCGGCGGCCTCTTCATAACCGGATGTTCCCACAATTTGACCGGCTCCATATAATCCCGGCCATTTTTTTATCATTAATGTTTGATCAAATTGTAATGGTTTTATGGCATCATATTCGATAGCGTAAGCATATTTTAGTATTTTACATTTTTCTAAACCTGGTAATGAACGAATCATTAATTCTTGCACATATTCAGGCATTGAAGTTGAAAAGCCTTGTAAATATGTGGAATTCATTTGTAATGATTCCGGTTCTAAGAAAAGTTGATGTCGTGGTTTATCGCTAAAGCGCACGATTTTATCTTCAATGCTTGGGCAATAGCGAGGACCAACACCATGGACTACTCCTCCATACATGGCGGATTCATGAAGATGTTCACGAATTATCTCATGGGTATGCGATGTTGTATAAATTAAGTAGCATAAAACTTGTTCGTTTAATGGTTTATATGTCTTAGTGGTATATGAAAAAGCTAAGGGACCATCAGTACCATATTGTGGAATCATCTTGGAAAAATCAATAGAATCTGTTTGAATTCTTGGTGGTGTTCCGGTTTTTAATCGGAATAATTCAATACCTAATTCTTTAGAAAGAAAAGGGCTTAATCCTAGTGATGGCTTTTCGCCATCAGGGCCCGCTTGTTTAACATTATGGCCAATTAATATTTCGGATTCCATATATGTTCCCGTTGTTAAAATAACGGCTTTTGCTTTAATTTCTTCACTATTTTCTAGGCGTACTCCAAAAACATGATTATCATCATGAAGAAGAGCGACTACCATTCCTTCTTTGACAGTTAAATGCGGGCAAGATAAGGCCAAGTTTTGCATAAAACGAGGATAGGTTATTTTATCGGCTTGTGCCCGTAAACACTGGACGCCAGGGCCTTTTCCGGTATTGAGCATTTTCATTTGCAAAAATTCATGATCGGCACCGATTCCCATCATGCCACCTAAAGCATCGATTTCGCGGACAACCACTCCTTTAGCGGAACCTCCTATCGATGGATTGCAAGGCATATTAGCCATCATTTTAATATTTAAAGATATTAAAAGCGTTTCAGCTCCCATATGTGCTGCCGCCATGGCGGCTTCAATACCAGCATGACCGCCACCAACAACTATTACATCATAGGATTCCATTTAACCGACACTGCCTTCCATATCCATTTTAATCAATTGATTGAGCTCGACAGCATATTCCATTGGTAATTCGCGAGAGAAGGGCTCGATGAATCCCATAATAATCATTTGGGTAGCGTCTTTTTCACTTATGCCACGGGACATCAGGTAAAATAATTGTTCGTCAGATATTCTTGAAACGGTAGCTTCGTGTTCAATATAAGAATCGTTATTTTGAATAACATTAGTAGGTATCGTATCGCTACGTGATATGTCATCGAGAATCAAGGTATCGCATTCAACATGACTTCGACTTCCGCTAGCGTCTTTGCTATGAAAGACTTTACCACGGTAATTAGCAACGCCCCCATTACGAACGATTGATTTAGAAATAATAGTTGAATATGTATCAGGGGCAAGATGAATCATTTTTGCTCCCGCATCTTGATATTGACCACTTCCAGCAACGGCGACGGAAATACATGTTCCGCGAGCGCCACGGCCTTTTAAAACACAAGCTGGATATTTCATATTGACTTGTGATCCGATGTTTCCATCAATCCATTCCATTTGCGCATCTTCAAAGCAAACAGCTCTTTTTGTTACTAAATTAACAATATTATTAGACCAGTTTTGAACTGTTGAATAACGACATTTCCCCCCTTTTAATACCACTATTTCTACAACGGCAGCGTGCAATGATTCTTTTGAATATGTTGGAGCCGTACACCCTTCGACATAGTGGACATCGGCACCTTCATCGACAATGATAAGTGTTCTTTCGAATTGACCACTTTTTTCATTGTTGATGCGGAAATATGATTGGAGAGGCTTTTCTAGGTGAACGCCTTTGGGAACATAAATAAAGGAACCGCCAGACCATACCGCACCATTTAAAGCGGAGAATTTATTGTCACGATAATCGACGACGCTATTGAAATATTTTTTAAATAATTCAGGACATGCTTTTAAGGCTGAATCAGTGTCAAGAAAAATAACGCCTTTATCTTGAACTTCTTTTAGCATATTATGATAAACGACTTCACTTTCATATTGCGTCGATATACCGGCTAAATACTTTTGCTCGGCTTCAGGAATGCCTAATTTTTCAAAAGTATTCTTGATGGTCTCAGGGACTTCATCCCAATCACTTTCAACACGTTCACTTGGTCTTATAAAATAAGTGTAGGAGTCAAAATCTAAAAATGAAAGTTCAGGGCCAAAAGAAGGCATAGGCATTTCTTTGAAAGCTCGATAAGCTTTTAAACGGAATTCAAGCATCCATTCTGGCTCTTTTTTATATCGTGAAATGGCACGTACAATTTCTTCGTTTAAGCCTTTATCGGTTTTTAAAATTGATACATCATCATTTTTAAAACCATATTTATAATCTTCATTTGGGAGTGCATCTTTTACTTTTTTTGTCATTATTCTTTCTCCCCCTTCAATAATTTTGATAATCCGTTCCACCCAATAGTGGCGCATTTAATTCTTGAGGCTTGTTTTGATGTGTTAATAAAGACAATAGCCTCGTCTAAAACGCTATCATCAAAATCGTCTTCATGAATCATATGAAGATATTGCTCGATGATATAAAAAGCTTCTTCCTTTGTTTTTCCCATAACTAAATCGGTCATAATCGATGTTGAGGCAGTAGCAATAGTACACGCTATACCATCAAAACAAACATCTTCAATGACATCATTATTGATTAATAAATATACGTAAATATCATCAATACAAGATGTTGAATCCATATGTATTTTTGTATATTGACTCTCATCTTCGGGGACGCGTTTATTATGCGGATGTTCATAATGGTCCATAATAATTTGGCGCATCATTTGATTGTTAATTGAAATAGGCATCTAAAAAGTCGCCTCCATTCTTGCACGCTTCTACAAAAGCGTCAATTTCTTCTTTTGTGTTATAAAAATAAATACTAGCTCTGACAGTGGCATGACAATGTAAATAATCCATTAAGATTTTCGCACAATGTTGTCCTGAACGAACACAAATTCCTTTGGAATTCAAATAGGTTGCCATATCTTGGGCAAAAACACCTTGATAATTAAAAGTTATAATTCCACTTTCAGCATTCTTGTTATAAATAGTAATTTCTTTAATTTCGGAAAGTTTTTCGATAGCGTATTTTCGTAATTCTTTTTCATATGCCTCGATATTTTCTAAACCGATTTCAGTTAAAAATTCGATTGCCGATTTTAAGCCTAATGCTCCGGCAAGATTTTGGGTACCAGCTTCAAATTTATGTGGCGGAAGTAATAAGGATACTTCTCCACACATATCAAAACGGGCATTCATTCCCCCTCCTGACATTAGAGGATCCATATCTTTTAATAAAGAAAACTTGCCGTAAAGAACACCGATACCGGTTGGTCCACACATTTTATGCCCGGAGAAAGCTAAAAAATCACAGTCCAAATCTTGTACGTCTATTTTTTTATGGGGCACACTTTGAGCGCCATCAACCACGACGATAATATGATGTTGATGAGCGTATTGGCATATAGCTTTAATATCAACTTCATATCCTAAAACATTTGTGACTTGCGCAATAGCGATAATCTTTGTTTTAGAAGTAATGGTCTTTTGAAGGTTCTCGATAGTTAATCTTCCTTCTTCATCTAAAGGAATGTAGCCGATTTTGCAACCGGTTATTTCTGATACTTTAAACCACGGCAAAACATTTGAAGCATGTTCTGCTTGTGTTAATAATACTTCATCATCTTTATTGAGATGTTTTATTCCATAGCCATAGGCTATCATATTAATGGACATGGAAGTTCCCGATGTGAAAACAATTTCTTCACTTTTAGCGTTGATAAACTTTGCTACGGTATGACGAGCCTCTTCATAAAGAGTATCAACTTGATGTGCCAAATCATAATCTCCACGATGTGAATTTACTGAATATTGACAATAATATTCTTCAATCGCTTTAATTACACATTGTGGCTTAAAAGTCGTTGATGCGTTATCTAAATATATTAGAGGGTGGTTCTGCATTGTTTTTTTGCCATCAAGCATAGGGAATTGCTTTCTAATTGATTCTACGTTGAACATTATTTCAACCTTCTTTCAATACAATCAGATATTAATTGACTTTCTTGTTCGTCAAAATATTGAAGGATAGGTTTTAAATATCCAAATGTAATTAATTGTTTAGCTTCATCTTCAGTTAAACCGCGGGAGGTTAAATAGAACAGATGTTCATCATTAACTTTTCCGACAGCAGCAGCGTGCGAGGCTTCGACATCGTTTTCATCTATTTTAAGAATTGGATTAGCTAAGGCTCGACTATGGGGGCTAAAAACCATTATTTTGGCATTTTGATGTGTTTTTGAACGTTTGGCTCCCTTATAAATATGGCCAACTCCAGAAAAGGTTAATGATGAATGATCTTCACAAACTCCGTAATTATTCATTTCGGCATAGGTATCACCGACAAAATGATTAAATGAAACAGCAAATTCTTTTCGATCTTCATAAGATGATAAAGCGGCTAAATGGAAACGTAAATAGACACCAGATTCTAAAATATCAAACATGAAAGATGATTCTTGATGTCCTTCACTAAAGTCCGCTAAAGCGACTGTCAAAATGGCATTCATATGTGTATCAAACTGGCGATTAGAGGATAGAGATTTATTAATTGAAACAATAGAGATATTAACATTGGCATTTTTGGAAATATCATATTTAGCCTGACTAGGAGGATTACCATATTCAAGTAAATGGATATTAGTATTTTCCTCAAATATTAATCGATATTCTTTTTCATTATTAACTTCATTCCAATCAATAACATATAATATATTATCTTTATTAAAAGAAACCTCGCCATTACGAAAAGAAATGATTTCGCGATTTAACAACTTATTTTCCACTTTTTAAGACTTCCTTTGTTGCACATGTTCCAATTGATAATTCTTTCATATCTTGGTCTTCTTTTTCAATTTTTATTCCTAATTCTTGACGAATCCAATCATAGCCAGTTTCATCGATTTTTTTAATAATTTCTGGACCACCTTCAACAGCGATGCGGCCATTAATCATAACGGCTACACGTGAGGGGTGAATTAAATCATATAGACGAGCATAATGTGAGACGACTAAAAAGCTCATATTAGTTTCATTTTTCATTTTCACAATAGCGTCCGCTACGGTTTGAAGTGCATCGACATCGAGTCCAGAATCGATTTCATCAAGCATTGCAAAACTAGGCTTTAATAAAATCATTTGGAGTATTTCATTACGTTTTTTTTCACCACCAGAAAAGCCTTCGTTTAAAGAACGATTAGCCATATCAAGAGGAATTTTCATCTCTTTTGAGGCGGATTCTAAAGCACGATAAAATTGAAAAAGAGAAACAGGCTTTTCGCGACGTACATTAATTGCCGCTTTTAAAAAGTCAGCATTGACAACGCCAGGGACTTCACTTGGATATTGCAATGCTAAAAACAAGCCCGCTCTTGATCTTTCATCGACGCTCATATTTAAAACATCTTTCCCATCAAGAGTAATGCGTCCTTCTGTAACGCGATACTTTGGATGCCCCATAATAACAGATAATAATGTTGATTTACCATGTCCATTAGGGCCAAGTAACGCTAATGTCTCATTTTCTTTCAAGGTAAGATTAACCCCTTTTAAAATTTCTTTATCTTCAACAAACACGTGAAGATTTTCAATCACTAATGTTGCCATCGATACTTCACTCCTTTGCAAACTTTGTGTCATCGTGTATTATTTTACACTACAAGTTGCAACTCTACAAATAAAACGATAATTAATTTTTGTAAATAACAAATGAAAACGTTATCATGCCTATAAAATATATAAAGTAAAAGAATATGTTATATAAACATTAAAATCTATTGAAATAAAAAAGAGCAAAGATTGAACTCTGCTCCCTCTCTTTACTTTTATAAAACTTAGCAACCGCAGCCGAACCAACCACCACAGCCGATGATAACTAATAAAATAAATAGAACTAAAATAATAGCAAAATAGTTATTTCCCATTTTCTTCACCTCCTTTAATCTTCTCGACGTCTAGAACATGCCGCCACAGCCACAGCCGCAGCCTATTATGGCGATGAGAATAAAGAGAACAAGAATGAAGGCCCAACAACATCCGCCATTCTGTGTATTTGTGTTCATATCAATTCCTCCTGTATTCATGATATGTTATGCACAATAGATAGAATGGTCATTAGAATAGATTATTTTTTTATCGTGAGCCCAAGTTAAACCATACATAAAATGCTTGTTTTGAAATTTTGAAGAGTGAAGGCGTATAAAAATATAAATTTTTCTTGAAATAGAGGTAAATATTAGATAAAATAACTATGCTATATTTTTATATAAGGAGGAAAAAGCTGTATATGAAAAAGAAACTACTTGCAATAGCTCTCGTATCCTGTTTCTCAACAGTCGCATTAGCTTCATGCGGCAATGAACATCTTACAAAAGAAAACGGAGTAGTGTTGACAATTGATGGTGAGCAATATACTACCGAAGATTTATTTGGTCAATTCTCAACCTCAAACGCAACAGGTGTAGCAGCTTACTATAAAGCCATAAGCGAACTTTTGGTTCGTAATGCCACTCGTAGTTACGCTGAATCAACCGAATTAGAAAGAACGGTGTCTAATCGCATCGAAAAAATTAAAGAAGAAGCCCGTGATAATGCATCTACCAATGGAACAAAGTATAAAACCGAATTAGATTCATTATTGGAAAGCAACGGTGTCGAGGATCTTGATGAATTGAAAGAAAAATTCAAACTTGAAGAACTTCAAGATTATCTTGAAGATGAATACTATGATTTGAATACCAATTCATTATTAAGCGATTATCTCGATGAAATGCTTCCATATCATGTCCGCCATATTTTAGTTAATGTTAGTGCGGCATCTGGAACTCTTTATAACGGAACAATTTCTCAAAATGAAGCAATGGCTTTAGCGGCTGTTGTTCGTCGTATAGGTAATGTTAATAAAGATGGTTCAGAAAAAGCTACCAAAGAAACATTTGGTGAGGTCGCATTTGACGCTTCTGATGATTCTGGTTCCGCGGCTCTTTATGGTAATTTAGATGTCATGACTACCGCTACATCATTTGTTAATGAATTTAAATTGGGTATTTATGCTTATGAAGCATTATTTGCTCAAAAGAATGCCGATGGACGTGGCAGTTTATTAACAAGCAATGATTCATCTGATGAATTCGGTATTCAATTACAAAAGAATACTTACGCAATACCAGCAAGTGCTCAAACAAAATGGTCAGCACGTCATGAAACAATCGTTACGAAGTCAAATTATGTTGGTGGAGTCGAAGTTCCGACCGCTGATGGTACTGAAGAACGTCGTGTTAATGGTATTGGCTATATTCCATTTGAAATTACACAAAAATTAGAAGATGTGGCTGATGTTACAGTTGATCCAATCACTAAGAAGCAAATCAACGATGGTGATGCTGATTATTATCCACGTAATATTTACTTCAACTATTACTTTAACGACCACGGTATTAACGTTATTACTAATGAAAAAGCTGTTGGAAACTTTGTTTATGTTGAAGCATTTGGCACAAATGTGTTATGCGCTGATGGTGATGCGACAAAGCCAATTCTTGTTACAAGAGCGGGCTCATCATATCAAGGTGTGCACTTCATGGTTGTTGAAAAATCCGCAATCGGATCAACTCATGATGAATTAGCAACATATTATGATAAACGTACTCCATCACAATTAACCAAAGATGGTCAAGAAAGCTTGATTGGCTCAACTTATGTTACAGCTATTAAATCAACAAATACTAAGACATATACTGAACGTTCAACTTCAATTGAAAATGAAGTTAAGAACTTTGATACCATGCTTGATGCTCGTATTTTCGAATATTATTTAGGTATTGCTGTTGATAAATCAGGGAATGCCATTACACCAGTTGATAAAGATGGAAATGCTATTCCTATTGTCACCATTTCTGATGCTAAATTACAAAAACAATTAGTTGATTATATTGTTGCAACACGTGCTGAAAATAAGAGTACATCCATTTATTCAAATGCTGAAGCTTGGGATAGTTATATCAAATTACTTGAATTACAAGATTACTATAGTGATCGTCGTATTCCATTAGTTTGTGCTCAACGTTTCTTAGATGGTGAAATTAATGCCACCACAGGAGGTAGCTGCTATGTTGAAAAATAATAAGATGAAATTATTTGGTGCTGCTATGATGCTTTTCGCTCTAGCATCATGTGATACAATTGTTGCTGAGCCCTCAAATAAAGATGACGCTCTTGTTAATGTTGGTGAAAATGTAGAATTAGACAATAATAATTATGGTGTTGTTTATGATGGCTTAATCGAAGATGGCGCGATTAATTCCGTGGTCTTCAATGATGTGATGTATAAAATTGCTTCTAAAGAATTAGAAAAATATTATACAGGTGAAGATGCAATTTTCGCTAGTAAAGAAGCGTTTGATGCGGAAGTTAATAAATTAGTTAATGAAAAATTATATGACTATATTACATCTTCTTCATATTTAACTGATGATCGTTTTGATGAAATGAAATTAGTTACTGCTTTAACAAGTGAATTATATGATATCACTCCACGCAAAGATGCTGCTGGAAATGATGTCGGTTACAATCAAGGTGAAGTTGTTTTCACTCCTGAAACCAAGGCTAACGCTTTAGAAAATGGTTATTTAGGTGGTGGCGATGGCACTGAAGATGGTGGCGTTGTTCAACCAACAGATATTCTTCACTATAATTATAAGGATTATAAAGATCGTGTATTAAAACGCGAAGTATATACCCAATTATTAACTGCTCGTTATCTTGAAACAGAATCCTATTCTTCGTTAGGACGTGCTTATTCTCGTAAGGTTAGCTACATTGCTATTCAAAAAGATTCATCGCACCCAGATGCTGCTAAGAAAACAATTGATGCCTTTGTTGATTATTATATTACTAATTCACATGGTGAAGTTGATTTAAATAACTTAGCAAAATTATGGAAAGGCGTTGACTATTCTAATAGTGATGGTGAACTCTCAACAGAATTAAAGAATATTATTTCTCAATATGGTTTACGTACTTTAGCTGATAACATCGAAGATGAATTCAAAAAAGTTGTTGAATGGGATGATGTTAATAACACATACAAGAAAGATTCTGATGGCAATTCTATTGCTCTTCCAAGTGATATTGTTGATTCCACATTAGAATCATCATATACCGGAAGCTATACTTATTTACCTGAAGTTGGTAAAGAAAAGAAAGATATTGAATTAGCACAAAAAGAATTAGTTACGGAAGGTTGGTACATCAAAAATGGTGGATTGACCGATTTACCAGATGATATTCGTAGCCGTTTATTTGATTTAAGAACCTCGAATGATTTCCAAGCTCTTAAGAACAATACTGGTGAAGAATTACGTGGTTATATTCGTCAAATTAATGGTATTAATTATTTAGTACCAGCTAGTACACAAAATGAAGAATCTGTTAGCGATGTCATTATGTACGATCGTGATTCCGAAACATATTATATTGTTATCGTTGAAGATGCATTAAATTCTACTTCATTAAGCTTAGCTAATGTCGAAAAGATTGTTAAACAAAACAATCCTTCTGCTTCAGAAGCCGAATTAGAAACCTTAATTGAGGAAGAAACAATTGCTCGTCGCTTGAATGCTCATGAAGTTGCCAAGATGTTAGGAACTAAGACAACCAATGAAAGCGAAGCTACTATTTATTATCTCAAAGCTGCAAACATTGTCTTCCATGATGAAGATATCTATGATTATTTCAAAGATAATTATGGCGATATGTTTGAAGATGAAGATTAATTAAAAATATCTTATCAAGCACTTAGTTTATGCTAGGTGCTTTTTTTGTTCTTTTTTTTAGTTTTTATTCATTTATTTTTATGAGGAACTATCATGAAAATACTGAAGATATTATTTTGTTTATTAACTTTATTTAATCCCATTAAAAATGATAATTACCAAGAATCAAATATTTCGGCGCGTTCATATATTTTAATAGAAAGAACAACCGGAAAAGTTATTGAGGGACGAAATATTTATTTAACAAGAAGTGTTGCATCCATTTCCAAGATAATGACCGCTATTATCGCTATTGAAGATGAACGTTTATATGACACTATTACGATTGGAGATGAGATTGATAATGTTGTCGGAAGTGCCTTGTATATCAAAAAAGGCACGCATTTGCGTATCATTGATTTAGTTTATGGATTATTGTTAAGAAGTGGTAATGATGCAGCAATGAGTATCGCTAAATGTATTGGTGATGGAAATGTTATGACATTTGTTGAGAAGATGAATGAAAAGGCTCATGAGTTGAATATGGATAGAACAGTATTTCATAACCCACATGGTCTAGATATTGAAAGTGAAGGTAACATTTCTTGTTCCTATGATATGGCCGTTTTAATGCGTTACTGTATGAATAATGAGATATTTAGAACTATCAATAGTGCTAAGAAATATTATTGTAAAGATATTGGGACATGGTCTAATAAGCATCGTTTGATTCAAAAATATAAATACGCTATCGGGGGAAAAACGGGATTTACTTCGAAAGCTAAAAGAACATTGATTACGGTTGGTCATAAAGATGGATTAGAACTTATAATAGTAACCTTAGATTGTGGTAATGATTTTGCTTTACATCAAAAAATATTGGAAAGTTATTTTGAAAAGTATTGTTATTTAGCACTTATAGAAAAAGGTGTTAATATAGTTGATGATTATCGATTTTTTGCTAATGAAGAATATGGAATCATGCTTGAAAAGCAAAGAATGAATCGTTTACTTATTATTTATTATTTAGATTGTGAAAAATGTTTATTAACATGTCGGTTAATTTATGCGGATAACTCTATTGAGGAATATGGACCTATTTTCCTTTTGAATTATGTTCATATATAGGTACAAAGAATGAATCGTATTTGGATAGGAATTATTCTTATTTCATTGTTATATGGAATACTTACTGGTCGAGTAGAAATGCTTTCGAGTACAATATTATCTTTGCCATTAAAAGGATTTGAATTGTGTTTAACGCTGGTTATGTCTGCATGTTTTTGGATGGGAATTATGAATATTATGCTTGATACGGGTATTATTAGTTGGGTAGCAAAAGCTTTAGACCCGTTATTGAACCTTTTGATGCCAAAACTAAAAGATGAAGAGGCGAAAAAGTATATTTCATCAAATATCGCTGCAAATATGTTTGGATTAGGATTTGCTGCAACACCAAGTGGACTTAAAGCAATGAAAAGATTAAAAATGATATCAAAAGAAGAAAAAGGTGTTGCAAGTGATGAAATGATTACTTTTTTAGTCTTAAATACCGGAGGGGTAACGATTATACCGACTAGTGTTTTAGCTATAAGACAAGCTGCAAATTCATCAAATCCGGCCGACTTTGTCTTTTTAGCCATTATTTCTACTCTTATAGCGTGTGTTGTGGGACTTATATCTGATCGTATTTTTCAAAAAAGAGGGAAAAGAAAATGATTAAATTATCATATTTCTTTGTTCCATTATTAGTGGTTATTGCCCTTTTAAGCGCTATTATTAAAAGGAAAAATGCATATACTTCTTTTATTAATGGTAGTAAAGAAGGATTAAATCTTTTTAAAGAAGTATTTCCGAGTGTCATAGCGATGTTTTTGGCGGTATCGCTTTTAAAATCATCAGGTCTATTAGAAGATTTATCATCTTTTTTGGCAAACTATTTTATTAAAATAGATATTTTACAAGATATTATTCCAATGTTAATTTTTCGACCAATATCAGGGTCTGCCTCTATTGCTGTTTTACAAAACATTTGTGTTGCCGGTCCTGATTCTTTATCATGCCGTATGGCTTCGACAATTCAAGGTAGTACGGATACGACATTATATGTTTTAGCGTTATATTTTTCTTCAGTTGGGATTACGAAATGGCGTCATGCGTTAAAATCAGGATTAATCGCAGATGTAGCAGGTATGCTTGTTGCTATTATTTTATCTTTAGTTTTTTTTCGTTAATGTATAGTGTAAATAAAAAGTTTAAATATAATAAAAAAAAGTTTATAATTAAATTACTTCAGGACAAGGTGTAATTCCTTACCGGCGGTAAACCCCGCGAGCTTAATTGCTGAACTAGTGAAATTCTAGTGGCGACAGTAAAGTCTGGATGAAAGAAGTTTTTCTTTTGGTTACTATGTTCCTGAGTGTTTTGTTGAAAGGATATGACATTAATGGAACAAATTAAAAATAAAAAAATAACGACACAACAAATAGCTCGCATTGGTATTTTTAGCGCTTTAGCGGCTATTTTATATATTGTGCCAATTTTTCAATTTAAAATCCCTTCGGTTTTTCCATCATTTTTAGAATTCCATTTTGACGAAATCCCTGTTTTTATTGCTTCTTTTGCTTATGGACCAATGGTGGGATTTTGGGTGTTGGTCATTAGAACAATCATAAAACTTCCCTTTACTTCAACAGTTTGTGTTGGTGAATTAGCGGATTTTATTTATTCTGTGGCCTTTATATTACCAGCCGCTACTATATATAAAAGGAATCGCAGTTTAAAAGGGGTATGTATTGGTTTTTTAATAGGATTTTTATTTCAAGTCCTTGTCAGCGGACTTTTAACTTGCTTTGTCATGATTGACTTTTATTTGTATTTATACAAAGGATTAACTGCCGATACCCTTTTAAAGTCAATGCAGGCTATTAATCCTCATATTAGCGATATTCATCTTTCTCTTACTATTTGGGGAATTGTTCCCTTTAATATTTTAAAAGATGCCATTGTAATTTTAATCACCTTTATTATTTATAAGAAGATTAGTCCTCTTTTAAAAAAGGTATAAAAAAAACTCGGTTAAAAACCGAGTAATTTTATTCAGCACTAATGGCGCCAACAGGACAACTATTTACAGCATCATCGGCAATGGAGTCATCAACACTGTCTACGATTACTTTTGCGAAACCTTCATCATCCAAAACGAACACTTCTGGAGCGATGGATGTGCAAAGACCGCAAGCAACACAAGACGTTTGATCGACAGTAACTTTTTTGGCCATTTATATATCCTCCTTTAGACAAGATTTATTATAATTTGTTTGCTAGTAAAAAGCAAATCAATAATTGTTGTTCTTTTCGAAAGATAGTCTAGCAAAAAAGATGATTTTTTATTAGAATAAGTGGTGTGATAGAAAAAGGGTGTGATAGTCATGAAAATGCGCAAAGATCGATTTCAAAAATATCGAACTTTCATTGCATCTCGTGATGAAGGTGACCTACCCATTGCTCAGTCAAAAGGTAAACATTTAAGTGACGAGCAGCCTTTAACTAGTTATCGAGAATCATCTTCTATAGAAAAAGAAAAAAAAGAGATTGTTTCTTTTAATAAAAATACTTGGACTAAATCAAAAGTGTTTGTTTATTTGTTGATGATTTTAATTATATTATTTGCCATTTTAGGTGTTATTATGGCGATATTTAAATGATGGGGAGATGATTTTGTATGAAAAAAATAGCTGTAGCAATTGATGGACCAGCAGCAGCTGGCAAATCAACAATTGCTAAAATAGTTGCGAAACGTTTAGGCTTTGTATACATTGATACGGGGGCAATGTATCGTTGTGTGACTTGGTTTGCTTTATCTAAAGGTATAGATTGTCAAAATGAAAAAGCGGTCTGTGAATTAATAAACCAAATTAATATTGTTTTAAATCCCGATGAAACTGTTTTTTGTAATAATATTGATGTAACTAAAGAAATTCGTTCTTTAGAAGTCACCCAAAATGTTTCTTATATCGCTTCATATAAAGAAGTTCGTTTAGCCTTAGTGGAACAGCAAAGAAAAATGGCAGAAAACTATTCGGTGGTTATGGATGGTCGTGATATCGGAACATATGTGTTACCAAATGCTGAGGTTAAAATATATCAAATTGCTTCTGTGCAAGAAAGAGCTAAAAGACGTTATAAAGAAAATATTCAAAAAGGTATTGCTTGCGAACTTGAACAAATTGAAAAAGATTTAATTAGACGAGATGAAATTGATTCAACAAGAGCGTTTGCCCCTTTAAGGCCAGCCGATGATTCTATTCAATTAGATACATCTAATATGTCTATTGAAGAAGTTAGTGAAACGGTCATTCATCTTATTTTAGAAAGAACAGGTGAATAAAATGAGCGTTGGTATTGTTGCTATTGTTGGTGCGCCTAATGTTGGAAAATCAACCATTTTTAATCGTATTGTTGGCGAAAGAAAATCCATTATTGATGACCAACCGGGAGTTACACGTGATCGAATTTATGCGAAAGCATCATGGCTTGGAAAAGAATTCCGTTTAATCGATACTGGGGGAGTGGAAATTGCTAATCGTCCTTTTCAAGATCAAATAAGAGCGCAAGTAGAGATTGCTATTGAAGAAGCCGATGTGATAGTTTTTGTGACTGATGGTAAAGTTGGTATAACAAATGATGATCGTATTGTAGCTAAAATGTTATATAAAGTTGATAAAAAAATCATTTTAGCCGTTAATAAAATAGATGATGGATATCATGCCGGTGATATTAATGAGTTTTATTCATTAGGACTTGGTGACCCCATTGCCGTTTCAGGAGCGCATGGTATTGGAATAGGTGATGTTCTTGATTGTATTATTCAATCTCTTCCGGAAAAGAATATAAATGATTATGAAGGGCAAATATGCTTTTCTTTTATCGGTCGTCCAAATGTTGGAAAATCAAGTTTAGTAAACGCTATTCTAAATCAATCACGAGTTATTGCTTCTCCTATTGAGGGGACAACACGTGACGCTATCGACACCTCTTTTAAAAGAGATGGTCGAGATTATGTTGTTATCGATACAGCCGGATTAAAAAAGAGAGGGCGTATTTATGAGGCTATTGATAAATATGCAGCTTTAAGAGCTCTTTCCGCTATCGACAGAAGCGATATTGTTTTATTGGTTATTGACGCTATCGATGGCGTGCGTGAACAAGATAAAAATGTTGCAAGTTATGCGATTGATGCCAAAAAGGCTATGATAATAGTTGTTAATAAATGGGATGCTGTAGAAAAAGATCAACATACTATGGCGGAGTTTTCTAAAAAAGTTCGTGAGCATTTCAAATTTATTGATTATGTTCCTATCGTTTTTGTTTCTGCAATTAATAAATCGCGTATTAACTCGATTTTTCAAGCCATTGATGTAGCGTATGATTCTTATCATAGTCATATATCTACTTCTGTGTTGAATGAAATAATGCAAGATGCTCAGATTATGAATCCGCCTCCCCATTTTAATGGCGGTCGTTTAAAAATATTGTTTGCAAATCAAGTAGGAGAATGTCCTCCAACCTTTGTATTATTTGTAAATGATCCGCATTATATGCATTTTTCATATGAAAGATATTTGGAAAATAGAATTCGTAATGCTTTTGAACTAGAAGGAAGCCCAATAAAATTTGTTTTAAGAGAACGAAAGTAATAACCATTCGCCCATTTATTCATATAATTTAATGGGTGATATAAATGAGTGATTCAATTTTTGATAAAGTTGAGAAACGGGCACATGTAAAAAAAGAAGACATTCTAAGTCTTGCTAAATCGGTATCGGGTCAGGATTTAAGTAATGAAGATAATCTCCGTAGTTTGATAAAGAAAGTTGCGGAAATGGCTGGTAAAGATGTTAGCGAAGAAAAAACGGAAAAAATTATTAGTGCTGTTAAAAAAGATAAAGTGCCAAAAGATTTAGGCAAAATGCTATAAAAAAGAAAAAAAGACTATTGTTTCAATTCATTTTGGATAATGGTCTTTTTATTTTGTTCTAAAAAAAGATAATGCATCATACATATTTTATGAAAAGGCTTATAGCCATGAGGAGGAATAAGAATGGATGCATTCACCATTTTTAAAGATATCGGAGAAAGAAATAATGGCGATGTTTATTTAGGAGTCGTAGGACCAGTTAGAGTTGGGAAATCCACGTTTATCAAACGTTTTATGGAAGTGGCTGTTCTTCCCTATATTAGTGAAGAAGAAAAGAGTCGTGCTCGAGATGAATTACCACAATCAGGGAATGGCAAGACGATTATGACTGTCGAGCCTAAATTTGTCCCTGCGACTGGCGTATCTTTACAAATAGACGATTCATTAAGTGTACGCATTAGAATGATTGATTGCGTTGGTTTTGTTATTGAGGCCGCTAATGGATATCTTGAAGATGGACAAATGCGAATGGTGAAAACACCATGGTTTAATGAAACGATTCCTTTTGATGAAGCAGCGAGAATTGGCACCGAAAAGGTTATCAAAGAGCATTCAACGCTAGGTATAGTGGTATTAACTGATGGTACTGTCACTGACTTTGCTTATGAAGATTATCAAAAAGCCGAAGAAGAAATCATTATTAAAATGAAAGAGACAGAACGTCCTTTTGTAGTAGTGTTAAATTCAACTATTCCTCAAGATGCCAAGACTTTAGAATTAGTTGAAAAGTTAAAAGAACAATACCAAGTGCCAGTTATTCCATTAAATGCTGAGTTGATGAATGAAAATGATGCACTTTTAGTATTAAAAGAAGCATTATATCAATTCCCTATTACCAGTATTGATGTTGCTTTACCAAAATGGGTAGCCGCTTTAGATGAAGAGCATTCATTAAAAGTAAGTATAAATGATTCTATATCCTCTGCTATGCAAGAGGCTCATATAGTACGTGACGTAGATTATATTACGAAAGTTCTGCAAGAAAATGATAATGTCTTAGAATCAAGTATTACTAATGTTGATACAGGTAGTGGAGTGGTAACAGTTGAAATTAAAGTGTCCGATGAATTGTATGAAAAGGTATTACACGATATTGTAGGATGTGAAATAACTGATAAAGCTGAATTAATGACAGTTCTGACAGAATTTGTAAAAGCAAAAAGAAAATATGATTTAATATCATCGGCTTTAGAAATGGCGGAAAATACAGGATATGGATTCACTAACGTTAGTTTTGACCAATTATCTATTGATAAGCCGTGTACTACTAAAATTGGGAATCGATATGGAATAAAAGTACATGCGACAGCGCCAACATACCACATTATTAAAGTGGATTTAGAAACATCTTTTGAACCGATATTAGGATCAAAAATGCAAAGTGATTACTTTATTGATAACTTATTAAAAGCCTATGAAAATGGCCCATTAGCAGTTTTAGATTGTGAAATGTTTGGTCAACAATTTAAAGACATTTTAAAAGCAGGAGTAAGTTCTAAATTGCAAACCATGCCCGAACCTGTAAAGATCAAGATGCAACAATTGTTAAAAACAATAACTAATAAAGGTAAAGGGAATTTAATAGCGTTTGTTTTTTAATGACAAAAAAGCCATACAAGCTAAAAATGTATGGCTTTTATAATACTTTTTTAAATAAAACAATCGTTTTTTTACTAATCTTTATTTTTCTCTTCTTTGATTATGCTTTCATATCTCTCTTTAAAATAACTACTTTCAAATGAAGTTGAATCGAAGGCTAAAGCTCCATAATCTCTTGTTGATAACATATCTTTTTGTTCTAAAATGATGGCCATGTCATGACGTAAACTTGCATTTTGGGAACTATTAAACATATGACGAAGTAATACATATGGGTAGAAATCATCAATCATTTTAAGTTTATTTCTTTCATAATATTTGAAATATAGTTTTGTTAAAGAGGCTTCTATTATTTCAAGTTGATTGTAATAGTAGTTACGATAATCAATATTACTCCATATGTTGGCTAACATAGTTGCGTCTTTGTCATTTTTTATGTTATATGCAAGAAGTATTGCGGCCTCTTCTAAATATAGTTCCTTTTTAATTAAGTATTTTGCTAAAGACCGTATTCTTGGATGTCGAACATATTGAAATATACTTAAAAGTAAATAGTCGAATTCTTCATCTTCGCCAATATGATTATAAAATAAATCAATTAATTGTAGTTTTTGTTTGATGGTTAATACCTTAATCATAAACTGTGAGTAAATGAATGTTAAAATAGCGCTTTTTGCTTTTAAAGAATAACGTTCATTAATGACATATTCAAATAAATAATTTTTCGTTTTAGAAGTTAATGGATCTATTTTGTCAAAGTCTATTTCATCTTCTCCAACTAATTCGATTATTTCATCTATGCTATCAAAGTAAATACCAATTTCTTTCATTGTACATTTGTGATTATATTTAGCAAATTCATTTTCACGTTCTTCCCCAAATATATATTCATCGTCTATTTTAGCGTCAATAAGTTCATCAATATAATCTTGTAAGAAAGTAAAATTGAATAATAATTTACTAAGCTTTTTGAATGATTTATGTTCAGTAAGAAGCTTTAATATTGGTAAAATAGCTTCGGGACTATTGTTATAAATAACAAAAAGCATTATATCGAGTTTATCAATGCTATTTTTATAAAAATTAGTTGTTTCTTTAATGAAATTAATGGCATAGGGAACAAGTATTTGCTTAATGATTGATGAATCTTTTTGAGCAAAAAATGATAATTGTATAGCTACATTATAAAAAGTATTTAAACGGATCTTCTTTTTCTTTAATGTTTCTTCTAAAAAATGCAAATAATAATCGGCATCACCAGAACATAAAATTAAACTATGAATAAAAGAATCAAGATTATTTACTGTTTTTAAATCATGGGTCAATATATATTCTATTTCTTTACGATACTTGCCAGCCCCGCCACCATTAGATGGTGAAAGCATATAAATTGCATATCCTGATCCCATTTTCACTTCTTCAATAAAATGTTTATTCATAAAAATCCTCCTTGCTATGAATATTTTTTTTCGTTATTTATAGTATAGCATTTCTTTAGTTATTATCAAAATGATATAAATGTAAATATTTTATGACGGTTATGAGAAAAGTCGATGTTAATATCTTGATAAAGGTTATCAACTATGTTATTTTTAAGAAAACAAATCTCATGGAGGAAAAAAAATGAACAAACTTGAATTAGTTGATATGGTTGCAAATGCTGCTCATTTAACAAAAAAAGATGCCGCAAATGCCATTGATGCAGTACTTGCTTCAGTTTCTTCAGCACTTGCTAATGGCGAAGATGTTAAATTGGCCGGATTTGGTAACTTTGCTGTTAAGGAACGTGCTGCTCGTAAAGGTGTTAATCCTGCTACAGGAGAAACAATTGATATCGCTGCTGCTAAATCAATTTCATTTAAGGCTGCTAAAGCTCTTAAAGACAAAGTTAATTAATTTAATAAAAAAGAATGACGCGAGTCATCTTTTTTTATTATTTTTTTCCGTTTTTATTCATAACTTGTAGAAGGAGATTAAATATTATGAACATTATTCTACAAGGTTATAGCGGTAAAACAGGTAACGAAATATATCAACTAGGAAAGGAAAAAGGATATAATATTTTTGGTGTTGATATTGATCACCCCCTTTGGAAATATGAAGGTTATCACGATATTGATTTATTGATTGATTTTTCTTCTTCACAAGGAAGTGCATATGCTTTTGATTTTGCATGTCGTCATCATATACCATTAATAATTGGCACGACTGATATTGGTGAAGATATGATAAAAGAATGGGATAAAATTGCACGAAAAGAGAAAATGATAGTTTATCTTTTAGAGAATTATTTACCATCTATGGAAATATTGTGTTCTTTCTTGAAACAATTAGACCCATTATTTGAAACAATTGCTATTTCGGAAACGCATCATGAATCTAAAAAGGATTGTCCAAGTGGGACAAGTAAAATGCTTAAGAGGTGCTTTGATGATCAAAAGAAAATACCGATTATTTCCAATCGTGTTAAAGTATTTGTATATGAACACGAGATATGTTTGAAAAATCAATTTGAGGAAATTACCATTTCACATCATTGCTTGACGAGGAAGGCTTATGCGGAAGGTGTTTTTCAAATAATTGAAAATATATCAAGTGAAAAAAGACGAGGAATTATTAGAAAAAGGAAAGAATAACAATGTTTTATGAATTATTTATCTCTTTAGCGAATCGCTTCGCACAACATGGATATCATTTATATTTGATTGGAGGGTCATCTCGTGATTTTCTTTTGAAAATTGCTTGTTTTGACATGGATTTAGTGACTGATGCCACTCCGCAAACGGTCCTTGAAATTTTAGATGATGGTGATATCACGTTCATAAAATATGGTATTGTAAAATATAAATATGATAATTTACATGTTGATATCGCGACCTTTCGTAAGGAAAGCGATTATTTAGATTATCGCCATCCAGCCACCATTCAATTTACAACCTCAATGCAAGAAGATGCTAAAAGACGTGATTTTACAATAAACGCTATATACATTGATAAAGATTTAAATACATATGATTTTTATGGAGGGTTGAATGATTTAAAGAGTGGTATTATCAAGACCATAGGTGATCCATATGTTCGTTTCAAAGAAGATCCTTTAAGAATATTTCGTTGTTTACGTTTTGCACTTAAAACACATTTTATGCTCGATGAAAAGACACAAAACGCTGCCCATGAATTGATTTATTTACTAGATAATTTAAATCCTCAAAAGGTTTTAGAGGAAATAAATAAAATGAAAAAGATTTCTTTAGATGAAACGGAAAGGATTTTAACAGAATATCATATTACATTTTCGAAATGATTTTATTTTATAACTAAAAAATATGATAGAATAGAGCAATAAGGAGTTGGTCAAAAGTGGAAAGAAATATATATAATGGAATAGATATGGATTATCTACTTTTAGAAAAATACAAAAAACTAGGTATTACGGAAAATGAATTAGCGGTGATTTTAATGATAAATCATCTACTTAAGCAAGGGAATAGTTTTATTACGCAAGAACTTTTATCATTAAAAATGACCCTTTCAATTCAAAATATAGATTGTGTTTTAAGCAATCTTCTATCGAAGAAAATGATTGAATATGACTGTTCTTCCCAAGAAATGAAAACCACATTAAGTCCTTTATGGCGTCGATTATATCGTGAATTTGAATTAGATGTTTTAAAGCAACGCGAAGAAAGTTTAAATCATGAACTTGATGATCAAATACAAAATATATATAGTATTTTTGAAAAGGAATTATCGCGAAGTTTATCGCCAGCTGAATTTCAAAAAATACGGGAATGGATAAGTTTTGGATATTCAGAAGATGTTATTATTGATGCCTTGCATGAAGCATTAAGAAATAACAGGCGTTCCATACGAGCAATTGATAAGATACTGATTAAAAGAACAACAAGTAGTGATATCAAAAAAGAAGGTTATTCCGCTATTAGTGATAAATGGGATAAGGATATTGATCAAACCATTGCCATAGCCTCACAAAAATGGGTTGATAATGATGATTAAAAATCAAAATGAATTAAATCGTATTTATGACTATTTTGATGAACTATTTCCTCATGCAGGATGCGAATTAATATATCATACCGATTATGAATTATTAATGGCCGTTATGCTTAGCGCCCAAACAACTGATAAAAGTGTTAATAAAGTTACTAAGGAATTGTTTGGTTTATATCCTTCATTAAATGATTTAGCTAAAGCCAAGATTGATGATGTTGAAAAATGTATTAAATCGATTGGAATGTATCATCAGAAAGCTATTAATTTAATTAAAATTGCCCAGATTTTATTATCAAAATTTGATGGACGCGTTCCTTCAGATAAAGAAGATTTAATGTCCTTACCAGGAGTAGGTAATAAAACAGCAAACGTGGTCAGAATGGAATTATTTGGTATTCCGGAGATGGCAGTTGATACCCATGTTGCGCGAATCTCGAAAAGATTAGGATTTGCTTCTTCTAGTGACGATGTTAGGGCTGTTGAAAAGAAATTACGGCAACAATTGCAACAAAGTCAATATATTAAGATTCATCATCAAATGATACATTTTGGAAGATATTATTGTAAAGCTATGAGCCCCAAATGTCTTGATTGCAAAATAGCCGATATATGTCATTATAAAAATAGATAGTAAGGTGTCCCAGTGACATCTTTTTTTTGTGTATAACATGGCGTAATTTCTAAATACTTAATTGGTGAATTATAAGGAATAATTATTTTATTACTATTGGTGTATATAATGTTTTTTTCATCATTATTTTCATATGTCACTTGATAGATGTAATCCCCCCATATTTTTCGATAATCAAAGACTTGTGAATCGGTTATTTGACTTTCCCATTCCACTTGTATTTCATCATCGAAAAGATAGACTTTTGCATTATATATATAAGGTAAAATGGGGTCGGGTAGAATATTATTGGGTATTTCATTAGGATAAAAATAACCAGTAACTTGATAATAAGAAGGAATATATTTGTTGGGCAAATAATAGTTTTCTGTGCCTTTAACAACGTTTATTGGTATTAAACTAGAAGGCGAAGATATTTTGCTGTTTTTATTGGCAATAAATTGCATCACATTTTGAAAAATCTTTTTGGGTATTAAGCGTCTTTTATCATTTTTTGTAAAGTAATTAGTATCACCTTTTTCGGCATTATCAAATCCACTCCAAACGGCCATTGTATAGTCTTTTGAAAAACCTGCAATCCATGAATCTTTATCGGCATAAAGAGGATAATTTAAAGCACTTGCGGCCTTTTTATCATAGCCATTTGTTCCTGTTTTAGCCCCAATTTGCACACCATCGACACGCACAACACCGATATGGTAATAATCGTTTTTAACAACATTTATGAGAGTGTTGGCTATTTGAAAGGCACTTTCTTTGCTCACTACTTGTTTTCCTTTTAAGGATCGTTGATATATTATTTCTCCCGTTTCGATATTCTTAATATAAGCGATTGTTGATGTGGGTAAATATTCGCCATTGCGGTTTAATAAAGCATAAGCATTAGCAAGAGCAGTTGGTGAAATACCATAGGTCATTCCCCCAATACCATAGGAATAAGAAAAGGGCCCCTCATCCATTAGACCGATATCTTTTAAATGTTGTTCAGTTTTTTTAAGTCCTATTTTATTTATTACTTTTTCTAAAGTAAATAACGCAGAAGTATTTTTAGAATATCCAAGAGCGTCCACCATGGGTATAAATCCGTTATATGTGTGATCAGCGTTTTGAACAGTAATGTCGCTATTGGGATATGTATAGGGGGCATCTAAAACACTTGTGGCCTCGTTATAATGAAGATATTCGGCGGCTAAAAGATAACCAAAAAGAGGCTTAATGGTCGAAGCAGGTTGTCTTTTTAGTGAATATGCGCGATTAAAGATACGCGCTCCTTTATAATCTTTTCCACCGATTACTCCTATTAAAGCGCAGTCACTATTACGAATGACACTTCCTCCGATTTGTTGATTGTTATCGGTGAATTCAATTACCTCACCATCTTGTATTTGGTCTAAATGATTTTGTAAAGAAGAATCCAAATATGTATGGATTTCTAGTGGAACATTATATGGATTTAATCCACATATTTTCTCTATTTCTAAATACACAACATCGAGATAGCTTTGAAAACGATATGTGGGTTCTTGATAATTATCGTTAGGATTGACAATCAATTGCTGCACATGAGTATTTTTAGCAATAACTTTTTCATTTTGGGAAATAAATCCATATTCGTACATTTTATCAAGGACAAGGTTTTTTCTTTCATTAATGCGGTCTGGATATTTAAAAGGATTATAAAAGCTTGCCGATTTGACAATTCCCGCTAATAAAGCGGCTTCTGGTAAAGTAATAAGGGTGACATCTTTGTTAAAGTATCTTTTTGATGCGTAACGAACGCCAGGAATAGATTGTTCAAAATAGACATAATTAAAATATAGAGTTAGAATTTCTTCTTTGGTTAATTCTTTTTCGATTTGCAACGATAAAAAAGCTTCTTGTATTTTTCTTTTATAAGTTTGTTCTCCATTTAAAATAGTGTTTTTTACTAATTGTTGAGTAATGGTTGAGCCTCCTTGGGTAGTAGAAGAAATAATATTATTTAAAAAAGCCTTGAATGTTCGCGAAATATCAACACCACGATGGGAAAAGAAATTAATATCTTCAATACTAAGTAAGGCATTAATGAGAATAGGAGGTATTTCGTTATAAGAGATGTATTCTTCCTTGGTTTCTCCAAGAACTTCAACAATATTACCACTTTCATCGTAAATAACTGAATGAGGACGATTTTTCATGGATTTAAAGCTAATAGCGGGCACTCCTTTTAACGAGTTGTAAACAAAAAAGCCAGAAAAACTGGCTATTAAAATAATCATAAGTGTAAAAATTAAAGAAAGATTTCTAATTATTTTTGTCATGGAAATATACCTCATCAACAACATCTAAGTATTGTAATCGGGGAGCATAACTTTGAGGTACTAAATGTCCAATATTCTTTAAAATACTATAGGGAATGGATTTTCTTTTGCCTTGAAGAAACTGATCAATAATCACTTGTGCATCGACTAAGTAAGTTTCATCTTGTATGACAAAATTAATTAAGAAAAAGGCAATACCACCATTTTCAATAACTCCTTGGAGATGAGCGATTTGATGAGTGGTAATATTGTGAAGAGGAAAAGAGGTTTTGTTATGACAACTTTTCGCTTCAAAGTCTAAATACTTACCACGATAGACCCCGTTATAATCAGTCGTTGACTGGGTTTCAAAATAAGCATCAATAATATGAGCTCCATGAGAATAATCAACTTTAACGATATTTATGGGAGTTGGACGTTTAGTAATTAAGGCACGATGATTGTCACGATAAAAAATATTACTGAGATTAATGTCCCCTTCAAAATCCATACCGCGATTTGAAGCACTAATACGATTTTTTCTTTTCTTTGGTACAGAGTCCTCTTTTTTTTCTATGGAAGGGGCCATACCATTAGGGTAACGAATCATTGCTTGTCCTCCTTACTTCCCACTTTTATTATGAGCGGAATTATTTGATATATGCACTAATTAAGTCGATAAATTCCTCATGTGTTACATCTTTACCATCGATTAATCGTTGAATAATTATATGGATGGGAAGCGGTAACGCTTTCCAATTGCGTAAGGTTTTTTCATAAAGAATTAAGAGCTTTTCTTTTTTTTCTAATAAGGCTTGATAAATTAACAAAAGGTGTTTGGCGTCTACTAATGGATCGTGGGGCTCTCCGGACATAGTTATATCGAAGGCTTCTAAAGCATGTATTAATGACAAGGGATTGCCATTTTCATCGCGTACATATTGTGCTAAAACGGCCGATAAGTCGATTGTATTATGGAGTATATATTCACAAAAATCTTTATCAGCTTCTGGTGATTCTTCCATCGAACGAGCGATAATGCGTAAATCATGTGTTCCATATGTTATAAAGAGTACTTTTTTGTTTTCACTTAAGCAATATTCTTTTAAATCTTCGATAGCGTCATAAAAAGAAATACCGTTTGCGGCAATCATTTCCTCATTTAGACCGGTTAATTCTCTAACAATACGTCCAATCGAATGATGCGCTAGCACGTAACGTTTTATACCTTGATATTCCTTTTTAACTGAGTAATCTTCATTAAGTGTCACTTTTATAGCGCCGAAAGCAATCATTTCATGAGAAAACTGTGTTCCTTCTAAATCAAGAAAAATAAGAGTTCTTTTATCGCCAATTCTTGTTTGAAGATTTTTCAAAATAATCACCTTGCTTTCGTCACCTATTATAGCACAATGGCATCATAAATAATTAATAATTGCAATAATTATCATGGGATAATAATGAAACATTTTTTGTTACGTATCATCCTTCTAAAGCACCTGTTTATTTATTTGTCATATATATAAATGAACTCTTTGATGGAGAGTTTAAAGGAGGGTAATTATGAGAAATAGAAGGTGTTGTTGCTATCAAGAAGTTCGTCCTTCAATGCCTAATTGTGGAGTAGATGTAGTTTTAGATTCTAATGTTCATTGCACGCGTGTTTGTGAAAAAATCCAATACACAGCGACAATTGTTAATAATACGAGTATGACACTTAATTGTGTGGGCCTCGATTTAAACGTTAACCCCGCTTTATGCATTGATCCGGACACGATTACATTAAATGGAACGACTGTTGAAAACGCTAATCCTAACTATATTAATGTAGGCACCATTGCTGCGAACGAATCGGCAATCGTGACCTTTACAGCGACAGTTATGGAGTGCAAACGTTATATACGTTCGAAGGTTGTAGCCACTTATATGGTATGTTGTTGCTTGGAATCACGATGTGTAACGACTGTAAGTAATATCGATTGTGTACAGGTATGTTGTTGCTGTGGCTGTAATTGCAATAATAACAATTAATTAATAATCTTAATCATTTTGATAGGGGCTGTTAAGAAACAATAAAAGTTTCTGGCCTCTTTTTTTATATTTGTATTTACATTTCAATAATTCATATTTATTTTTTGTTCTTTTCTTTTTATCAATTGATTTTAATCTTCTTTTGGTTATTGAAATATAAAACTATAACATTCTTATCCTGGTATTTTTGTTGTTAAATATAGGGATTTGGAGTATAATATTGTCAATGAAAGGAAGGGCATCTATGAATTTAAAATTTTCAGCAAAAAAAATAGTCAATTATAAATTTACAGGCGTTGAAAAAGGTTATGAACCTTTGGAAGTGGATTTATTTTTAGATAATATTGCTGAAGATTACATGCAAATTGATAATCTTGTTGACGAATTAACGAATGCTCAAAATGAAAATCAAAGTAAACAAGTTATTATTGATGATTTGCATAAAGAAATTGCTAAATTGAAAAAGCAGATTGATGATTTGAAATATGCCAACATGCAGGTTGAAGCGGAATTGGATTTTCAAAAAAGCCGGATTGATGGGGCTATTAAATCAAAAAGGGAATTCTCTTCATCAATTGATTTAGTTAATTACATTAATGTATTAGAAAAAGAGTTAGTGGAACATGGCGGTAATCCTGATGATTGTCGTAAAAACATGTATAAATATAAATAGCCTAGTAACCTTTCACATTTAAAAAAAAACATTCGATCTAGATAACTGCTGATGTTAAATCATTAGAGGAAAGTCCATGCTCGCACCATCTGTGATGATGGTAGTGTTTGCGCTAGCGGAACAAATAACGCTAGGTATCTGGGAGCAGATAACGGCGAATAAAAGCCTAAGTCGTATGATATGGCTGATATTCCTAAGGTGCCACAGTGACGAAGCCTATTGGAAACAATAGGGTGGAACGCGGTAAACCCCACAAGCGAGAAACCCAAATTTGGTAGGGGAAGTTGTTGGAAAGAAAAAGAATGGAAAACAACATGCTTAATGCATAGATAAATAGTTATCCTAGACAAAACATGGCTTATAGGATCGAATACTCACTATG
Organism: uncultured Staphylococcaceae bacterium; assembly: GCA_964546565.1. Taxonomy (GTDB): domain Bacteria; phylum Bacillota_I; class Bacilli_A; order RFN20; family CAG-826; genus CAG-826. Next base: position 64,650 of record CAZJKC010000001.1, on the reverse strand, counting down.
GAGGATATATGAATTTACCTAATAAGATTACAACATTTAGAATTATTATGGTCGGTGTCATTTTTATATTATTGTTAGTCCCATCTTTTTTTGGAATGAACGTTCCCGTGATTAATATTTATCAAAATGGTGATGTTATTTCTTCATTAAGTGTTATTAACTTAATTGTTTGCGGTTTATTCCTTATTGCTAGTTTTTCGGATTTCCTAGATGGCTATTTAGCACGGAAATATCATCTTGTCACCACTTATGGAAAGTTTATGGACCCGATAGCGGATAAACTATTAGTCGATACGGTGTTATTGTTTTTTGTTCTTCCAATGGGAAGTAATGGATTTGCTTTTAGCGGTCAAACGGGTGTTCCCATGGTAGCCTGTATTATTATGATTGCTCGTGATTTAGTGGTGGACGCTATGCGGCTCATCGCTATGGAAAAAAATGTTGTTGTAGCTGCTAATAAATTTGGCAAGGTAAAAACGGTTTTACAAATGGTGGCCTTAACATGTGTATTGTTAAATAACTGGCCCTTTGTTTATTTAGGATTATCGTTTAATATTACAAATATTATTTGTTATTTAGCAGGGCTTGCCTCCTTATTATCAGGAATCATATATCTTGTAAATAATCGTCGTGTTTTTAAGGATTCAGAAAAATGATTGAAAAAGCGTTAGTAGAATTGTTAAAAGAAAAGAAATTAACAATTGGTTCAGTAGAATCTTTTACAGGGGGATTATTCGCATCATTGATTACTAGTGTTCCAGGAGCCTCACAAGTTTATTTGGGGTCGATGGTAACTTACGCTACTGAGTTAAAACGGAGCTTATTAGGCATTGATAAAGTTTTTATCTTAACATATGGGGTAGTATCTCAAGAAGTTGCGCGGGCCATGGCTGACAAAGGACGCGAGAAATTAGGAGTGGACATTTGTGTTTCTTTTACCGGTAATGCTGGACCGGGTACTTTAGATAATCTTCCTGTTGGTAGAGTGTGTATGGCAATTTCAACTTCTTATAAAACATTGACATTTGAAGTTCAAATTGATGCTCATGATCGTCAACGTGTTCGCGAAATAGCGTCGGAGAACATTATGCAATGGGTGATAGACTTTGTTCGTAAAAATAGTGATTTTTTAGGTAAATAACGATTGTTATCGTATTAATTAGAAAGGGGATAATTATAAAGATGGCACAAGAAAAAATAAAGACAAATGAAGAAGCATTGAATGATGCTTTAAAAAGTATTGAAAAAATATATGGTAAAGGATCAGTTATGCGTTTAGGCGATAGACCTAATGTTGATATTGATTCAATTCCAACCGGGTCGTTATTGTTGGATAATGCTTTAGGAATAGGTGGATATCCTAAAGGAAGAATTATTGAAATATTTGGACCGGAATCATCAGGTAAAACAACGCTAGCGTTACACGCTATCGCGGAAAGTCAAAAAAAGGGAGGTCGTGCCGCCTTTGTTGATGCGGAACATGCGATTGATCCTGTATATGCTAAACATCTTGGCGTTGATGTCGATGAATTAATATTATCACAACCGGATAATGGTGAGCAGGCTTTGGAAATAGTTGAATTATTAGCTAAATCTAATGCCATCGATATTATTGTTGTTGACTCGGTTGCCGCATTAGTGCCGCAAGCGGAAATAGAAGGTGTGATGAGCGACAATCAAGTAGGATTACAAGCGCGCTTAATGTCCAAAGCTATGAGAAAATTAGCGGGTGTTTTAAATAAATCTCTCTGTACTGTTATCTTTATTAACCAATTACGAGAAAAAGTTGGTGTTATGTATGGAAATCCCGAAACGACAACAGGTGGAAGAGCATTGAAATTCTATGCCAGTGTACGTATTGACATAAGACGTGCCGAAGTAATTAAAGATGGTACAGATATCATTGGTAATACGGTCAACATTAAAATTGTGAAGAATAAAGTTGCCCCACCATTTAAGAGTTGTAAAATTGATTTAATTTATGGAGAAGGAATTTCGCGATTTGGTGAAATCCTTGATTTAGCTGCTGATGTTGATATTGTAAAAAAATCAGGCTCATGGTATGAATACAAGGGTGATAGAATGGGTCAAGGGAGAGAAAACGCCAAACAATTTTTAAAAGATAACCCGGAGATATTTGACGAAATTCAACAGAATGTTCGTGATGTATTGTTAAATAATAAAGAAAAATAGTTATAAAACATAAGCAGAAACAAGTTATTTTGATATAATTTGTTTCTTTTTTTTGAAAATAACAAAGAATATAGTTATATATTTTTATTTATTTTTACTTTTATAAAGTAAGACAATTTGCTATACTATTAATGTGCACAAGCACTTATGCCTTGTAAATATAGATTTCCATATTCAATATAAGGATTTTAATCCTTAAAAATATAATTACTTGAATCGAAGAAACACACCTACAGGGACTATTATGGTCATTTATTTGACCTATTTTTATCGAGATTTGAAAATAAAACTATGAAAAGAGAAAGAAAGGAGATTTTTTGTAATGATTATTTTAAACTCGTCCACAATGTCAACAGGTTTGGCTATTGTTTTGATGTTTGTCATGCTTATTGCAGGCGCTGCAGCAGTATGGTTTGTACCTTTTTTTAAGGTCAAAAAATCTATGAAAAAAAGCGAAAAGATTATTAAAGAAGCTGAAGGAAAGGCTGACCATATTATTAAAAATGCCCAATTGGATGCTAAGCAACATGCTTATGAAATGAAAATTGAAGCCGAAAAAGAAATTAAAGAGAAGAAAGCGGAATTATCCGTTCAAGAAAATAAGTTGTTACAACGGGAACAAGGTATTGACCGTCGTGATATTGCCTTACTGGCAAAAGAAACAACTTTGGAAGAAAAAAATGAGACTTTAAATAAGCAAATGAAGGAGTTAGAGAAAAAAGAAGCTCTTCTTCAAGAAAAAATTGATTCTATTTTAGCGGAATTAGAAAAAGTAGCTAATATGTCTATTAATGAGGCTAAAGATGAAATATTCCGTCGTGTTGAAAGCAAGATATCACGTGAACTAGCGGCTTATATTAAAAATAAAGAAGAGGAAGCACGTGATGCCGCCGATGAAACGGCTAAAGAGATTATTTCCTTAGCGATTTCAAAGTATTCACAAGATGTGACATCCGAAAGAACTGTTTCGGTTGTGGCTTTACCAAGTGATGAAATGAAGGGACGAATTATTGGCCGTGAAGGACGCAACATTCGTTCGCTTGAACAATTATTAGGTGTTGATTTAATAATTGACGATACTCCGGAAGTTATCACTATTTCTTGTTTTGACCCTATCCGCCGTGAAATTGCAAGACTCTCACTTGAAAATTTGATCAAAGATGGTCGTATTCAACCTGGAAGAATTGAAGAAGTTGTCGAAAAAGCAAAAAATGAAGTAGCCGAATCAGTTCGTAAAACTGGTCAAGAAGTTGCGTTTAAATTAGGATTGCCACGTATTAATAAAGAATTATTAGATTATGTTGGTCGTTTAAAATATCGGACTAGTTATGGACAAAATGCTCTTGACCATTCAATTGAAGTTGCTTATTTGTCAGGAATTATGGCTTCGGAACTTGGTTTAGATCAAAATCTTGCTAAACGGGCCGGGTTACTTCACGATATAGGAAAAGCCGCTGATTTTGAATTAGATGGTAGCCATGTGGAAATTGGTGTTCGTTTAGCTAAAAAATATGGTGAGCCAGATGTCGTTGTGAACGCTATCGAATCGCATCATGGTGATGTTTCATCAAAGTATATCATTTCCAATTTAGTTGCGGCGGCTGATACTTTATCAGCTGCAAGACCCGGTGCTCGTAGTGAAACTTTAGAAAACTATATTCAAAGAATTGAAAAATTAGAAACTATTTGTAAATCATATGAAGGCGTTAATCAATGCTATGCCATGCAATCAGGACGTGAAGTTCGTATAATGGTTGTCCCTGAAAAGATTGATGATTTAGGGGCCTTTAAGTTAGCAAGAGAAATTCGCGAAAGAATTGAAAATGAAATGACTTATCCAGGTCAAATAAAAGTTTCAGTTATTCGTGAAATGCGCGCTGTTGAATTAGCTAAGTAATGTAATAGGACCCATCGGTCCTATTATTTTATAGATAAAGGGAGTGAAAATCATGCGTCTTTTATTTATCGGTGATATTGTTGGAAAAAGTGGTCGTAATATAGTCATTAAATACTTACCAGAACTAATAAAAAAATATCAAATTGATTTTGTTATTGCTAATGGCGAGAATGTTACTCATGGCAAAGGACTTATTGAGCATCATTATCATCAATTAGTTAATAACGGAATTGATTGTATTACATTAGGAAATCATTATGAATCAAAAAATGAAATATTGGAGTATTTAGAAGGTGCCGACCATCTTATTCGTCCATATAATATTAAAAAAGATTATCCAGGTGTGGGAACGGCTGTTTTTGAATTAGATGATATTCGCGTTCGAGTGACTAATCTTTTAGGTCAAGCCTTTATGCTTGAAGAAGTTGATAATCCTTTTGAGGCTTTAAATAGTATTATCGAGGATAGTCATGATGAAATACATATCGTTGATTTTCATGCCGAAGCAACTGGAGAAAAGCAATCACTAGCATGGGCATTTGACGGTAAAATAACCGCTTTGATTGGGACGCATACCCATGTGCAAACGCACGATGAAAGAATTCTTCCTCAAGGGACAGCTTTTATGTGTGATGTTGGAATGTGTGGCCCATACAATGGCATATTAGGAGCAAAAAGAGAAGTCATGATAAATCGTGCCTGGAAAAATGAAGTCTTACGATATGATGTTGAAAGTGAAAAGGGTAGTGTTTTATCAGCAGTCGTAATAACGATTGATGAAGAGTCTAAAAACGCTACCGCGATTAAATCTATTTTATTATTTGATGAACATATTTAGATAATTTTCTTCATAAGTTAATGAAGAGGGAAAAAATATGATTCAAACAATTAAAGTTCGTAAAGATTCAAATGTAAATGCCGTCGCGGGTTCAATTAGTAATATTTTACGCTCACAAAATAGTGTTGATGTACAGACCGTTGGTGCAGGAGCACTAAATCAATCTATAAAGGCCATCATCATTGCAAGGGGCTTTTTAGCACCTTCGAGCATTGATATTTCAATTGTTCCATCGTTTCAAGAAATTACTATTGAAAAAGAAACAAAAACAGCAATCAAATTAAAAGTGGAAAAACACAATATTTAAAAAGCTGTAGAAAGGGAGATAGGTTAATCTATCTTAAAAGTTATGAAGGGATGCATTATTAAAAGTAAACCATCTTTAGAAAAGGCACGTCAACGTTCCATTCATGATGGTACAATTATCATTAAAGAAGATTTTGTGGTATCAACATATATTAAAGATATAGCGAAAGGTAAGAAGTACTATATTCGGACATATGGATGTCAAGCTAATGTGCGTGACGAAGAAACTATGGCAGGAATGTTAGAAAAAGCGGGATATACTAAAGCTTTAACTCCGCAAGATGCAGATTTAATTATTTTAAATACTTGTGCTGTGCGTGAAAATGCTGAAGATCGTGTTTATGGAGAAATAGGTCAATTAAAAGGTCTAAAAGCTAAGAAAAAAGATCTTATCATTGCTTGTTGTGGATGTATGATACAAGAAGAACATATTGTTGATACTATTGAGCAAAAATACCATCATGTAGATTTACTTTTTGGTACACATAACATTCAAAATCTTTTACTTTTACTTGAAGAAGTTTATCGTAAACAAAAACGTATAATTGATGTGGAATCAAAAAGTGGAGAAGTAATTGAAAATCTACCAACAACACGATTAGATGAAAAGAAAGCCTTTATCAATATTATGTATGGATGTGATAAGTTTTGTACATATTGTATTGTCCCATATACGAGAGGCAAACAAAGGAGTCGTACTCTTGAAGATATCCTTTTAGAAACTAAAGAATTGCTTGATAAAGGATATATGGAAATAACATATTTAGGACAAAATGTTAATGCTTATGGTAAAGATTTGCCTAATAATGTTGATTTTGCGACATTACTTGAAAAAGTGGCTCTTTTAAATGTCCCCCGTATTCGTTTTACTACTTCTCATCCTTGGGATTTTAGTGATCGAATGATTGAAGTTATTGCTAAATATGATAATATTATGCCTTTTATTCATCTTCCTTTACAATCGGGCAATGATGAAATCTTAAGAAAGATGGGAAGAAGATATAATTCCGAACAGTATTTAGAATTAGTTAATAAGATGAGAAAGGCTATTCCTTCTTTAGCGTTATCCACAGATATTATTGTTGGCTTTCCTAATGAGACAGAAGAACAATTCCTTGATACTTTAAAAGTAGTAGAACAGGTTAAGTATGATAGTGCCTTCACTTTTATTTATTCACCTCGTGTTGGTACACCAGCTAGTAAAATGGAAGATAAAGTGACAATGGAAGAAAAACATGATCGTTTTAATCGTTTAGTAAAAGCAGTTGAAAAAGGGGCTATAGAAAAAGCTCAACAAATGGTTGGTCATGTTTATGATGTATTAGTTGATGGTTATTCGAAAAAGAATAAAGATGTATTATCGGGATATACAGATACTAACAAACTAGTTCATTTTAAAGGTGATGCTTCATTGATTGGGAAAATTGTTAAAGTGAAAATAATTGAATCACATCTTTATTCAATGTTAGGAGAATTATGTGAATGACAATTGAAGAAACTTTAAACGAATGTCAACAATTGTTAATGAATTGTCAAGAAGTTAAATGTTATTTTCAATTAAAAGAACAAATAAAGAACAGTCAAGAACTTCATTCATTGATGAAACAAATTCAGTATTATCAACGACAAATGACTATTCATCGTGAAGATAAGGAATATCTTGAATTGTATCAAGAATATTTAGATTTAAAAAAGCAATATGATAATCATCCTTTAATTAAAAATATGGAAATAATTCATGAACAAGTATATGAATTATTAGAGCAAATAAAATATATTATTGAAAAATAAAACGCTAAAGGTTTCTTTGATTTTTGTGTGTTAAACGCAAATTAAAGAGCCTTTTTTATTTTGAGTCACAACTTATTAATAGGGATTTCAAAACTTCTATATATTTTCAAAAATGTTCAACAAAAAAAGTTAAAAAATCATTTATGTAGAGTATAATAATGGTGAGGTGATGACAATGCAGTTAATTTATTCTATTTTAGAGGATGAAAGAAAACGAAATGAATATATGCTAGAGAGATACGAAAAGGAATTATCGCTCTTACCTAAAGGGAAGATAACGCCTAAAATTACAAAAGCTAACACATACTATTATTTGAAATATAGAGATGGAAAAAAGGTTTGTGCAAAATATATCGGCATGAATGAAGAAAATATAGCTCTTATTGCGGAACAGCTTGAAAGACGAAAGGTTGTTGAGAAGCTTGTCAAAGAATTAAAAGCAGAGCAAGTAAAGATTAGGAAAATGGAGGCCATCGTATGAAAGTATATCATGGTAGTCTTGTTGTTGTGGAAAGGCCAGAAATTAGAGTTAGTGACAGATATTTAGATTTTGGTTATGGCTTTTATACTACAATGAATGAAGAACAAGCCATTAAATGGACTGAAAAACAAAAAAACAGAAAAGAAACAAATATCGGATATATTTCAATGTATGACTTCGATATTGAAAAAGCAGAATCTGAATTAAAGATTATTCTTTTTGATAAAGCGGATAAGGAGTGGTTGGATTTTATTTCTGGAAACCGCAAGGGACAATGCCAAGAAACATATGATATTGTCATAGGCCCTGTTGCCGATGATGGAGTTTATGAAGTTGTTAGACTTTATGAAATCGGCATTTACGATTTGGAAGAAACATTAAAGAGATTAAAGGTTGAGGAACTTTATAATCAAGTGTTATTTCATACTGAAAAGTCTTTAACATATTTAAAGTTTATTGGGGTGGAGGAAAAATAAATGAATAAAGATAGGTTTTCAACTTTAATGGCTATGATGACTTCTGATATAATCAGCAAGATAATGGACAAATATGGATTAGATGAAGATAAGGCTATGTCCTTGTTTCATAAATCAGAACTTTATATGGCACTTGAAAAAGAAGATACAAAAGTGTGGCAATATAGTTCGGAAATGATTGTTGAATTATTCGACAGAGAAATGAAGGGAAAATTAGAATTCCCGGAGGTATAATATGAGTAAAACATTACAATTCAAAACCTTTTGCTTTGAAATGTATAAAGCCGAAAAAGGTATGACAGGCATTATGACCCAAGAACTATTTGAAAAGTATAAAGTATTTGATTATCTTGATACTTTTTACGATGTATTACACACCACAGGACATAAATATATTATCAATGATATTGACTTATATATCGAAGCTCGTATAAACGCATAAAAAGAATCAGATATAATGCTTTTACTAACCTAATAGCATTAGAATCTATTACATATGAAAAAAAATCATAAAAAGGCAATATATATGACAGGATTATGATGCCAGTTTAAAACAAAGAGGACTTTACCAAATCCTCTTTTTTGTGTCTACTTTTACCCCCTTAGTGTCTACTTTATTAATAGCACTACACACTACAAAATTGCTTGACATAGCATGGGGGGGGGGGGGTTACAATGTATATTGTAAAAACATTAAAAAAATTTTGAGGAGAGGATTTTTTTATGAAGAAAATAATAAAAAAAGGTGTTTTTGTTTTTTTGCTTTTTGGTGCTTTTTTATCATCGTGTACACCAAATGAATCGAATAATATTATTTATAGTATGAGTGATCTACCTAATAATATTGAAAGCTTAACTGATAATGCATTAGAATACACTTTATCGGAAACGGGCGATAGCTATATTGTTACTGGTATGAAGGATAAATCAATAAATAAAATTCAAATACCCGCTATACACGACAATAAAAAAGTAGAAGCTATTGGAAAAAAAGCATTTGCTGAATGTGATAATCTTGAATGTGTTTCATTTTCGGATGATTCAAACATTAAACAAATTATGACTGGAGCATTTTTAAAGTGTATTAATCTTAAAACAATAATTATTCCTAAAAATATTTCGATAGGTGGATCTGCTTTTATGTGTTGTAATTCTTTAACCGTTTTTTGTGAAGGTGGAAAAGATACTTATGAATTGTCACATGGATGGGATGCATCTATGTCAATGGGAATTATTGATGGAGAAATTACTATCACGGGTAATTCTATAACATTACCATTTTATTGGGATGTTAATAAAGAAAGGTTATTAACAATTGAAAAGAATGGCTGTTGTTATGCATTGATAGATGATAGTTTTGTTCTCACAAAATATATGAAGTACTATGATATAGATATAAACACTGATATTGTCATTCCAAGTACGATTTCATTTAAAAAGAAATATAAAGTAACAGCTATTGGTGATTGGTCTTTTGTACATACAAATATTGCAAGTGTTAAAATACCTAATAGTGTTACTTCAATTGGTAGCGGTGCATTCAATTGGTGTCCATTAACAAGTGTTGAAATTCCTTCTAGTGTTTCATCTTTAGGTTCTGGTGCATTTGCAGGTTGTATGCATTTGACTGATATTACTTTTTCTAGTAGCGTTAAATCAATTGGTGATCGTGCATTTCAAATATGTAATTCTTTAGAAAATGTATATTATGATGGGACTATAGAAGATTGGTGTAACATTCGCTTTAGTGATACTTATTATTATACCAGTAATTATGATAGCGGACCTAATGGACTTATTTATGAAACATCAAATCCTATGGCGTATGCTTCTCATTTTTATCTTAATGTTGATGGTAAATATCAAGAATTAAGTGAAATTGTAATTCCTGATGGTATTAAAAATATTGGTGTATATCAATTCTATGGGTTTAAAAATATCGTTTCTATCTCTCTTCCCGAAAGTGTAACTTCTATTGGTGATTATGCTTTTAGTGATTGTGAACAATTAAAAAAGATTAGTATTTCTAGTAATGTTACTTCTATAGGGCTTCATGCTTTTAGTAAATGTTATAATCTTGAATATAATGAATACGATAACGCTTCTTATTTAGGCAATGATGATAATCCATTTGTGTGCTTGGTAAAAGCAAGTACTAATATAACTTCATGTAATATCAATCCAAAAACATCCGTTATTCTCGCAGGAGCATTTTATGATTGTAGTTCATTAACAAGCATTATTATCCCCGATAGCGTTATATCTATAGGAATGCAAGCGTTTGATGGTTGTACTTCCTTAACAAATATTACTATTCCTTCTAGTGTTTCATCTTTAGGTTATGGAGTATTTATAGATTGCGTATCACTGAACTTTACTGAATATGATAATGCTTATTATTTAGGCAATGATGATAATCCATTTTTATGGTTAATTGAATCCAAAGATCAAGAAATAACTTCATGTATTATTAATGAAAATACACGATACATTTATAATAGGTCTTTTTATAAATGTGAATCATTAACTGAAATTACAATTCCTAACAATGTTACTTATATAGGTGATGGAGCTTTTAATGCTTGTGAATCATTAACACACGTAACTTTGTCAAATAACTTAACTTCATTTGGGCAAAATGTCTTTTATAACTGTAACAATCTTCAATATAATGAGGACAATGATGCTTATTATATAGGAAGTGATAATAATCCATATTTATGTTTAGTAGATATTAAAAATACAGATATAGAGTCATTTGATATAAATGAGAATACTTACATCATTTGTGATTATGCTTTTTCAAAATGTACACATTTAAAAAATGTATATATACATAAAAATGTCTTTTATATAGGATTTGGAGCTTTTAAATTATGTTATTCATTAACGATATATTGTGAAATGGAAGTACAACCTAGTACATGGCATTTCTCATGGAATATAAAAGTTATTAATTCAAATTATTCTGATTATAAACGCATTCCAGTTGTATGGGGCTATAGTAAAGAATAAATCTTATAAAACTTAAAAAGGGGAATTAAGATATTTTAAAAAATTTTATCTTTGGAAGAATAATTTAAAAGAAGAGTAAGAAAATAATGAAAAAAGCGCATTAAATCGCGCTTTTTTACTAGTTGATAGAAATATCAAAAAAAGGGAAAATATGGTATTTATAACATCTTTTTTTGTTAGTGATTTATAGAATAGTGCATTAAATAAAGCTCATAATTGCAAAATAAATTAGATAAGAAAAATGGAACTATGTAATAAAAACATTGAAAGTCTTAATAACGCTATACAATAGAGGCTATAATGTATGAATCGGTTTCAAAACTATTATTATAATATTTTAATCTATATGTTCCTTCTTCAATTACGGAGTTGCTATCAATACTTTCCCAATTAGAATTATTATCTTTTTCGATATTATCTCCTGAAGTTGTACCATATTTATATGCGTATGATTCCAATAGCAAATATAATTCTTCATAATCATAAGTGTTCTCTAAATAAATGTTTATTGTCGCGGTTTTAATGGAAGTCAAACATATTTTATTATCTTCTCCGTTTGCTAAAACATTAATCAATCCTTCGCCCATTTTTGTGTTTTCTTTAATAGATCCACCAATGCTAATGGGATTAGAAACTCTAATGCCATCATCTGCTGTGGCTATATACGCTACTAAGACATAGGAGCCTTCTTCTAAAAAAGGAATTCTTATTGTTGCATTTTGCGATAATTCAAATTTTTTGCTATTTGAAAGGCTATCGTAAACATATTCTTTGGTAATAGGATTATCAAAGTCTAAAGTATATAAATTAGAATACTTGTTATCTTGTTCTTTGGCAAAGGCAAAGCATATTTGATAGTCGGTATTATTTGATAAAAGTGATGTGTTTTCCATTTCGACGACAATATTGCTTATATTAATTTCGGAATCCGAATTAGAAATATCTCCTTTTGATATTATGTTTAAATTAGCAAAGTTATAAGAATCGTCAATACTCCATTGATTACTATTATTAATTACGGGATTATCTTTGTAATTTGTATATAAATTAGCGAAGCTTTCAATCAAATCTTTTTCTATTTGTATAGATTTATCGATATCGGTAAAGTTATTGATGTGGCTTCCTTGCCATAGATAATATTCACTGAAATCCAATGAATCTTGTTTGGCGAATCTTAACGCATTTTTGATAACTTCATAATTATCTTTAAAGGTAAAATCATAGTCATCCATAAGTTTTTTAAGACTATCAGTAATAAAATCAATTTCATCGTTGACAAATGACAAAGTAATTTCTCCATAGAAGTCGATATCACCTATCGGATTAATGCACGTTCCTTCTACGGTGATGTCATTTTGATACAATATATCGCCTTTTTTTAGTTCTTTTCCGGTAGCGAATTTAGCGATAACTTCACTATTATCATCAGTGAAATATGATTTTTCATCACCTTCACCGATATATAATATTTTGTAATCTTCTCTATTTTCAACAGTTGAAGCATTACCTATTTCGCTATCTTCGACATCGATATAAAAACAATCTAAATTGTTTATACCGGTTGTATATATAGAAACGTAGTTGCTATCTATACTTAATAAGTCATTTTGTCCGTCTGAACTAATTAACTTTATCGGTCCATAATAATCATCGATAAAATCATCGTATTGTGATAGGGAGTAAGATGTTTCATATATTGCTTCATCTTTCATGACAAAGTTGGAAAATGTCATTGATTTATCGATAAGACTAGAATTATAATCGGTGGACATGATATCCCAATATCCTTTATCTTTATTGGCGATAATTACAAGTAATACATCATCTTGAATAGAGGTGTATTCATATCTTAAATTTGGAATATAAGTCATTCTGCTTTGAGAATTAGTTTCACTATTTGCGATAAACATTTCAAATGTGTTTTGACCTAAATCATTTTGATAACGACGACATATTTCGTATTGATTTTTAGAGCGCGACATGATTGTTTCACTATCTTTATCAACTGTTAATAACATTTCATTGTTGCTATCTATTTTAATCCATTTGTCAATAGTTTGAATTGATGATTTGGTGAAATCTATCAATGATGATCCACGTGTAGCATTGTGCTCGATATTAGCGGAATAACTATAGAAATAAGATAAGAAATTAGAATAACTTGGCGCATTATTCCAAGTATATCTATTGCCGCTCTTATTAAAAGAGTATTTTATATTGTTGGCTTTTGCTTTTTGATTATATTTTTCTACCGCATTTTTTATTTGATTAAATGCTTTTTTTCCAGAAGTAAAAATGTTCCCACTTAAATCATCGTCACTTAATCTTTCATTAGCTAGTAGTATTTTAGCAATATCGACCCCATTAGGATTATTATTACCTTTCTTTGCGCATCCTACTGGTAATAAAAGCGCTAAAAAACTGATAAATAATATTTTTTTACTGATGTTTTTTTTCATAATTTCCTCCATAGGACACGGCTTTGCCGAGCCTCTTAAACATTTTATGAGAATGTTTATATCGCATGATATAAAGATACCTAAAAAAGAAACTGCTAAAAGATAAAAGTTATCTTTATTTAATTAAACTATTTTTATAGTTTGATTTAGTTTCTTTTTTTCTTTTATCCTCCACATAATATATTTTATCATAATTAAATCGATGTTTATGATGAAAACGCTTTTGTTAATATCTTATTAAATATTCAAACGTTATTATGATAAATAAATTATATAAATAATATGCTTTAAACTTTCATATATTTATAGTGAGGTGATTTATTTGTATCGCGATATAATTGTTAAAACAATGATTGGCAAAGGGAAATATTTGGGCTATGAAACAAAAACTTTGTCCTTGCCAGAAGCTGCTAGTAAGACATTAGGATGTTGGATTATTAATCATCAATATACAACAGAAGAAAGTAAAAAGAATGTTGTCATTAAAGGACAATATGATATTCAATTGTGGTATGCGACAGATAATGATCAAAAAACGAATGTTTATAATGAAACTATTCCTTTTTTTGGTCAATGCCAAATGTCATGGAGAAAATTGAAAACGATTGACGATGATATATTCTTTAAAGTTCACGTTATAAAATATCCATCTGCAATCGGAATGGCTTTGAAGGATGACCATACGGTAGAAATAAAAATAGAAAGTGATTATATTATTGATGCGTTTGCTTCTGCAATAGTAACTGTTGATTGCAAAGATGATGATGAAATAGAAAGTGATATGGATGAAGAAATAGTAATGAATGTTAATCCTAATTACTTAGATAATAAAACCTCACCAAATAAAAAAGATTAAGGATGGCTATGTTAAAAAAGTTATATTATTTTTCTAAGTTGAAAGTAATATAATTTTTTCCTTTTTTATGATAAGATAATTATGTTATTTTAATGAAGTTTTGAGGTGATGGTATGAAACCAAAATATACCCCAATGATGATGCAATATTTAGGTATTAAAGAAAAGTATCCTGACACTTTAATTTTGTTTCGTCTCGGTGATTTTTATGAACTTTTTTTTGATGATGCAAAAACAGCAAGCCGTGAATTACAACTAACATTAACTGGTAAAAATGCGGGCACGGAAGAACGAGTCCCAATGTGCGGTGTACCATATCACGCTATTAAATCATATATTGCAAAATTAGTGCAGAAAGGATATAAAGTTGGCATTGTTGAGCAGTTAGAAGACCCGGCATTAGCTAAAGGAATAGTAGAAAGAGATGTTGTACAAATAATTACGCCAGGAGCCGCTATCGACATCGCTAATGATGATAACAACTATATTGTAGCGGTTGATGAAACGGATTTAAATTATGTAATGGCTTATGCTGATTTATCAACTGGTGAAATCAATACAATGAATGTTGAACATGATTTTACTTCATTAGTAAGCGAATTAGATAATTTACAAACACGAGAAATCATTATTAAATCATCTTTTAATAAAGATACATTATCATCAATTATTAATAAAAGAAAAATACTTATATCATACGAAGATGAAGAACAAATCGGATTAGAATATGAAGATATCCTATCAGAAGTCCAAGATTTATATCAGATGCGTGTTGTTGTTCGATTGATATCATATTTAAAAAGGACGCAAAAAAGGAAACTTGATTATTTACAAAAAGTTCATGTTATTAAAACGGTGAAGAGCTTACAAATCGATGCTTATTCACGTCTTAATCTAGAATTAGTTCGTACCATTCGTAGTGAAGAAAAATATGGTTCATTGTATTGGCTTCTTGATCATAGTAAAACTGCGATGGGCGGTCGTTTATTAAAAAACCTCATTCAAAAGCCTTCATGTGATTTAAACGAGATATTATCTCGGCAAAAAATGGTGACCACATTAGTCGATAACTTTATGTATCGTGGTGAATTACAAAATCAATTAAATGAAGTTTATGATTTAGAAAGATTAATCGCACGAATTAGTTTTGGTAACGCTAACGGACGGGATTTATTGCAACTTCGTACCTCGCTAAAAGCGGTACCTAATATTAAAAAAATTCTAAATGAATTAGATAATGACGAATTTAAGAAAATAAGTGATTCTTTAGATGATTTATCTTCATTAACTTCTTTAATAGATAACGCGATTAGTGAAGATGCTCCGGTAACGGTCAAAGAAGGCGGTATTTTTAAACAAGGATACAATCAAGAACTTGATGAATTGATTGAACTTTCGCATGGCGGAAAATCGTGGGTTGCAGCTTTAGAAGCTAAAGAACGTGAACGCACCGGAATTAAAAACTTACGAGTTGGATATAATCGTGTATTTGGTTATTATATTGAAGTATCAAAAGGAAATAAGGATTTAATAAAAGACGAATGGGGTTATGAAAGAAAACAAACTACTGTCAATGGGGAACGTTTCATTACCCAAGAATTAAAAGAAAAAGAAGCATTAATATTGAATGCGGATGAAAAAAGAATGAAACTTGAATATGATTTGTTCTTAAATATTCGTAGTATTGTGCAAGAATCAACACAAAAAATACAAAGTTTAGCTAACAAAATTGCTTATATTGATGTTATCGTTTCTTTAGCAGAAGTCAGTGCATCCGCAGGATATGTTTGCCCAACATTTAATAATAAGCGTAATGTTTATATTGAAGAAGGACGTCATCCTGTTATTGAAAAAGTAATGAAAAATAGTGCCTTTGTTCCTAACGATGTATCTTTACCAGGTGATAATGATATTTTATTGATAACCGGGCCTAATATGGGTGGTAAATCGACTTATATGCGTGAATTAGCGTTAATTGTTATCATGGCGCAAATCGGATGTTACGTTCCGGCTAAGAAAGCTGATTTAATGGTTTTTGATCGCATTTTTACAAGAATTGGTGCTTCCGATGATTTAGTTTCGGGACAATCAACTTTTATGGTGGAAATGAGTGAAGCCAATCATGCCTTACGCCACGCTAGTGAAAATTCATTGTTGATATTTGATGAAATTGGACGAGGAACAGCAACTTTTGATGGTATGGCATTAGCCCAAGCTATTATTGAATATATTAATTCCCGTCTTCATGCTAAAACAATGTTTAGTACGCATTATCATGAATTAACAACTCTTGAAAAGGAAATATCGACTCTTCGTAATGTTCATGTTTCTGTTTCAGAGGAAAATGACCATATAACATTTTTGTATAAAGTATTGGATGGAGCGATGAATAAATCCTATGGTATTAATGTCGCTCGTTTAGCGCATCTTCCTGATGAATTATTAAGACGTGCTAAAGAGATTTTAGCTAATTTAGAAAATAAAGAAATACCTCATGATGCGCATATTCTTCTTCCACGAGAAGAAAAAGAAGAAGCATGGATTCAAGAAGTTCGTAACATTGATCCATTAGCGATGACGCCATTGGAAGCGTTAAATTTTCTTTATGATTTAAAAAAGAAAATGAAGTAGGTGTCTATTATGAGCAAAATACAAGTATTAAATAATGAATTAGCAAATATGATTGCGGCTGGTGAAGTCGTTGAAAGACCGAGCAGTGTGATTAAAGAATTAGTCGAAAATAGTATTGATGCCCATGCGCGCAAAATAATTGTTAAAGTTGTGGATGCGGGTCGTGAATTAATTACGGTTGAAGATGATGGAGACGGTATGGATCGCGACGATGCGAAAGTCGCGTTTCGAAGACATGCCACTAGTAAAATCAAATCATCTTTTGATTTATTTCGCATTAAAACATTAGGGTTTCGTGGTGAAGCTTTACCATCGATTGCCTCAGTCAGTCGCTTATCTTTAATAACTTCTACTGGGCATAATGTTGGAACAAAAATTGAAATCGAAGGGGACCAAATGGACATCAGTGATGCGCCTTTACGAAAGGGCACTATTATTTATGTGAAAGAGCTTTTTTATAACACCCCGGCTCGTTTAAAGTATTTGAAGAAAGATTATACGGAAAACGCGAATAGCAGTGAAGTTATGACACGTCTAGCTTTGGCGCATCCATATATTTCCTTTAGTTTTTATATCGATGATCGCTTACAATTTCAAACTAATGGTCGCGGTAATCTTTTAGAAACGATAGCCCAAATATATGGCTTAGATGTTGCTAAAAATATGATTCCTTTTACGTACAATCATCAAGATTTTAAGATTAATGGTTATTTAGGAACACCCGAACTTGCTAAATCCAATCGGTATTATATGATTACATTATTGAATGGACGTAATGTCTATATGCCCAAAGTTCAAACCGCTATCAACGATGCATATCATGACTTTATACCACCAAGTCGCTATCCTTTTGTGATTTTATGTTTGGATATTGACTGTGTTTTAGTGGATGTTAATGTTCATCCATCAAAAAAAGAAGTTCGCTTTTCTAAAGAAGAAGAACTACGTTTAGCCTTATTAGAGCAAATTGATATGGCTTTAAGACAAAAGCAAAAATTAGCTGACGCTATTATATCACCTAAAGTCGCACCTTTTTATCAAATAGAAAAGGAAGATACTGATAAGCAAGTAGTTGAGCAACTTCAATTATTGCATGATTCTGATATCGATCCTTTAAGTAGCATAGTTGAAGATAAAATTATACATGATGAACCGATTGTTGTTGTTGACCATAAATTAAGCGATATAGAAGAAAAAGAAACGATTTCTGTCACACAAAATGAGACAAAAATAGTTGAGGAAGAAAAAAAACAAGAAAATACTTTATCGCTTCGCGCTTTAGCACAAATGCATAAGACATATATTATTGCCGAAGACCAAGAGGGTGGATTTTATTTGATTGATCAACATGCAGCGTATGAACGTATAAATTATGAAAAGTATCAACGTCTTTTTAATCAAGAAATCCGTGTTCATGAGCCTTTAGTGCCGCATGTCATTCAACTTTCGCCATCAGATGCTCTTTTATTTAATGAACAAAAACGGGATATGTTAAAAGAAATCGGTCTTGAATTTGAAAGTTTTGGCATACAAGCATGGAAAGTTGTTCAAGTACCACATTGGTTAAATGAATCCGATGAAAAAGAATACATTGATATTATAATGGACCAAGCTTTGCATGGTGATCGCATTGATATTCATAAGTTAAGAAGTCATGTTATCGCGACAATTAGTTGTAAAGCATCAATTAAAGCTAACGATTATTTGAATATTAAAGAAATGCAATACTTAATTGATACTTTATTTAAATGTGAAAATCCCACATGTTGTCCTCATGGAAGACCAACAGTTATCCATTTTAATAAATATCAATTAGAACGTCTTTTTAAGAGGACAGGTGTATGATACTAGTTATTTGTGGACCGACGGGAAGCGGCAAAAGCGCGTTAGCGTTAAAATTAGCGGAGAAGTTTAATGGAGAAATCATTAATGGTGATGCTTTTCAAATATATCGTGATTTTAATATTGGAACGGCGAAACCATCAAAAGAAGATTTTAAAAGAGTCCCGCATCATTTGTTTGATTTTTTAGACCCTCGTGATAATTATTCACCATATCAATATCAAAAAGATGCTCGACAAGTAATTAAGGAAATTGAAAGCCGGCACCATTTACCCATTATTGTCGGTGGTTCTGGCAATTATCAAAAGGCTCTATTGTATGATTATCAATTTAAAGAATATGAAGAGCCGGATTTATCGATATATGATAAAATGAGCGATGATGAGTTATATAGCGAGTTGCAAAAGGTTGACCCTGAATCAGCTCAAAAAATTCATCCTCATAATCGTAAGAGAATTTTAAGAGCGTTAGCCCTTTATTTAGCTACTGGGCAAAAGAAAAGTAAACTAGACGCTGAACAAAAACATGAATTGGTTTATGAAACGTTGCTTATTGGTATAAATATCGAAAGAGAAAAACTTTATCAAAGAATTGATCAGCGCGTTGAAGAAATGCTTGATCAAGGATTGTTTGAAGAAGTGAAGAATTTATACGAAAAATATGGTTTTGATGTCCAAGCGTTTCAAGCTATCGGCTATAAAGAATGGAAAGAATATTTTACGCATCAGCTTTCGTATGAAGATGTGGTAAAACTCATTCAACAGCATTCGCGCAATTACGCTAAAAGACAAATGACGTATTTTGCTAATCAATTACCAGTTAATTGGTTTACTGAAATAGACAACGCTTATAATTATGTTTCAAAAATATTATTGAATAGGAGAAAAACAGTATGGAAAGAATCGAATTAATTGCCAAAAAAGCAGGAATAGATGAAGAATATCTTGAATCTTATGGAAAATATAAAGCCAAGATTGATTTAAAAATCATGGAGCAATTAAAAAATAACGAAGATGGAAAATTGGTTCTTGTGACCGCTATTACGCCAACGAAAGCGGGAGAAGGCAAAACCACCACATCCATTGCTTTAGCGGATGGACTTGCCAAAATTCATCAACCGGCTATGTTAGTGTTACGTGAACCATCATTAGGACCGGTTTTTGGAATCAAAGGGGGAGCAACTGGCGGAGGTAAAGTTTGTGTGGTACCAAGTGAAGATATCAATCTTCATTTTAATGGTGATATGCATGCTTTAACTTCATCCATTAATTTAATATCGGCGATTATAGACAATCACATTTTTCAAGGTAATCAATTAAATATTGATCCCAATAAAGTAGTGTGGACAAGAGCGATGGATATGAATGATCGTGCTTTGCGTGATATTGAAGTAGCTCATGGTGAAAAGAATGGAATAATTCGTCAAGATCATTTTGTGATTACTGTGGCATCCGAATTAATGGCCATTTTGTGTTTGAGTGAAAATGAAGAAGATTTTATAAGACGTAGTAAAAATATTATTGTGGCATATACCTATGATGATAAGCCGGTCCGTGTTGAACAATTACATATATCAAAAGCGATATTAAAACTTATGAAAGAGGCTTTAAAACCTAATTTAGTACAAACATTAGAAGGTAATCCGGCTCTTATTCATGGGGGCCCATTTGCGAATATTGCTCATGGATGCAATTCTTTAATCGCAACAAAAATGGCCCTTAAATTAGCGCCTATTGTGGTGACAGAAGCCGGTTTTGGTGCTGATTTAGGAGCGGAAAAGTTTTTAGATATTAAATGTCGAATTGGTAAATTGCATCCCGATTTAGTGGTTATGGTTGCAACTATTAGAGCCTTAAAAATGCATGGCGGACAATTATTAGAAGATTTACAAAAGGAAAATGTTGAATGCTTATTAAAAGGATGCGTTAATCTTCAACAGCATGTCGAGAATATGAAACAATATGGATTACCAGTGGTTATTGCCATTAATCATTTTGCTTCTGATTATGATTCAGAAGTTATAGCCTTAACTAAATGGTGTCACGATTTAGGTTATGAAGTAGCCTTTTTAGATGGATTTCTAAAGGGTGGAGAGGGCTCAAAAGATTTAGCAAATCTCGTCGTTAAAACTTTAAAAGAAAATACTTCTGATTATCATCCGTTATATAAATTAGAATCATCCATTGAAGACAAAATAGCCGCTATTGCTCAAAAAATATATCATGCCGAGAATGTTATTTATACCGATATTGCGAAAAAACAAATTGCACAATATACGGCTTTAGGTTATGGCAATTTACCGATTTGTATGGCGAAAACACCCCAATCATTTAGTGATGATCCGAAAGTATTAGGGGCCCCGCGAAACTTTTCTATCACTGTTCGTGAAGTACGTTTATCAGCAGGAGCTGGCTTTATTATTCCTCTTACCGGAACTATTTTAACAATGCCGGGATTACCTAAAGTACCTGCGGCCATTAAAATGGAGGACGAGTAAAATAATGGATAATTATCAACTTCATGATATTGTAGAAATGAAAAAGGCCCATCCTTGCCAACAAAGATCAAAACAATTTGAAATAGTTCGTGTTGGAGCTGATATTAAGATTAAATGTTGTGCCTGTGGAGCTCTTATTATGATGGATCGCTATTCATTCAATCAAAAGGTTAAAAAGATTATTTCACGTCAATAATTAAGGAATATTTTTATGACTCTCTAATTAATATTAGGGAGTTTTTTTATGGAATTAATTAGATTATCAAGAATTAAAAAGGAATTTGAAAATCCGTTTAAACACAAACAAATAGTACTCTCTAATATCAATATTTCCTTTCAGGATAAAGGCTTCTATGTCATTGAAGGTCAATCGGGAGCGGGGAAATCGACACTTATTAAAATAATTGCCCAAATTATTGAACCGACATCTGGGAAATATTACTATCAAAATAATATTTTATCGTCTGATTCACGCCAAAGATCTTGCTTCCGTAATCAACAAGTAGGTCTTTTATTTCAAGATTATCAATTGATCGATAATTTAAATTCCTTAGAAAATGTCATATTACCATGTTTAATTAGTGGTGAATCATTAAAAGTTGCTTCTTTAAAGGCTTATAAATTATTTAAATGTATTAATCTTGAGTCAAAAATGAATTCCTTTATCAATGAATTATCGGGTGGAGAAAAACAAAGAGTATCTTTTTTGCGTTCACTTATTAATGAGCCGACTTTTTATTTATGTGATGAACCTACAGGAGCGCTTGATGAAGAAAACGCTCATCTTTTATTAAAAGAATTAAAAACTCTTTCTCAAACGAAGTTAGTTATTGTTGTTACCCATAATCCTGTTGTGGCACAAGAATATGCGGATTATGTTTATGTCTTAAAAGATGGTGAATTGTATGAAAAATAATTGGATTCTCTTTTACGTTAAAAGGTTATTCCAAAAGAAAAGTAAAAGATTACGAATGGGACTATTATCACTTTGCTTTGCTTATACATCTATTTTTCTTTTAGCGATGGCTCAAAAAGGGGTACAAGAAAAAATTAAAGAAGAAATATATCATCAAGGAGATGCCTATACTTTTTCTTTTTCAAAGTGTTTAACTACCAGTGATAATTCTACAATGAATATTGTAAAGACTATTTCACCCACCATTTATGAAGCCGAGATTTTAAAAAAAGATATTTCTTCATTAGAAGTTGGAGTTAATATTTCCTATTTTTTTCCAAGTCAAATGACGGTTGAATATGAAGAAAAAGCATTTATCGCTAACATTAAAATTGTCAAAAAAATTGATGAAAAATTATTTATAGAAGGGCAATCATGGTCTTATAGCGATCAAAACGGACTTATAATAAATGAAGCAATGCTTGAAAAGCTTAATATTCAAGAACCAAAAACAATGTCTTATAATGTCCGTATTTCTAATGAGTTAACGGTGTATAATTTTAACAATAATCATAATATTAAAGATACTTTTTCGTATCAGAATACCCATCATATTATCGGCGTTATTAAAGAATTTTCGTGGCAAGCAAGTCCGATTATTTATTTATCATATGATTATTTGATAGGGTATTTAAAAGATCATTATTTATATCATTATTCTTTAGCATGTGGTGAGGTTATCTCATGGTATCAATATATTTTAGATAGTCCACTTGATTCAGCTTATCGTAGTTATGGCTTATGGCTTTTTGTCGATAATCAAAAAGATATTAAAAGACTAATAGATTTATTTAATAATTTAGCAAATAGTGAATATATCTTAGAATCGAGTATCGTTGAATATGAATCCTTATTTACTAGTATTGAAGTAATAATTACATGGATTTTAGAATTACTAGTAACATTTACGTTGGTTGTAATGATAGCAGAAATAAGCTATTTGACATCTATTTATTTATTACAAGACGAAAATGATTTAGGAATATTATATGCTCTTGGTAGTGAATCAAAAAGTATAGGTTATATTTATGTTATTTGCAATTTGGCTGTTAATTTGATAGCTATCGTTTGTGCAAAAATAATTTCGATAGTGATAGGATTCATTCTTAATATTATTATGAAAAATAAAATGGGTTTAGCTTTTTTAAATATTAATATGCGTATTAGCGGTGAAATTCTCTTAGGATTATTTACCAGTCTTTTGATATTTGTAGTGACTAAAATAATAATAAATCGTTTCCAAAAGAAAGAAATTGATTATTTAATAAAGGAGATGTGATAAAGTGTTAAAAATACATAATGTTTCATTTCAATATCAATCAGGACATCCACTCATTTCGCACGTCAATATGACTTTAGGTGATACTGGCTTAATCTTTTTAACTGGTGCCTCTGGAACGGGGAAAACGACGATCTTATCTTTGATTCGCGGAACTTTAATTCCTAATCAAGGTGATATCTATTTTAATAATAAATCACTTAAAAAAATGAGTGTTAAAGAGCAAGAAAATTATCGTTTGTTTGACTGTCATATGGTATATCAAGAAAATAAGCTTTTTGATGATTTGTCGATTGCAGAGAATTTTGCAATGCTACAGCAATGTTGTTCTTCTAAATCGATAGATAATATGAGTCTTTTAAATAAAGTGCATTTGCGAAAAGATCCCCATACCTTAGTAGCGGTTTTATCAGGCGGAGAAAAACAGCGGGTCAATATAGCTCGTAGTTTAATTTTTGATCCATCTATTATTCTTCTTGATGAACCAACCTCGGCTTTAGATGATGAGAATGCGCAACATATTATCGAACTTCTTAAGGAAATATCATGCAAAAGCTTGGTCATCGTTGTTACTCATGATACTCGATTTATTAATCAGTATGCTGATTATCATTATGAAATAAAAGAAGGTAAAGTAATTCTTAGTTATAAAAATGAAACAAATATCGTATCCCATACGCGTCTTAATAAAAATCATCAAAGAAAAAATCCGCTACAATTTTTATTTTCATACGCACAAAATAAATTAAAATTTAAAAAGAAAAGAACCAGTTTTTCCATCTTTTTTTTATCAATGAATATGTTATTTGGTTTCATAAGTGTGACCGTTATTGAAAGTATGAAAGAGCAATTAATAAATAGTTTTAAGACTTTAACAAATAACAGTCAATTTCAGATGTATATTCCCGAGAATCTTGATGACAATCGTTATAGCGTAAGTTTGGAATATGCGACAAGGTTAAAAAAAAATATTGCTGATATTGAAGATATTGTTACTTATTATAATAATGATTTGTCTTCTTTCTTTCCTGATCGTAACGAATGTCGTTTACTAGTTGATAATATGCCAACGATTGCGGGGATTAGATGGCAGGAAATAAATAATTTCAAACTTTTAAAAGAAAGAAATAATCCGTGCTATCCTTTTACTAATAATTTAGAAAATGATGAGTTAATTATTGGTGTTCCTTCCTTTTTAATGGAACGTATTGGATATTATTTAGGAATAATAACTCCGACATATGAAAAAATTGGGCAGTATTTAAAAGAACATTATACTAGTCTTGTTTTTTATGCAAAAAATATTGATTGGGATTATGAAAATGAAGAAATATTTCATTTTTTTGGAATTGTTGAAAGTGAATTACCATGTATTTATCATACCAATAATTTTTTTAATGAATATGTTTTGGAAACGCGGATGAAATTGCTCAGCAATTTATCTTGGTATGAAGAAAATGAATTACCATGGACTTTAAACAAACAATATCTAGCTTTAACTAAAGAAAATTTAGATAATCTCTTATTTTCGCATCCTATTTATCATACATGTCTTGTTGATGAAGTTAAAAATGATGGTTCTTCTTTTTTGAAATACAGCTTGAGTTATAATAATTCACGTTATATCAAAAAAAGTGTTATTCAACAAATATTGAATAAAGAAAAGCATATTACCGGTGTTATTTATGGCTCCGATTATGGGTATCAAATTATTAATGAATCGATTGTTCAAGGGATGCCTGGTTATTTATATCTCTTTAATAATAAAGAAGAATTAGAAAATAACCTAGATGGAACAAAAAAAGATAATCATGTAACTTTTAATTCTATTTTAGAACCAACTGAAAGTACCTTTCAAATATCGTCAAAAAAAGATTGTCAAGGCTTATTTGGTATTTCATCTTTATTGGCAGAAGAATTACAACTAGAGGAAAAAAAGACGATATATTGTTTATATATTTCAAATGAAAATGAAAAGGTAGTTGTTGAAAGTCAAGTTGATTATATCGTCGAGGCATCGATTAAAAACATTTATGTTGATAATAATTGGTTAAATGATCTTTTCAAAAGAACAGAACATATTACTTCTTCTAAGTTACGACCGCGGAATGTTACTTTCTTTGTCGATAATCAAAAAGAGATTGATACGATTATGAAAGAATGTCAAAAAGTTTATGACGAATATACTTTTTCTTCTTCCATTAATGATTTTAATTATCAAATAAATAAATCAATGGCTTCTATTGAAATTGTTTTAGCGGTGTTATTAATGTGGATGATTATTTTTACATCACAGCTGATGAAAATAACTCATCAGTTATATATGCTAGAAATAAAGAAAGATACGGAATTGATGGTTAATTTAGGTATAGGAGATAATAGTCCTTTTAAAGTTTCTTCCATCATACATTTCCTATTATTTATAAAAGCCTTTCTATTATCATTTGGATATTATTTAATATTCTTATTGGTAAGTAAACAAGATTTATTATCTTCGATGATGCCTTTTGCTTTATCTTATAACGCTCAAACCATAATTTATTCTATTGGATTTATGATTATTATTTATTTTTTTACTTTTCCTATTTCTTTTATATTTTCAAAAAGGAAAGCAAAAAAAACGGAGTAGTGTTGTTTTTTAAGTGGAAAAACGGCTTTTTTTAAGTGAAAATCGTTATTTTTTTATAGAAATTTGTTTTTACTAGTGGTATTATATATATACAAGTAGAAGAGGTAACTCTATAATTTGAGAAAGGTTTTTAGGTAAAGATGAAGGGCAAAGTCAAAATGTTTAATGCGGAAAAAGGCTATGGATTCATTCGCACTGAAGAAGGCAAAGATGTCTTTTTCCATTACACATCCTTAGTCATGGACTCCTACAAGACTGCAGAAGCAGGCGAAGAAGTCGAATTCGATGTTGAAGAATCCGAACGTGGTCCACGTGCTACAAACATTCATAAGTTATAATATTAACTGATTAGTGTTTAAGAAGTCGCATTGCGACTTTTTTTATTTGTATGTAATTAAGAATTTCAATATTAGATAATATTTTAATGTTTTCATGTTTGACTAGTATAGTTTTTTTAGATAAATTAAGTTATACTTATTTTCGAAAAAGGGAGTGTCTTTATGTCTTATAAAGCTGGTATTGTTGGTTTACCTAATGTTGGTAAATCGACTTTGTTTAATGCAATTACAAATTCACATGTTGAGGCTGCAAATTATCCATTTGCGACAATTAAACCTAATACAGGTGTTGTAGCGGTTCCTGATCAACGATTAGATAAATTGTCAAGTTTATTTCATCCACGGAAAACCATCTATACGACATTTGAGTTTTATGATATCGCCGGTTTAGTCAAAGGAGCGAGTCAAGGTGAAGGATTAGGTAACCAATTCTTAGCTAATATTCGTGAATGTGATGCGATTGTTCATGTTGTTCGTTGTTTCGAAAACAATGAAATAATTCATGTTGAGAATTCTATTGATCCAAAACGTGATATTGAAATTATTAATTTAGAATTAGTTTTAGCTGATTTAGAATCGGTTAATAAAAGATTAGGAAAGGTTGAGAATAAAGCACGCGTTACAAAGGATAAGGAAGCTAGTTATGAAGTGTCTTTATTAAAACCGATTAAAGAAGCATTAGAAAAAGGCTTGCCAGCTCGTTCTGTTGATTTTGCTAAAGAAGATGCACAATATGTTCGTCAGAATTTCTTTTTATTAACAATGAAAGATGTAATTTATGTGGCAAATATTACGGAAGATGATTTGGCTAATCCTATGAACTGTTCTTATTTTAAGGTTGTTCAAGATATTGCAAAACAAGAGCATGCTATTGCCATTCCTGTTTCTTGTGAAACGGAATATCAATTATCGTCTTTATCAAAAGAAGAAAAATTAGAATATTTAGAGGCTATTGGGGTTACCAAATCAGGATTAGATTTAGTTATTCAAAGTGCTTATTCATTGCTCGATTTATCGACTTTCTTTACGGTTGGTGAAGATGAATGTCGGGCATGGACTTTCAAAAAAGGAATGTTAGCCCCTCAATGTGCGGGTGTTATTCATAGTGATTTTGAACGGGGCTTTATTAAGGCGGAAGTTTATCATTATGATGATATTATGCAATATCAAACTGAACAAGCGGTTCGTGAAGCGGGCAAATTAAGAATTGAAGGAAAAGATTATGTCGCCCAAGATGGTGATATAATGCATTTCCGTTTTAATGTTTAGGAGTTAATTATGTATCGAATAGGATTTGCAAAAGATATTCATCGTCTTGTGAAAAATCGTTCTTTAATATTGGGTGGTGTTACTATTCCTTATGCTTTGGGACTTGATGGTCATAGTGATGCTGATGTAGTGTATCATGCCGCAACGGAAGCAATTTTTGGAGCTCTATCTTTAGGTGATTTAGGGCAACATTTTCCAAACACCGATGAACGATATCATAATTGCCCTTCCCATTTTTTTATGGAAGAAGCATTTATATTGATGAACCAAAAGGGATATATGATTAATAATATTGATATTTCAATTGTTGCCGAAAGACCAAAACTTGCTGCATATATTCAACAAATGCGTGAAAATATCGCTCTTTTATTACACACAAGTGTTGATAATGTATCAGTAAAAGCGGGCACTAATGAAGGTCAAGATGCTTTAGGAAGAAATGAAGCAATTGAGGCTACCGCAATAGTGCTTTTAGTAAAAAAAGAAGAAAACGATTAAGAAATGTAGTAGGTAAATGATTTTTTACCATTGGAAGATTGATATGTAAATGGCGTTAAGTTCATTGTGGTATAAAAAACATCTTTATGATGTTCCATTAATGAATTGGCTAAGTCTTGAAAAATATTTTTCGCTAATGAGCCTTCGTTAAAAGGCTCATTTTTATCATTTCCCATCCACACACTAATAGTGTAATGCGGATTAAAGCCAATGACCCATCGATCAGTGTCAGTGGTGCCTGTTTTGGCACTAAAACGATAATCGGGTTTATATTTTAAAAGAGAAGGGGTAGCGTAGCTTTTAAAAGCTTCATCGAAAGGTGAGCAAAGCATATAATTCAATAAAATAACGCTTTCTTTTGTTAAAGAAAATTTGAAGGATGGATTATAAAAGTATTCATTATTATTTACTTTAACACTTCGAAAAAAACGGGGCTTATAGTATTGGCCTTCACTGGCAAAAGTATTATAAATAGCGGTTAGTTGTAGCGGTGTTATAGTATTTGTTCCTAAACCGATAGTGGGATTAGCTTCAACATTTTCAACATCAAATAGCTCTAATATTTTTTTTAGTTTACTAGAACCTAAGAATAGATTTGTTTTAGTTGCATATATATTATCGGATAAAGCAATGGCTTCTAACATGGTTATATCGCGATAAGCATATTCCTCGTTTGCGTTCTTTGGAGAATATTCTCCGACTCCTTGGATATAAAAAGTAGTGGGTTCACTTTTCATTTTCGTTAGAGGGGTCATGCCGTTTTCAAGGGCTAAATAGTATAAGAGAGGTTTGATAGCTGATCCGCTTTGTCTTTTGGCGTTAACCGCACGATTAAAAGGACTTGTATCATAATCTTTACCACCTACTAAAGCTAAAACATCGCCGGAATATGGTTTCATAACAATAACACTAATTTCAGAAGAGAAATGATAATTCTGAATAGTTTTTTCAACTATTTTTTGTATTTTTTTATCAAGGCACGAAGATATTTCATAACCATTTTCTTGTTGTGTGTTAGTCAATAAATGGGATTCATTTAGTTGATTTTTCATGGCGTCATAATAATAAAGGGTATTTTTAGAATAATCTTTAGAAAAAGAATAGTAAAAAAGTAGTTCTTCATTAAGAGCGGATAAGTATTGACTTTCTTTTATCATTTGTTGATTTTTCATTTGTTGAAGTACTTTCTGTTGTTGTTTTTTGGCTATTACCATATTTACTTCAGGAGAGTAATAAGAAGGGGCTTTGATCATGCCAATTAATATTGCGGCTTCACCCAATGTCAATTCTTCAACATTTTTATGATAAAAGTAATCAGCAGCACCGCCTATACCATAGATATTTTGTCCAAAATATAGGCAATTTAAGTAACCTTCTAGGATTTCTTCTTTACTAAAAGTCATTTCGATTTTTTTAGCAATCAAGGCTTCTTTTACCTTTCTAGAGATTGATTTTTCATTTGATAAATAGAGAGTTCTAGCATATTGTTGGGTAATGGTTGATCCCCCTTGAGATATATCTTGATTTATTAAGTTTGTAAAAGCGCTTTTGATTATGCGCCCATAATCTAATCCATGGTGTTTATAAAATCGTTTGTCTTCTGAAGCAATTAAAGCTTTGATTAGATGTTCGGGAATTTGCTCAATTTCAACGTAAGAAGAAAAACTATTAAAATGACGGGTAAAAACATACTCATCGTTTATATCTTGAACAACAACTTCGGAATAGTGATATGGGTAATATCCTGGTCCTAAAAAGATAAGACTATTGATAATAAAACTTATAATCATAGGACTGACTAGTAAGATTAAAAAAATCCCTTTCTTTTTCTTTTTCATAATTTTCTCTCCCTTTTTAATATGGTCATTTAAGAGAAAAGTTAAACGTAAATTTTCTTTAAATTATACTTTGCATAAAGTATAATAAACAAGGTGATTGAAAATGAATTGGCAAAAAGTTAGGTTAATAAATTCACAAACTATCGATGGCGAAACTACTCAAGAAAGTTATCTTATGGATACATTAATCAATGAGCCTAATTTATTAGTGTATTCTTATCAAAATAAGAATAAACCGGTTGATCTTTCTATTGCTTTTAATGAGGAACAATTTCTCATTAAGATTAAAACTCATGATTATCACGCCCTAATTCTTTTGGCAATAAATGAAAAGACTCAAGGTCATTATTATTTTGGCGATAAAACCATGTCATTAGAGTTTATTTTACGCAAAATTGTTCGTAAAGGGGTTGAAATTTACATGGAATATGATATATTTTCAAAGCAAAGTGTTATTTCTAATAACACATGGAAAATAGAGGTGATTTAAATGTCAATCGAAATAAAATTAAAAAAATGCATTCAAGATGCATTAAATCAATTAGACATTGATTTACCGCTCGAACAAATTGTTATTGAACATTCCAAAGAAAAAGCTCATGGTGATTACGCCACGAACATTGCTATGCAATTAGCGAGAACTCTAAGACAAAATCCCTTAGTAATTGCTGAACAAATTGTTAGCAAAATGGCAAAAACACTTTTTGAAAAAATTGAAGTAGTGCGTCCGGGATTTATCAACTTTTTTATGAAGGCAGAATCGCTTAGTGATGTTATTAATGTTATTTTGGCTCAACAAGACCATTATGGAGATGCTAATCATGGTCAACATCAAAAAATAAATGTCGAATTTGTTTCTGCAAATCCGACCGGTGATTTACATTTAGGACATGCTCGTGGAGCTGCGATTGGAGATTGCATTTGCCGCTTATATAGTAAAGTTGGTTATGATGTCACTCGTGAATATTATGTTAACGATGCAGGTAATCAAATTACAAATCTAGGCCAGTCTATTAGAGCCCGTTATCATCAATTGTTTGGTGATCATATTGATGTCCCTGAAGATGGATATCATGGAGATGATTTAGTAGAAATTGCCAAAATAATGAAAGACGAAGTCCAAGATCGTTACTTAACTGATTCGGACGAAGCGGAAAAGTATTTTAAAAGACGTGGATCTGAATTAGAATTACAAAAGCTTATTAAAGACTTAAATGCTTTCCGTGTTTCCTTTGATTGCTTTACATATGAAACAAATATTCGTAGCGCAGGAAAAGTGGAAAAGGTATTGGAAGAAATTAAAGATAAATGTTATCAAGATGAGGGCGCCTTATTTTTAAAGACAACCGATTACGATGACGATAAAGATCGTGTTTTGGTGAAAAGTGATGGCAGTTATACATATCTTCTTCCCGATATTGCTTATCATTTAGATAAACTTTCACGAGGCTACAACAAACTTATCGATGTTCTAGGAGCGGACCATCATGGCTATATTAATCGTATGAAGGCTTCCTTGATGATGTTTGGTTATCCTCGGGATATTCTTGATATTGAATTGATACAAATGGTGCGTTTATTTAAAAATGGATCTGAATATAAAATGTCCAAGCGAACCGGTAATGCCCTTTCGATGCGGGAATTATGTGATGAAGTTGGTGTCGATGCGGTTCGATATTTCTTTATTAGTCGTGCCGCCAGCGCTCATTTGGATTTTGATTTAGATTTAGCTTTGGAAAAGACTAGCGCTAATCCGGTATATTATGCGCAATATGCTTATGCCCGTCTTCGTAAAGTTATTGAATTAGCAAAAGATATTGATATTCGAGTAACGGGTAATAACTTAACTCATGATAAGGAAATTGCCTTGTTAAAAGTATTAAGTGATTATCCGAAAGAAGTATTAGATTCGGCGACAACGCGTTCACCGTATAAAATGGCTAATTATATTCAAAAATTATCAGGATTAATTCATGGTTTTTATACCGAATGTCGTTTATTGGATTATAATAATATCGATCTTACTGCTTCACGTTTAGCGTTAGCGAAAGCAGCCATGATTGTTTTGCATAACGCTTTATCATTAATTGGTGTTGAAGCACCGGAAGAAATGTAATATTGGAGGAAATATATATTATGACAAAATCAAATTTAGATGTGGCTTATGATTTTATTAGTAGTCAACAAGATGCTGTAACTTTTGCTGAATTATGGTCTGAAGTCACTCGTGTTCAACAATTAGATGAATTTCAGGCAAAGCGTTTAATGGGCCAATTCTATACCAACCTATCCTTAGATGGTCGTTTTGTGACTCTTGGAGAGAATACATGGGATTTACGTTCACGTCATACCTTTGATAAAGTGCATATTGATATGAATGATGTTTATTCGGATGTGGAAACGAATACAACTGATGAAACAGATGAAGAAGAGGTTGAATACAATAAAGTATTAGAAGACGAGTCCGATGACGACGAAGATTCATCTGATAATGATGATGAAAACAATGATAATATGGATGCAGATTCGGAAGATTCCGAATATTAATAAAAGGAGAGAATTATTATGGCATTAGTTAGTATGAAAGAAATGCTTGAAAAAGCTCGTGAAGGCAAATATGCTGTTGGACAATTCAATATTAATAATGTTGAATGGACAGCGGCGATATTGGATGAATGTGAAGCTCTTCAAGCGCCAGTTATTTTAGGATGTACCAGTGGAGCATCAAAGTATATGGGAGGATGGAATACCGTTGTTGGTATTGTTAAAGGTCTAATTATGGACCATAAAATCACCGTACCTGTTGCTTTACATTTAGACCATGGCGATTCTGTAGAGACTTGTAAAGCCGCAATCGACGCGGGATTTACATCAGTTATGATTGATGCTTCGCATTTTGAATTAGATGAGAACATCCGTCAAACTAAAGAAGTTGTCGATTACGCTCATGCTCGTGGCGTTTCCGTTGAAGCGGAATTAGGCCGTGTTGGTGGTCAAGAAGACCATGTTGTAGCGGAAAGTATGTATGCAATTCCTGAAGAATGTGTTCGCTTAGTAAAAGAAACAAAATTAGATTGTCTAGCACCAGCTTTAGGATCTGTGCATGGACCATATCAAGGTGAACCAAAATTAGGATTTGATGAAATGAAAGAAATTGCCGGTTTAGTGGATTTACCTTTAGTGCTTCATGGTGGATCAGGAATTCCTGATTTCCAAATTAAAATGGCTATCGAAAGAGGAACATGTAAGATTAATGTTAATACTGAGTCCCAACAAGCTTGGGCCAAGATTGTTCGTGAAGTCTTAGCAAAAGATAGTAAAGTATATGATCCTCGTAAGATTATTGGTCCAGGTAAAGAAGGTATTCGTGAAGTAGTTCGTACCAAATGTGAAATCTTTGGATGTATTGGTAAGGCTAATTAATAATTAAATAATCTAAAAGAAGAAAGATGATGTTGATTGTCTTTCTTTTTTTTATCTATTTTGATTATGAAAGCAGTAAAAAAGGTTAATTGGGATTTGTATGATTTCTCCTTTTGACAATCAAGAATAAAACCTTTTAACACGCATTGTGTTTGGTCTATGGTATAATAAAAAAAGGAGGTAATTATGCTTAAATTATCGGAGTTTATTGAAAAAATTGAAGATTTTGATAGCGTGGTCATCTTTGGACATGTATATCCAGATGGCGATTGCTATGGTTCACAAATTGGTCTAAGAGAATTAATTAAAAGTCATTATCCACATAAAAAAGTATTCGCTATCGGAAGCGGGTTTAAAAGAATGCTACCTTTTATTGCTCCAATGGATATTGTTGATGATGAAGTGATTAAGAATAGTCTAGCAATTGCCGTAGACTTTGCACAGATAAGTCGAGCCGAAGACCAACGCATATTAATGGTAAAAGATCAAATAGTTATTGATCATCATGTCTTGACGGACACTTTTGGTTCATGGCATTGGATTGATGAAAATAGAGTTGCCACATGTGAAATGATTGCCGATTTGGCTTATAAATTAAAATGGGAAATGACCAAAATAGCTGCGAATGCATTA
Source organism: uncultured Staphylococcaceae bacterium (assembly GCA_964546565.1). Classification (GTDB taxonomy): domain Bacteria; phylum Bacillota_I; class Bacilli_A; order RFN20; family CAG-826; genus CAG-826. The sequence goes on along the minus strand of CAZJKC010000001.1, from coordinate 30,507 downwards.
TATTTAGGTCTTGTTACCGATTCCGGACGTTTTCAATATCAACCACTAACTTCAAAAACTTTTTCTTTAGCAGCTTATTTAATAAAAAAAGGAGCAGATCCTGATGCTTTATATCTTCCTTTATACGAAACTGATGAAGAAAGTTTAATAGTTAAAGGATATTTTTATTCAACATATAAAAAGACAGAATCAGGCGTTATTTATAAATTGTTTACAAAAGAAGAATTAGAAAAACTAACTATTTCATCACAATATGCGGTAGGTTCTGTTAATTTATTAGGAAATATAAAGAATTATCCAATATGGCTTTGTGCTTCAGAAATACCAGAAACTGGACGAATTAAAGTTGAAGTTCGTAGCTCTGGATACAATATTCAACCGACATGTGTAGCTCATACCGGTGGCGGACACCCTTTAGCGGCAGGTTGTACCGTTGATAGTTGGGATGAAGTTAAAATAATCATTAAGGAATTAGATGAATTAATAAAAAAAGGAGAAAAGTTTAATGATAGATAATATTAATGAAATGCTTGAAGTAGCGTTAAAAGCAGCTAAAGCAGCCCAAAAGGCGATCTTAGATGTGTATCATCATGACTTTGATGTCGTGATGAAACAAGATAATTCTCCTGTCACTATTGCCGATCAAAATGCCGATAGAATTATTCGGGAAATTATTCATCAATATTATCCTAGTCATGCTTTTTTAACGGAAGAATCAGAAGATGATAAGAAAAGATTAGATAATGACTATTGTTGGATTGTCGACCCTGTCGATGGCACTAAAGATTTTGTAAATCGTGATAACGAGTTTACGACGAATATTGCTCTAGCATATAAGCATCAATTAGTTTTAGGAGTGGTGATGATACCTGTTACTGGTGAAATATATTACGCTACTAAAGGACAAGGATCATATTATATTGATAACCATGGAAACATTGAAAAAATTCATGTAAATGATAAAGAAAAAGATTTAATTATGTTAACTTCGCGTTTTCATGTTTCTCCAGAAGAAATAACTTATCAAGAAAAAGAAGACAATAAAATTATAAGAATAGAGAAATATGGAAGTGCCATTAAAGCATGCCGCATTGCCCGTGGTTTAGCCGAAATACAATGTAAATTTGGCCCCGGCACTAAAGAATGGGATACTGCTGCTAGTCAAATCATTGTGCAGGAAGCCGGAGGTCATTTTATAACACCAACTGGGACCGTAATGGAATATAATCGGCCGGATGTGTATAATCATGAAGGCTTTATTGTTGTTAATAAATTGAATAACTATTTAAGATAGATTAAAGAATAAGAACTGTTATAACTTTTATGGTTTGATGACAGTTCTTTTATATTTGTAGTTGCGGTTTTGTCTTTTTTTAAATGAAAAAGCATACATTTAAAAAAGGAGAAACAAATCAATGCGAGCTTTTTTGTATGACAAGTATGGATATTATCCACCTCATGAAGATGATCATGAATTTGATTTAGATGATTGGCATTTCCGGTTAGAAGAATTAACATATCAAACGGAAGAAGAATTATTAAAAATAAATGATTTTGCTAATAATGTAGCTTCTCAATTTGGAAAATATGGAGTACAAATTATAACCAATCGTGAGGGTAGATTAATCAGTCAAGATGAATATGGAAAGGTTGCCCTGATAGCTATCAAAAAAGGGAACGTCAATTTACAAGAAATTGTCACGATGCATTTACAATATAAAGAAGCACCGATGTCTTCTTACACCATTCAACATCTTATTAGTTTATGGGAAGAAAAAATAACAATTATTGAAGAAAAAGCTCTTCCTTCTCTTAAAGTAGATGATTTTGCTTATCAAAAAATAATGGTTTCCGCGATTCACGCTTTAGGCTTAGCCGAAAACGCTATTCAGTATTTAGCGGAAATAGAAATAGATTTAGGGCCTGAAATAAACTCATTAACCTTATGTCATCGACGTTTAGATTCTTTATCCACCTTAAGTGTTTTTGATCCACTAAATTTTTTATTAGATAATCCAATACGCGATTTGGCTGAATTATGGAAGGCGCATGTCATTAATAGCGAAGAATTAATATCTATTCTTCCGCAATATTCTTTAACAATAAAAGATGCCAGCCTTCTTTTGGCGCGTCTTCTTTATCCTTCAAAATTATTTGATTTATTAGAAAAATACTATAGCGAAAAAATAGATGTACGAACTCAATTATTGGCTTATTATCGTAATATGAAATTATTAATGTTCGAATTACAAAAAATGGAAAAATATCTTGTTTATACATATGGAATTAGACCCATATCATGGATTGAATCATAAAAAAAACTAAGCATATCACTTAGTTTTTTGACTCGTTAATTTGACTCCTAAAACACCAGGTACTTCTTCCATAAGAATCACTTCAATTCCATCTGATATAGTAGTATCTATCATCATACAATCAGCACAAGCTCCAATCATGGTGATATAAACGATACCATCTTCAAAGGAATCAAACTGAACATCGCCACCATCTCTTTTAATGAAAGGACGAATTTTATCTAAAACAATTTGTATTTTTTCTTCGGTTGTTAGTTCAATCATGTTTTGCTACTCCTTTTTGTGCTTACTTATTATATCATAATTCTTAATAAATATAATTACAAAATAAATATGCTACACATGCGTTATTTGTTGTGCACTTTGCCTATAAAGATTAGTGTCCGTTATCTTTGCTTTATAAAATGAGCATGATATGGTTATGATATTTCTATAGAGACTATTAAAGAAAGCAGTAATATGATTATCAATAGCAATTTATCATAATTATAATGAGATTATAGTTGGTTTATTTATTAAAACAGAGCATTAAATATAAACGTCATTATATAGTAGTTGACTTTTTTGTTTCTAAAAGGATGCGCTAATAGAGGATGATAACTATATTTTGGTAATTTGTAAGGTGCATAAAAATGACATTCGTGTCGAAATGTGAAAAAAAATTAAAATATTCGTGCGTTATAATGTTATTTTCAAATAAAATTCATTGAATTTTAACACGATAATCCGTTCTAATGTTTTTAGAACATAGAATGGAGGACTGATTATGTATAGAAAGATTATGAAGTTTTTAGAAGTATGGAAAGAAAGTGAAAACCGCAAGCCCTTTATTTTGCAGGGAGCAAGGCAGGTTGGAAAAACATATTCTATTCTCGAATTTGGGCGTAAAGCGTATGAAAATGTAGCATATTTTAATTTTGAAACTAATCCAAAACTGAACGAAACATTTGAGGAAAATATTAGCCCTGATTATCTAATACCGATTTTATCTCATATTGCAGGTCAGACTATCGTAAAAAAGAAAACGTTAATTGTATTTGATGAAGTACAACTTTGTGAAAGAGCTTTGACTTCACTGAAATATTTTTGTGAAGATGCTCCCGATTATCACATCATTGTAGCAGGTAGTTTGCTCGGCGTGGCTGTCAATAGAGCTAAGCATTCTTTTCCTGTTGGTAAGGTAGATATGAAAACTCTTTATCCTATGGATATGGAAGAATTCTTGTTAGCAATGGGTGAAAATGCTCTTGTAGAGCAGATTAAAAAATGCTTTGAAACTAATAATCCAATGCCGTCTGCTTTGCATGATATGGCAATGCGATTTTACCGTCAGTATCTCATTGTAGGTGGTATGCCGGAATGTGTAATGCAGTTTGTCAAAACAAAGGATTATATTCTTATTCGTCATATACAGGATACCATTCTTGCAAGTTATCTTAACGATATGAGTAAGTACAATCATTTAAACGGAATCAAGAAAACAAGACTTACATATGATAATATTATCGTTCAACTCTCAAAGAAGAATACTCGTTTTCAATATAAACTGATTAAAAAAGGTGGTCGGGCTTCCGAATTTGAAAATGCTATTGAATGGCTTTGTTTATCTGGTATCGTATCGCAAGTTTACAAGGTGGGTCAAATCAAAAAACCTTTGGAAAACTACCGTGATATTGATGCATTCAAGATTTATGTATCGGATTTAGGCTTGCTTTGTGCTAAAAAAGATTTGGTAGCAAACGATATTCTTTATATGGTTGATGAATTAAATGATTTCAAGGGCGGTATGACTGAGAATTATGTCAATGTGCAATTATCTATTAATGGCTATAATACCTATTATTGGGAATCTGAACGTGGAGCGGAAATTGACTTTGTTATTCAACGCAATGGTCAACTTATTCCAATTGAAGTCAAGTCTGCAGACAACACAAGAGCAAAGAGTTTAAAAGTCTATATAGACAAATATAATCCTGCTTATTCTATCAAATTATCTATGAAAAACTTTGCATTCGAGGATAATAAAAAGATTGTTCCTTTATACGCAGCATTTTGTATTTAAATACAAAGTTGAAAGAAGGCTTGTTTTAAGAGATTTTCAAAAGTCATAATAATTAAAAAAAATATGTCCAATAAACAAGCATGCACATAATATGAATGTGAAATCGGTCTCTCGTCGATGGGCTTTGAAATAGGTAATTGCATTAATGACGAAGAGATAATTTCAATCTTGCTTTATGTTTTATAGAGCATTCCCTTATAATTAATTACATGTTTTTTTTAAGGTGTAAACTTATTTTTTTTAATAATAAGCATGGCTTTCTGTAACTTGATTTAAAATCTTAATATTGATATTATGTTATGGGGTAAGTATTATGAATGAATTACAAAAAGTTGAATTGGGTTTATTAAAAGAGTTTATTGATTTTTGTCAAGAACATAATCTTCAATATTATTTGGTGGCCGGCTCGGCTTTAGGGGCTATTAGACATCAAGGATTTATCCCATGGGATGATGATGTTGATGTAGCGTTACCAAGAGAAGATTATGATCGATTTATTGCTTTAGCAAAGGAAAGATTCACTGGTGATATTTTCCTTCAAACATATGAAACAGATCCTAATTATCCATATAATTTTGCAAAATTACGGGATTCGCGGACAACATATATTGAAAGAACATATAAATTTACACGGATGAATCATGGTGCATGGATTGATATATTTCCTCTCGATGGTATTTCGAAGAAAAGCAAAAGAATTACTTTTCCTATGAAGTGGCGTGTTTTACGTATTTGGCCGCGAATGTGGTTTATTTATCCACGCTGTGCGACAAGAGCACCGCGTAAGCATTGGTGGCCATTAGATATTTTATTAGATATTTTTATGTATCCAAATTATATTTGGAATATTGGTCATTATTTAAATCATCGTATTGATAAAATAATGCGTAAGAAAAAGTATGATGATTGTTATTATGTCGCTATCATGCAGGGAAGTTGGCTCAGTAAAGAAATAATGAAAAAAGAATATTTTGGGAAAGGTTGTAAAGCAATGTTTGAAGGTCTAGAAGTTATCATTCCTGAAAAATATGATGAATATTTAACTAATTTATATGGTGATTATATGACGCCTCCTCCTGTTGAAAAACAAGTATTTCGGCATACGCATGCGGGTATGGATTTATCTTGTCCATATCATGAGTTTTATAAAGATTATAAAAAACATAAATAAGCCTGTCATTTTGATGGGCTTTTTTTAAGGATTATTTTTTTTCTCTTCGTAATTAATATTAAGCAATATTTTGTTTAAGGAGGATTAATTATGAAAAGAAACAAAAAAATGCAAATAGTTTTATGGTCAAGTTTCGCTCTTATGATTTCTTGTGTAGGGATAAAAATATCTACTACGGATCATTTTGGTGATAGCAGAGTCTATCAAGGCGAGCAATTGAATTTATCTATTGATACGACTAAAAAATTGTCTATCAAACAATTAAATCAAACCACTAATGATTTAGGTCAAGAAGTAATAACATTTAATTATACCGTTTTACCTGAACAAGCCAATAATCAATTGATTGATGTTACTCTTGAATGGGTCAGTAGCGATGTCGAAGAAAATATTTCTGATTACTTAAAATATGAAGTAACATTAGTAAATAGTATTAAATTAACATGTTTAAAAAAAGCGAATAATCAAGCAAAGCTAACTATTACTTCTCGTTCCAATACAAGTGTAAAAGCTTCATTATTAATCGATTTCAATAAAGATTTTTTAGGATTTAATAAATCCGAATATACAATAGTTAATGTTATTAATGATGAGACTGATTACGTCATATCGGTTGATGATATTCAAACAGCGATTGCCAATGAAAACAAAGGTTTTGGTGCTGGAACAAGATATAAGCACTCACAAGACATGCAAAATTTTATTATTCAAAGTAATGAAGAAAATGAATCGTATCTAAATGATAATACAAATATTGAAGAAAATATGGATTATTTAATGTTTAAAGGAGCCGTTAACACCCCACAATTTATGGAAAAATTAGCTACAGCACCTAATTCAACTTTCCAACAAGTGTTTAAAAACTCCGAATTTGAAAATCATTTGGTAACCACCACTATTCAAGATAGAGATTTTATTAATGATTTTACCTACTTGACTTTTAAAAGCGTGATTAAAGTTAATTTTGATTACTATGGTGAAAACTATACATATACATTTAATCTTTATAATATGTTAGCGACAGCGGTAATTAATGATTATTTAGTTATTCCAGTGAGTTCCATTACCGTGGAAATACCAAATATTGTTTTTTGAATTTCATAATATTCTAAATGTCATCTTTTAAGGCTTCGGCCGGCTTTTTCCTTGAGGCTTTGATTGCGGGAATAATTCCTGCAATCAAGGTCACAATAATACTTGTTATAAGCATAATAGGAGCAACCCAAAAACGGAAATGATCAAGATTAATCGCGGCGTTATTAAGCATACTAGAAGTATATTGGGCTAATAATGACTTTGTGACATTACTTAATGGACGATTAAATATAATAGCTAAAATAATGCCAAGAACTCCGGATAAAACTCCAATTGTAAAGGCTTCTGATAGGAAAATACGGGCGACATCTTTCTTTCGAGCACCTAGACTACGTAAAAGTCCAATCTCTTTACTTCTTTCTAAAACAGAAATGTACATTAAGATACTGATTAATAGTACGCTGACGAAAATGCTTATACCGCTAAAAACTAATAATATATTGCTAAATAAAGTGACAAGTGTTGAGAATTCATTTGTAACAAGTTCAATATAGTCGTATGATCGGACAATGATTGACGCATCTTCTGAAAAGGAAAAAGATGAAAAATAGTCATTAATCATAAGACGTTGTTCAAAAGAAGATGTGTAATAATATAGTTGCGTAATTTGTTCCTTAACCCCTAATGAGAACAATCTTCTTTCATATTGATATTGCTTTGAATATGCGTAACTATAATTAACAATATCTTCAAAGGGCTCACCGGTAAAAACATCTTTCTTAAGCCCATAAGATAATTGTTCTTGGACAATATCGCTATTATTTGCTTGCTCTTGAATATACTTACTTAAGGCTGGTGTATAGAGTATTCCTGGTTCAAATAAAGGTGTTTTAATTGATTTGTTTTCACGCAAAATGCCAACGATTTTTAATGTTAATCCGCTTGTAGAATTATATAAATCATCGTAATATGAACTACCCTTTGCGTAATAATGGTTTTCTCCTTCGGGAATTATATAATATAAATCATTGGGAATAACATGAAATTCTTTTTGGTTTAATAAGAAATTAAAAGAAATAGTTTCATCTTGGATATCGAAACCGAGACTATCTAATAAGGAAACATCTATTCGATTATAATTGTCAACAATAATCGCTAATTCATTAATAGCTTCGGGCATTTTTCCTTCTAAAACATCATATTGTTCTTTGGCAAAAGAAATATTATCAACATTTTTTGTGAAATAACGAGAGGATATTAATTTATATTGGTCATTACATTTAGTAATAATAGGAAATTGAAGATAGGAATTAGAGTCCGAGACAGTATAATAGGAAGAATTCATATCTTGCATATATTGATAAAAATCATCAGGCATTTGATTAACATGCTCTTGTTGTGCGATATCACCTTTCTCAATGATAATATAATCAGTATCGGGGTATTCTGTTAATTCATCTTTGTGACTTTCTGATGAATTTTTAAGATATGATGTAATCATAACAGGGTATTTTCCTAGTGATTGACTTTGAGCGTTATCGATATATTCATTAACACCGCTAGTCATTGATAAAATAACACCCATTCCCATGATGCCAATACTTCCAGCAAAAATAGTCAAGGCACTACGTAGTTTTTTATTCCATAAGTTGTTTAAACTCCATTTTATACAATGTTTAAAAGATATTCTAACCTTGCTTGTTTTCTTAAAAGATGTTGTTACACTGCGTGTTATGGGATTAGAATCATGAACTATTCTACCATCAAGTAATTCGATAATTCGGTCAGCATATTTTTCAGCGATATCTTGATTGTGAGTTACCATTACCACAAGATGTTTTTTGGATATTTTCTTTAAAATAGACATCACTTGTGAAGCATTTTTAGAATCTAAAGCGCCAGTAGGCTCATCCGCTAAAATGATAGATGGATTATTTATCAAGGCTCGCGCAATAGCGACTCGTTGCATTTGCCCCCCTGATAAAGAACTGGGTTTAGCATTTTTAATATCTAAAAGGCCAACTTCTTTTAAAGCATCTAATACTCTATTTTTGATGTTTTGTTTTTCTCCTGTCATTTCCAGAGCTAAAGCAACATTATCATAGATGGTGAGATGAGGAATAAGATAATAATTTTGAAAAACAAAGCCAACGGTTTGATTGCGGTAACTATCAAAATCTTGTTCAGTGAAATTTTTAGTGTTTTTCCCATCGATAATAATAGAGCCTTGTGTTGGCTGATCAAGACCACCAAGAATATTTAATAAAGTTGTTTTTCCACATCCGGAAGGACCAAGAATAGCTATTAGACCATGACTTTGTAATGTTAATGATATTTTTTTAAGAGCATAACAAGGATGGGATGTCGTTTTATATTTTTTACTAACAGAAACTAGTTTAATCATTAAAAAACACCTCACAAAATAATTAGGTAGAAAGACTTTATTTAAAGTTCAAAAATTAATATATAATGTCTTCTTAAACAAATTATATAAATATTGTATTAAAAAAGCATCGTAAAATAAACATGTTTTTGATGACAATGACATAACAATTACATCTAATCATTATGCAATTTGAATTTGAAATTAAAAAAATCTTTATTATTAAAATAGTTGGCTCTACTATTAATCTTGTGTCACTAATTATTTTTCTTTTTGTAATTTAATTTGCAAATTATTAATTGTTTCTTACTTTTTTTCTTAGTTATTTTGCAATTATTGTTCTCATTTAATTTGCAATTTTATATTATGTCTAATTAAAATTAAGATTGTTTCTTGTAAATTCTGCAATATTAGCGTGAATAATACCATTACGTTTTTGAATTAAAAGATCAGTTGTTAGCACATATTTAGGATAATTATCTTTAATTAATTCTAAAGGAATATATTCTCTATCTTCAGTTTTTTTACTTTCTAAGATTGTATATGCAACTTGTAAATATGAATAGTTTAAATAATTATCTCTTAATATAAAATCACATTCGAGTAATCCAATTCTTCCAACACTTACAGTGTATCTTTTACTTCTTGCATATGTGTATATTACATTTTCTAAGGCAGGACCATAATTTATTCTATTATCAGTGTTCATGGAATAATAAAATGACGAATCTGCTAAATAATATTTTTTCTCACCTTTTAATGAACGTTTACTTTTCATATCAAATCTATCACATTGATAAATTATTTTAGCATTTACTAAGATTTCAATATATTTAGATATAGTTTCTCGTTTTACTTTAATACCGGCATTTTCTAGTCCTTTTTGAATGCTCAAAACACTCATTGTTTGTCCATAATTATTAATTATAAAATTCATAACTAAATTAAATGCTTCTATAGTTCTAATTTTGACTCTTTTTTTTATATCTTTTTCAATAATTTCAGTAACAGTAGCTTTAGTATAAGATCTTTTGTCTATAATTGAATCATATTGTATAGCTTTGGGGAATCCACCTTCAATAATATAATTGTTTAATTCATTTAATATATTAGAATCAACTGGTTTATTAAAAAACTTCTTCATCTCTAAATATTCATAAAATGATAATGTAAATATTTCAAATTCAATATATCTTCCCGTAAGTTTTGTTATTAATTCCCCACTTAATAAATATGAATTAGATCCTGTAATAAATATTGAATAATCTCCATCATTCCTAAAAGCATTAATAACTTCTTCATAATTTTTAATATTTTGTATTTCATCGATAAAAACATATTTAGTTCCATTAATATTTGAAAATGAATCTAATAGTTCTTCTAGAGCTTTATCAGTTTTCACTTTGCTGTATTTTCTACTATCTAAGTCAATGAAAATACAATTCTCCTTACTTATTCCACTTTTTAATATTTCTTCAATTATCATAAGCATTATAGATGACTTTCCGCATCTTCTAACACCAGTGATTACTTTTATAATGTCTGTATCATGATAAAATCCTCTTATTCTTTTTAAGTATTCTTCTCTTTTATATAAGTTCATAAAATCACTCCAATTCACAAAACAATTATATCATTTTCATATTAAAAGTTTGATTTAAAAGGACAATTTTTATTATTTTTTTAAAAAATGTCCTCTTAAAAAAACATGTATAATAAATATTATCGATAGATTATAAAAAAACGTTAAAAATTGTCAAATGCTTTGTGTTAATTGAAATCAAAGAAAGTCGAGTATATAAGATATAAGCGACAATGGGAGGATCAATTTCCTTGCTTTTTTAGTATTTGAAATGGAATTTTGAAACAAGATATAACATATTTGTTGATTTGCAAAACGCACTTGACTGTTTTGGTAAGATGAATTATACTTTTGGTAAGTCGGGGTAGAGGTTACTCCGCCTAAGGAGGAAATACAATGAGTAAGGCACTTGGCCAGAGGTTATTAAACCTATTACAAAAACAAGGTATAACACAAAAGGAGCTTGCTGATAGAATTAACACGACTGAAGCCACGCTCTCTCGTTATGTTTCCGGTGACAGAGAGCCTAAAGCGGACATGCTTGCAAATATTGCAACTGCCCTACACACTACTTCGGACTTTTTGCTCGGTATCGAACAAGACGAGTTTGATTTTCCAAAGGTTGAACGCTTATTAGCAAGAAATTCCGCAACAATGTCGGAAAAGCAAAAACGAGCACTTATTACTGCTCTATTCGAGGAGGACTAATATTGGCATTTAGATTATCAGACAAGCGATTTGAGGAAATTAAAGAGAGTATAGTTAAAACATTCGAGAAACTTACTATCCGATGTATTCCTATAAGTGGATTTGAAATAGCAACTAAACTCGGTGCGGTGCTTGTCCCTTATTCCTCAAAAAACGAAGAAAAACAGCAACTTATGATGAAAATAAGTGAGGATGGATTTACCATCAAAAAAAGTGGCGTGTGGTACATTTTTTATAACGATGCAAAGGGCCACAGACGTATTAAAAATACTATTACCCACGAGTGTGGGCATATAGTGTTAGACCACACGGAAGAAAGTGAATTGGCAGAAGCCGAAGCGAATTTTTTTGCAAAGTATGCTCTAGCGCCGCCTGTCTTTATTCACAAATTTGGGTTAAAGGACGTCTACGAGGTTTACGAGGTTTTTGACATCAGCTTTGAAGCAGCAATCTACGCTTTCTCTTACTATCACAAATGGTTGACTTACGGCAATAAGGATTATACCAATTATGAAAGACGATTACTCCTACTTTTCAAAGAAGCTGTGCAATATAAAATCAAGAGAAAGGATGGTGATTTTATATGATTGTAAAGTTCGTACAAATAGAAAAAGCACTCAGTAAATTGCGGCAACAACTTACAAAGTGCGTTCTCTTTGGATGCGAGCATCCGATATTTCGCATGAATATTATGCCACATCTTAAGAAAAATTGCAAAAAGTATTGGTGTTTTTACAAAAAAATGCGATTTTCTACAAAAGACAGATAAGGAGGGCATAGTATATGTCGAGAAAAAACAGCACTCGAAGTGGGTGCAAAGATGTTTTTCACGCATTTTTAGTAAAAAATGCGACCTATGATAGTTCGTTTGAAATACCTTGCTTAAAGACAGAGATGCAAAAGCCGCATAAGCTAATTGCATTTTCAAAAGCGATACATAGTACCGATTTTGATGCTTGGGTACATTTTTACGAGGACGATACCGCATTTGAAAGATTATGGAATAGACCAAACATATATCTCCCTATCCTAAAAAAATTCAAAGGCGTTATTTCTCCCGATTTCAGCGTCTATCGAGATATGCCGTTGGTAATGCAACAATGGAATATTTATCGAAGCCGAGCAATTGGTTTCTGGTTACAGGATAACGGCATACCGGTCATACCAAACATACGCTTTGGTGATGATCGTACATTTGAATTATCTTGTGCTGGTATCAATAAGCATGGGGTAATCGCAGTTGGTTCTCACGGTTGTATAAAGCTGCTGACCGAACGAAAATATTTCAAAAACGGCTTAAATTATGTGGTTAACACATTAGAGCCGGCCACAATTGTTGTCTATGGTACTACACCGGACGAGGTGTTCAAGCAATACAAGAAAATGGGAATTGAAATACTGCAATTTGACAGCGACTTTATGCAAAGTCGAAAGGCGGTGGATGCTTAATGGGTGCAGGCTTCCACGGTGGTTTTGGTCGCACTCATGGTGCGACCAAAAGCCATAAAGATTACATTAAAAATACGCTTCCTAAAGGTTCACCTATCAAAATACCTTCTTCTGCCATAGTAAAAGAAGAACAAAAAAATGGATATGACCAAGTAAAATATATTTGGAAAAGAGGGGATTATTCCTATACGAGCCGTTGGCACACCCGCACCCCTAATGCACCAAAGGAACAGGGAAATACGTGGGTTGTTGAACGTAAAAAAATAGGTGTAGGTTACGGCAAAAATGCACGACCAAAGCAAGAAGAAGTTTTGGTAGGAAAAAACAAGTGGATATCAAAAAAAGATTGGAAAAATGCAATAATGGCTCGTAAAAATGGCACATTAACAAAACAACAAAAGGAGTGGTTGGATAATGGACACTGGAAAGACAATAGATAACTTCAAATTTTTTGAGGGCTTTGAAGGCGAACCCGAAATTATAATCAAAGCTGAAAACTCGAATATGCAAATCTTGCACATATGGGATGGATACTTTGATGATATTTTGAGAGAACCCACTCTCGATGGTAATGGTTGGCTAGGGTTTACAAGAGATTATCATCAATGCGAGGGTGCGTTCGGAGACGATTCCGAAGCATGCATAACGGATATAAGTGAATACCTCGCCGATCTAAAATTATACGAAAATCGTCATTTTGATTATGACGATACCAAAGAAGTATATGATTTACTGTGTTCTTGGTTAGATAATGCACTAAAAAATGGATGCAAAAGAATATCTATAAAGGTGGTCTAATTTATTTCACGGCAGGGACTTAGTCTCTGCTGTTTTTTTATACATTGCTAAACTATGCAGTTTTTTATACGCTAACAAAGCATATTTATCTATTTCTAATATTGCGATAATTTCGTGTTTGATGTTCTCTTCTTTTAATGCTTGTCTTTGAGCACCAATACCTGCAATATAAATTTTATTTTTTTTTCATATTAACCACTTCTAAATAAGGACGATAAGTGGTTGAATTGACTAGTGTAAAAAATAAAAGTGCTCACGTTCGCTTTATATTTTAAATTCCAATACAAACACGAGATTTAAAACTAAAGCCAACACAAGCCCTTAAATATCCCATCCCTACGTTTTTATTATTTACATCTTATTAATTATTTCTTTTGCTCTTTCAAGCGTTTTATCACCAATGGAATAACTACATTTGTACTATATAGCTCTTTCATTATTGGATATGTGAAAGCAATAGCGTCTATTTCACAATCATGATTTAAGTATTTTTCATCATCTTCTATATTACTTACATAATAGTTTTCAAACTCGGACTTCCACTTTTTTATTCGTTCTTTTTGGTTCATTAAAGTTATCTGGAAATTTATCATTTAAATCAATACAGCAATATTGGTAGATATGCCTCATTTCGTGAAAGGAAGTAACATATACTTCGGATTCTAGACATATCGCTAATCTATCTATATTGAATATTATTCTATAATCATTTGTTGTATAAGCTGTTACATCAGCGTGAGGAAATTTACTTGATGGTTCAAATTTAACTAGTGCTCCATCACCAAATATAGACATTTTTGAAACTAAGTCCACTATTAAAATTGCAATTTTCTTATTGCTATCAAAATTGCTCATATTATTTATATTTTTAAAAACTAGTAATAGTATACCATAAAATGTTCATTTTCTTATTAAAAATGGTAATCGTTAAAAGGCCGTCTAAATTTGCTATAACATAGGCTAATTTTGATATAATAAATGTCCCTTTTAAAAAATCGCGAGTTCGAACCTATTTTCCTGTTGAAAGTCCACTCTTTATAAAAAAGAAAAAATCTTGATATTTTTAAGATATCAAGATCAGTTTTTAAATGGTGCCCGGGACCGGACTTGAACCGGTACGGTATCGCTACCGAGGGATTTTAAGTCCCTTGCGTCTACCTATTTCGCCACCTGGGCAAGATAAATGGTGACCCGTATGCGACTCGAACGCATGACCCCTTGATTAAAAGTCAAGTGCTCTACCGACTGAGCTAACGGGTCTCAATGGCTGGGGTACCTGGGATCGGACCAGGGAAATGACAGAGTCAAAGTCTGTTGCCTTACCACTTGGCTATACCCCAAAATGATGGTGGAGGAGGGTGGATTTGGACCACCGAACCCTAAGGAATTGATTTACAGTCAACCGCGTTTGGCCACTTCGCTACTCCTCCAACAATAAAACGTAAATGGTGGATGTTGACGGGATCGAACCGCCGACCCCCGCCGTGTAAAGGCGATGCTCTCCCAGCTGAGCTAAACATCCATGGGATACGCGCTTACTTAATATATCATTGTTGAAAAGTTTAGTCAATTATTTATTAATAATTTTCGCAAAAACTTTTCTATTCTACGCCTCGTAAGCTCGTTTTTAGCAATAAAATGAGTCATAATATATGATGTTTACTAAATAATTATCAAAAAAATAATAGAAGATTTACTAAATTTATATATAGACCGCTAGTACAATATTAGTTATCGTACTTGCGGCCTATAAAATTACTTCATTACTATCGATATATAACTACTAATATCCTTTTTTGCCTAAAAGATGGAACATATTCTTTTTATATATTTCGACACCTGGTTGGTTGAAGGGGTTAATTTCTAATAAATAAGCACTCATCGCACAAGCTTGCATAAAGAAATAGAATAAATGTCCGAGGTTATATGCATTCATTTTATCCATATGTATGACCATTGTTGGAACTTTTCCACTTTCAGCATGGGCATCAAGAGTACCTAAGAAGGCTTTTTCGTTAACGAATGATAATTTGCGATTTTCTAAATAGTTTAAGCCATCTAAATCTTGGTCATCATGAGGTACAGTAATATCGAATTCAGGTTGATCGACATATAAAACGGTTTCAAAAAGTAATGGTGTACCATCTTGAATAAATTGACCCATGGAATGTAAATCAGTTGAGAAGGTCACTGAACTCGGAAGAAGCCCTTTTTTATTTTTACCTTCTGATTCACCATATAATTGTTTCCACCATTCACCAATTTGTGTTAATGATGGTTCATAAGAAACAAACATTTCGACGGCTTTTTGATGATGATAGAAATAATCACGCATAACCGCATATTGATAACAGATATTATTCTTTAAATCATCGTTGTTATATAGCTGACGTGCTTCTTCCGCGCCTTTAAGCATTTCTTTAATATCAATTCCGCTACAAGCGATAGGGAAAAGGCCAACCGCGGTTAAGACAGAATAACGTCCTCCAATATCATCGGGTAATACGTATGTTTGATATCCTTCTTGATTAGCAAGAGTTTTTAAAGCACCACGGCTTTTATCAGTTGTAGCAAAAATGGCTTTTTGAGCTTTTTCTTTACCAATTTTCTTTTCGAGCAATTCTTTTAATAAGCGGAAAGAAATGGAAGTCTCTGTTGTAGTTCCTGATTTAGAAATAACGTTAATAGCGAAGTTCTTATTTTCAAGATATTTCATAACTTGGGCTAAATAGTTTGGTGAAAATGTTTGCCCCATATAGATGATTTGTAATTTGTCATCAGGGCATAAGCCTTTTAATGCTTCAATGGCAGCTCGAGCCCCTAAATATGATCCTCCGATTCCACAAACGACTAGAACTTCAAAGTTATCGCGGACATATTGTGCATCTTTGATAATTTGCTCTAATTCTTCTTTATTATAGTCTTTAGGCCAAGTAACCCATCCTAAAAAGTCATTACCTTCACCGGTTTTATTTTGTATCATTTGATGAATAGCGGATACTTTTTCTTGATATTCATCGTTGTTAATTTGCACATGAGTATGTGTCGTATCTAATTTAATCATGGTTTTTTTCCTCCCTTGTCCACGCTTCTTCAATCCATTGTTCAAGATGGTCTTGAAGAATTTGAAAATCTTTTTGTTCATCGGGAATGCTTCTTTTTCTTTTTAAATATGGCGGGCGACGAATTGCTTGTCTTTCTCTTTCGACGGTTTGCTTAAGAGATAAGCGCAAATGCTGCGTGCTTTCGTCGATAGCGAGTATTTTAACACGTACGCTTTTTCCGACTTGTAAATAATCGCTAATACTACGAACAAATCGTGATGAAATTTCAGAAATATGAATTAATCCACTTTGTCCATTAGGAAAAGAAACGAAAGCCCCATAAGATTGTAATCCGGTGACAATGCCTTCTTTGATATCGCCGACTTGATAATCAATATTTTCTTCCATTAATCTCATCTCCGTCATTGCTTAAATTAGCTCCTTAGAACATTTAATAATTATACATTATTATCAATAATAATGTAAAAAAATAATAATTTTTCGATATTATTTATAATGTGTTGGATATATTTAGAGAACGTCATTGATTATCATTGCGAGATAATAATGCTTTAAAAATCAACAAATCATCATTAGTAGTTATCTTAATATTTAAGGGGCTACCTTCAACTATGTATACAGGATGATTATTGGCTAAGACTAACTGGGCATCATCTGTGACAGATTGATTGTGATTGTTTTGGGCATATTGATGAGCGTCTTTAATAATTTGATATTGGAATGATTGCGGTGTTTGCATAACAAATAATTGGGAACGATCGACGGCTTGCGCTAAACACATATTATCAAAAGAAGTAATAAGTGTATTGGTCTCTTTAATTGCGGTTGAACACGCTCCATGTTCTTTAGCGCAAATAATATTGCGATCGATTATGACTTCATTAATAAGGGGACGAGCACCATCATGAATCAGCAATACGTCGTTAAATTGAATTTTGTTTTCTAAATATAATAAAGCCTTAAATACTGATTCTTGGCGACTTGTACCACCTGGAATAATATCTAGTACTTTATTAATTTGATATTGCTTAATCATTTCTTGTACATAAGGAAGATAATCTTGAATAGTGACAATCAAGATTTTATCGATGTTTTGATGCTTAGAAAAGTTTCTTAAAGTATAGACCAAAAGGGGTATTTCATTAACAAATAAAAACTGTTTAGGTGTTTTGTTTTGACTTTTCATTCTTAAACCTTGCCCAGCTGCTAAAATAACCGCGATATTCATATAATAAGTCTCCTTTTTTAATTGATGATAAAGAAAAATAAAAGGGAATACCCCTTTTATTATCGATCTTTAGTATAAAGTTTTTCTTCTTTAATTGATAATTGATTATTTAAAGATATCTTTTGGAGAATTAAGTGTACAACTTTTTCAAGATCGCTACCTTTACTATAATCGGCTAAACTGACAAAGTTAACGCGTCCATCTTCATAAAGTTGATTAACTTTTTCTTTCTTACCTTCTTGATAAATAGCGATTGAATGTCCACCATTATTCTTTACTAAAAGCATAAAAGGAATATCAGTCATTCCATCTCCGAAATAAATCATATGGGAATATGATATACGGCGTTCGCCCGTTTTTTCATTTACTTTTGCGTCATCGGTTTGGTCTAGAACTCCTTTAGCGATACGGAATAAGTATTGTGTTTTGGCGGTGTAGTTTATGGAATTCTTTGGCCATATGGCATTACCATTTTCATCATAATGGAATTCACATCCGAAAATAGCTTTAAATTCATTAACAATCTTACAGCCATCAATTATTTCTTTAGTTCCTGATGAAACAATGTAATGCTCAATTTGTAAGCCTAGAGATGCTCCATATTCATTAATTCTTTTAAACCATGTTTCGATACCGCGATAGAAGACGATATTTTTACCGAGTGAGTTTAGATATTCTTTAGTTAAAGGAATATTTTTTTCACGACATTTTACAACCATCATGTACATATACGATAAGATTCTTTCAATATGATACTTATCGGATAACGCACCTGTTTCACCCCAAAATTGTTCGGGAGTCATATCGAGATTTGGAATAAAACTATAGTTTTGCATATCATCAGTGCAAAGGGTTTTGTCAAAGTCATAAATGAGTGCAATAATAGGTTTTTTTGCCATAAAGTTGCCTCCTTTTTATATAATATTATATAAAAAAGTGGAAAATGTCAAATTATGGTAAAAATAATTGCTTTCTGTAACATTAATTTTAGATATATACTTCCTTTTATAATTAATAGCGGGTACCTTAGAACATTAATAAAAATGATTTTTTCTTTTCTTTTAGAAAAGAACTCGCTATAATGAAATGGCTAAGGAGGCTATATTTATGAAAAAACCTATTATTTTATGTATATTAGATGGCTTTGGATATCGTGTAGAACATCGCGGAAATGCAATATATGAAGCCCAAAAGCCTAATATTACGAATTTTATGAAAAAATATCCCACCACATTAATTGAAGCATCGGGGATGGCTGTTGGACTACCTAAAGGTCAAATGGGTAACTCAGAAGTTGGTCATTTAAATATTGGTGCTGGACGTATTGTTTATCAATCTTTAACCCTTTTAAATAAGGCTGTTGAGGATGGTTCTTTTTATCAAAATGAACATTATTTAAAAGCGGTTGAACATGTCAAGAAACATCATTCTAAATTACATATTATGGGATTAATGAGTGATGGTGGTGTTCATAGCCACTTAGATCATGTCATCGCTATGTTACATTTAGCAAAAGAACAAGGATTAGAAAAAGTTTATGTCCATGCCTTTATGGATGGTCGTGATGTTGATCCTCAAGCCGGTGTTCATTATATTGATCAATTACAAAACGCTATGGATGAACTACATTGTGGCGCTTTAGCGGATATCAGTGGTCGATATTACGCTATGGACCGCGATAAAAACCTCGACCGTAATGATGTTGCTTATCGTATTATGGTTGACCATGATGGCCCATCTTTTGATGATTATCGTGAATTCTTTAAAGAGCAATACGCTACTCTTCCGCAAACAGGAAAAGACCCTAGTGATGAATTTATCATTCCCCATTATCATGCGGGAGTTGATGGTCAAATTGAAGATAATGATGCCGTTATTTTTATGAATTTCCGTCCTGATCGTGCTATTCAAATTGGCACTATTATTACCAATCCTCATTTTTATGAAAATCCACCAATGAATGATGGTAAACCTGTTTATAAAGCTTATACGCCAAAGCATATTTTACACAATATTTTCTTTGTAAGTACAATGAAATACGCTGATTCTGTTCAAGGTGAAATCGCCTTTAGTTTACCAAGTTTAAACAATGTCTTAGGTGTCTATTTAGCAGACCATGGATATTCGCAATTACGGATTGCCGAAACCGAAAAATATGCTCATGTAACTTTCTTCTTTGATGGTACGGTTAATTATGATGGGGTAACGAAAGATGAATTAAAGAATTGTCGACGTATATTAGTTAATTCACCTAAAGTTGCGACATATGATTTGCAACCAGAAATGTCTGCTTATGAAGTTACCGACCGTCTCATTGAAGCTTTGGATGAACATAATTTAGATGTCGTTATCTTAAATTTTGCTAATTGCGATATGGTTGGGCATACTGCTGTTCATGATGCCGTTAAAAAAGCAGTGGAAACGGTCGATGAATGCTGTGGCCGTTTGATTGATTGGGTAGAAAAGAATTCCGCGATACTAATGATTACCGCTGATCACGGCAATGCGGAATTAATTGAAGATGATGAAGGTAAACCATTTACCGCTCATACCACTAGCCCAGTGCCATTTGCTATTAATTTACCGGGCGTAGAATTACGTAAAGATGGTAAATTATCGAATATTGCGCCTACGATTATTTCTCTTTTAGGAGAAAAAATTCCTGTAGAAATGACCGAGCCAAGTATGATTATTAAATAATTTAAAAAAATCGGCCTAGTATTAATCGATAAAAAGATTTAATACTAGGTTTTTTTATGTTTTATTAATAAAAAAGAGAATCTTATTCAAAATCTTGAATTTAATTCTCTATAGTAATCAAGGAAGGTGATAATTATTAATCTGATTATTTTATCGGTTCTTCATTTTTATCATTTTCGATGTATTTCTTTAATAAATGAAAGGTGATACTTCCTAATGAATTACCAATGAAAATCAATAAAAGTGACCAAAGAGCGGTAATACTAAATTGTGGTGCGGCCACAAAATAAAAAATATCTGCAATAACGTGTTCACATCCTAATAATACAAAGGACATAACAGCTAAAATAAGCCCCGTAATACGAGCGATAGATGGAAGGGATGTTGACTTGAATATACTGACAGCTAAATAGACAAAAATACCACATAAATAGCCTAAAAGTAATAAACTATACCATTGATCATTAGTCTTTATTTCACATAATGAAGTAAGGGTTGGTGAGATCGTATCATATATTCGTAAAGCTTTTGTTATTAATCCTATAAAGATACATCCTATAATATTTCCGATTAATGATTCGCTTAATTCTATAATATAATGGGCGTTATGGTCAAAGACATAACCGATTTTTCCCGTATAAAGATGAAATGAAAAACTACAAATAAATAGTAAACCGAGCGAAAACATAAAGGCTCCAACGATTTTGATAAGTATGTTACCAGAGGGATTGTTAGATAAAATAAAGACATTTATTAATCCACCTAGTGATATTAATACTCCCGCTAAGAATCCAGAAATTATTGTTTTAGTATGTTTGTTTTTTTGTGCTTTTTTGTCCATTATAAGTTTCTCCGTTCGCTAACGCTATAAGATGATTATAAAAGGTTCTAGATAAAATTGTCAACTTGCGAGAAATCGTTATTGACGCATTAATTTTTCTAAATATATCTACTTAAAAAGTCGTTTATATTATGTTAAAAGACTCTAAATAATATTGAAACTAATTAGCATAGATATAGTGCATTGTTAGTATTTAGTACATAAATAGCATTATTATGAGTATAGTTTATTAATAAAATAAATAATAAGTTTGCGTGGAAGTATTCTTTGTAGAAAAATAAGAATTTTGTAAGGCATACCAACAGTGACTCGTAAAGGAGGATTCTTCTTTTTCATTATTTTGATGATAGTATTACTAACTTTTGAAGGTGCGACTCCAGTTTGTTCATCCTTTTCCATTTTTTTAATAGCTTTGATAGCGTGCTGACCTTCGATGTCATTAGAAGTATTAATGATTCGTGATTGTGTGAACTCGGTTTTGGTATCACCAGGCATGATATTAGTCACTTTAATATGATATATTTTCAATTCCATAGCTAAAGCCTCACTAAATTTATCGATGGCGGCTTTACTCATTGAATATAATCCTTGATAAGGAATGGTGAGATCGCCTGCCACAGAGCCTATATTTATAATACGACCTTGGGCTTTGATTATTAAAGGTAATAATTCTTTAGTGATTGTGATGGTGCCTATAATATTTGTATCAATAATAGCTTGTATATTTGCATAACTAATATCTTTTAAGGACCCCGCTACACCGATACCGGCATTATTGATTAAATAATCGATTTTTGTATATTCTTCTTTGATGCTTTGGATTACTTTTTGAACACATTCGATTGATGATATATCGCATTGGTAATGTGTCATACCCTCAATATTGATAAAGCGTCTTGATAAACCAATCACTTGATAACCTTGTTGAATTAGTTTTAACGATAAGTCATGACCAATACCAGCACTAACACCTGTGATTAAAACAACTTTTTTATGCATGAATAACATCCAATTCTAAAAGAACTTCTTGAATTTGTTTCATGGCATAATCTAATTGTTCTTTCGTGTGTGTTGCGGTATAAGAAGTTCTTAATAAGGCTTTTCCAATAGGTGTGGCCGGTGAAACAACAGGATTGACATAAACTCCTCTTTTTAAAAGCATCATGCATGCCTTAAAGGCTTTTTCATCATCGTAAACGTAAATTGGAATGATAGGTGTTACAGAATCAATAATAGGTACTCCAAGTTTTTTTAACCCATCGCGCATGTATTTTGATAATTCTAATAATCTCATTGGACGTTCTTTCTCTTCTATTAGAATACGGAGAGCTTCTAAAGCACAGGCAACAGAGGATGGTGTCATTGAAGCTGAAAAGATATAGGGACGTGAAGCATGACGAACATATTCCACTACTTCTTTAGTTGAAGCCATATACCCGCCAAGTGAGGCTAGTGATTTAGAAAATGTTCCCATATAAATATCAACTTCATTTTCTAAATGATAGTATTCGGGAGTACCTCTTCCACATTCACCTAGAACTCCTAGCCCATGCGCATCATCGACCATGACTCTTGCCCCGTATTGTTTCGCTAATTTACATATTATCGGTAAATTAGCAATATCGCCACCCATGGAGAAAACGCCATCTGTTACAATAAGAATACCACGATCGGTTGGTATTTCTTTGAGTTTTGCTTCTAAATCATGCATATCCGCATGTTCAAAACGTACCATTTTAGCATAACTTAAACGACATGCATCATATATAGAGGCATGATTTTCTTTATCACAAACAATATAATCGCCAAACCCCGCAATTGCGGAGATAATACCTAAATTTGATTGGAATCCTGTAGAAAAAGTCATTACAGCTTCTTTATGAAGAAATTCCGCTAATGAATGTTCTAATTGTACATGGATGTCTAATGTTCCATTAAGGAAACGTGAACCAGAACAACCACTTCCATATTTTTCTAAAGCTTTTTTGCCGGCTTCAATAACACGAGGATGAGAAGTTAAGCCAAGATAGTTATTAGATCCGATCATAATAGTCTTATGACCATCCATTTCTACTTCAACATCTTGACCAGTTGTCAATTCTTGAAAATAAGGATAGATGTCATTTTCTTTTAAATAATTTACTTTATCCATTCTTTTACATTTGTTAAAAATATCCATAAAATATACTCCTTTTTTAATGGGTAAATGTTATAAGAATGGTGTGTATAAAGTCAATATGTATACTCTTTAGGAAACAAAAAAGAACGATGACTATGTATTTATAAATCATCGTTTTTAATAAAAAAAATACATTATAATCTAACGAATATCGGTGAAAAAGGAGAATTCACAACATGGTAGTAAGTCATATTTATTGGCTTTCATTTCTTCAATAGTATCGATAAAGTCTTGTCTTGAAAGATTTTTAAGTGCTTCATATTCAGTAGCGTCAATAGATATATCGCCAGACATAATAATAAATTCTTTTTGAACATTATTAATTAATACTTCATATTGATTAAGAGAAAAAAGCTCATAATCATTGATTATTGCATAAAATCCTTGCCATTCATCAATAGTTTCTAAAATATGATCAAAAATATAAAAGTGTTGAGTAATATCCATTATTTGTTCTTGAATATCTTGTTTGCTTTGTTTGTGGTCGATTAGTAATAATACATCTAAATCCATTGATAAATATTTTACTAAAAATTTTTCTAATGATGTTAAGTCGTTATTAACTTCGTCATTAAATCCACCGGTGAGAATAGCATTATAGGTAGTACCCCAATATGATAGCATTTTAGCATTCCATTCTTTCGCTACATATTTTTTTATAGCGGATATAATAATATCAACATCGTAATACTTTTTAAAAGGATTATCGAGATCGTATTCGATATCTTTTAAAGGAATTTCCACATCACTTTTAGAACATGTTAGATCACATATTCTTTTTATATATTCTTTGTTTATCATTAATACTCCTCCTCTATTCATCGTTGATATAGTTATGGATGAGTTTTAACTATAATCATAATGAACCTTTGTTGATTTAATTATAGCAAATAAAAAAACAAAAATGTTGCTTTTGTCAATAATGATAATTACTTTCTTTTTAGACAAAAAATATTTATTATTACACATACTAATTGTATAAGTGGATAAAAAATCGAATATTGAAGTATAAAAGATAAGCAAAATTGAGATAAAGATGAGACTTAATTGACACTGAGATGAAACTAGAGTGAGACTAATTTGCAACTTTTATCTTTTTAAAAAGTAAAAAAATAGGAATGTATTGGTAAAAAAATGATACATAAAAGAAAAAAGTCGCTAGAACAAAATATCTAGAGGCATAAATTATATACGCTAGAAGAAGTTATTTAATAAGTATTGCATTCAACCATTTTACTTCTCGGTTAAGCTTATCTTCATTAATCCAAATACTATTTATTTTAAATTTAGTATGATTAATGATATTTATAAATGATTCTTTTGTTAAATATGTAAAGTAACGACCATCTAAATATCCTTCAAAGTTACCTTCTTTGAAAGAGACATATAGCACTCCTTTTTCTATTAGTGCTTCATAGCATTTATTAAACACATCAACAAGTTTTGATGATTCTATATGTAATAATGAAGCACATGCCCAAATACCATTAAATTCTTTATGATAATCAATATTTTCAATAGCTATCTGAATGACATTATTAAGGCCAATGTCTTTGGCATTATCACAGAATTCTTTTACAGGATCTATCGAAGTTACTTGGTAACCATTGTTTTGAAAATATAATGAATCTCTTCCGGAGCCAAATCCGATATCAAGAATTTTTGAATATGCTTCAATATGACTTTCAAAAAGTTTATATAAATCATTCATATCGGCGGTTTTTGTACTCAAAATGTATTCTTTTGCATGTTTACTATAATAATCCATATAAGGCAATGATTCTTTTGACTTCTGATAATATAATTGGTGGTTGATTAGGAGCGGATTGAAATAGATTAAAAAAATAGTTTGATCCCAATAGTACTTGAACATCTTTGTCGCTAAATCAAATAAAGATAAATCAACATATTCATCTTTGCTTGTAAAATGTTGACTAGACAATTCAATAATTGCTTTAGCCCATGCCATTTTATATGTGTTGCTATATTTACATTCCTTAATAACTCTTTTAAATTCTTTTAACATATGTACACTACATCGTAACTAACTTAATTATATCTATAATGTTATTTTCTTTCAAATATTTGGCATATTTTAATAGGATTGAAAAGGAACAATCACATTTCAATAGGTGATGTAGCATATAAAGATATAATAGCGTTAATTTAGATACATATTAATTGTTTTTTATGAGTACTTTGCCAAGAGGAAAATTATCTTGAATTGATTTTGCTATTTCTTTTTGCCTTTTATAAATATAATCGCTTTGTTCTTGCTCAAAAGCTTTGAAGTCAACTGTATTTATAGGGGTTTGAAGTATGATATCTCTTGTAATAACGGATTTATATTTGGCTACTTTATGGGTTATGTATTGATTTTGAATTCTCTTGTTAATTGATTCACATAATAACATATAGTTTCCTATATTATCTATTAATTCTTTTTGTTGTTCTTTATGAGAAGGCCATCCATTTGCGGCCCATTCGTAATCGGGATTTTGAGGATAAATATGTTCTAAGTTTATGGATTCAATGTTTATTATTCCAGATATATTTCTACATATTACATCAATTATTAAAAGGGCTTTTTTAATGTTTCTTGCAGTTGAAATATCACCTATTTTTTTTGTAAAATCATCGATACTAATTTGCCATGTTATTGGTTCAGAATTAATTTTATTTATTAATTTGTAATTGATTTTATCTGGGGAAATATCATTTTTAATATCGTCTATTACTTCATTTAATAAGTATCTAAAAGTTGTCGGACTACCTCCATTTAATGTTAGGATAATGCTCATCATACAAAGAGGTAAAACAATTTTTTGCAAATGAGGCAAACTTGCATTTATATTTATTCGTTTCATGGCTAAAATGTTGATGACATCAAGCAATGAGTTTCTATTTATATAGTTAATAATATATCTTATAGGATTATCACCAACGGTACTTAATAAATTAATGGCATTAACAAAGTTACGAAACGTATATTCATTTTTTGTAACATATTCTTTTAAAAAAGTCATGATTTCTATGTTATCAAAGTTTTTATCGTAATTCTTAGATAGAAGTTTGTAATAACTTATCAAAGATTGACGAACATATTTCATTTTTGAAGTATCAAATGGAATATTGTATGCTAGAGAGTATTGATCTAGAGCAGTTTTCATAACTTCATCTTTTGATAATGGCTTACCACCAGTGTTTATTTGTTGAAAAATACTAAAAGCATCATCGGCATTAGAACATTTTTTAATATATATGAAAATATTATTTTTGATTATTTTAATAAGATTATGTATATTTTTGATGTTATTCTTTACAAATCCATAGAGATCTAAATACACTTCTTTAAAGGGCTTGATTGCATAATTATTAAAATGATTTTGATATTTATTATTATTAGAAAAGACATCGTATGAAATATTAAAAAAATTAATGTTTTCTATTTCAATGGATTGCTCGTTGGCAATATCTTTGATTGCTTTTATTAAATTGTTCAATGTTACTAGTCGTTGTTGACCATCTGCTAATTTGATTATTCCATCTTCTTCATAGTAAATGAAGTCTAATAAATATAACTGTATAGATGGATCAATCATAGTGTTCAATAAATCTTCTTTGAATTGCACTATTTCTTTACGTCTCCAATCATAAAATCTTTGAAAAATGGGGATACCGATTTTTTTACTAGATAGACTATAAATATTAATGTATTCTGATGTAATATCGTTTTTCTTAATTAACATATAGCATTCTCCTTACTTTGATAAACAATACGCTCCCCTTTTTTTGATTCATTAATTTCTTTGTATGCATATATTCCATCCTGATTTGCTAATCCATCAGAGTGGAAAGCGTTGCTACTAAAAAGGTTTCGTATAATTACTCTAAATCGTTCTTGTTTGTTACTTGGAAGAATTTCTTGAAAATAACTAGGAATATATTGAATATTTGAATAGAGTATATTGTAATATAAAGGTATTATAGTATCGCTATCGATAGGGCCTTTGTATTCTATTATTTCTTCTGCGGCAATTTCTCTTAAAATAATCCAAAATGCATTGTTATCAGTTTTTTTCTTTGAAGCATACTTTAATTTGAAAAGATTCCTTTTTAATACATCACCTAGCATAATGACACCTTCTTTTCTAATAGAAACAAGTACTCATCAACATGAATATTTCTTTTACCAAGATTTCGACAAGCTCTAAAAACATTGTATTTATGTTTAAAAGTTCTAACTTTACCTAGTTTTTTTAACATCATAATCATTTCATCAAATGTAATAAAACCCTCAGAATTAAATGATATTAAAATATATTTTGCATTTAATTTATTACATAGACTTTCTAATGAAACTAAAGCATCTTTCTTTTTGTTATATTTTGATTTGTTCCAATCAAATGGAATTCCAGACACTTTAGAAATATTAGTGGGCTCTTTATAGTCATTAATTAAATTAAGCATAAAATAGTTTGAACTATAAGGGTGTTGATTATATGGTGGATCTAAATACGCTAAATCGATTAGTGGTAGGTCTTGACATATACTGTTAGAATCACCTTGGAAAATATGAGTTTCACATTCGTATTCGCTTAAAACAGGAATTTTTATTTCAATATTTGCCAAAATTCGATTAAGCGCATGTTTGCCGTTTCCACCGTATTGACCTCGTTTTGTTGTTGAATTTTTATAAAAACCTTTAAATACTCCACTAGTGTTGTTTTTTGTGGACGCTTCATATAGTAGAGGCCCTAAAAGCAATGTTTTATATGGCTCAGGGATTTTTTCTATTAATTGTCGTGCGGTATCAATGTATTTTGCATTTCTAACAGTAAAAAATACTCTTTCATTATCTTGAATATCATTATCATCTTTTGGACTATATAATCTCCGTATAAATCCATCAGAAATTAATTTTTCTTCTTCTAGATTGTTAAGCAAAAACTGATACCACTTTTCTAATTCATTAAAATCAATGTCGCTTTTATTTGTTAAATAGCAAGTATTAATGGTTTTAGAATAGCTTTCTAAATCATTGCAGTAAAGAACACTAGAGTGCTGCTTTAAGTATCTTGAAACAATACCAGATCCTGTAAATGCGTCAAATGTTATAAGCTTTGTTTTTTTTAATTCTTTTTTTACAATAGAAACGGCTTCATCTATGAAACTTAATAATGACCTTTTATTTCCTAGATATGTAATTATCTGGTCTGTTAAATATTTATTTTTTTCCATTTGTCCAAAACCTACAAGTTATGGGCTTTAAAAAAACAGCTATTAGTGTTAAACTAAAGTTGAAAAAAACAATAAAAAAAGAGATTATCTAATTTTATTTGAAGAATTTCGAAAGGTGTACATTTGAGACTTATTACTTGATAAGTTTCTTTTTTTTGTTAAAGAATTATATTCTAAGGAGGTAGCGTATATGAAATATGGCTATGTAAGAGTAAGTACTGCTCAACAACATGTTGATAGACAAATTGATGCACTTTTGGAATTAGGATTAGATAAATCATTTATTTATATTGATTATGAATCAGGAAAAGATTTTAATAGGAAGAATTATCAAAAACTAATAAGAAGATTAAAGAAAGATGATCTAGTTATTATAAAATCAATTGATCGATTAGGAAGAGATTATAATATGATTATTGATGAATGGAGATTAATAACAAAAGAAAAAGAAGCAGATATCATGGTTATTGATATGCCGCTTCTTGACACTCGAATTAAAGGAAATAATCTTGTTGGAAAGTTTATTAGTGATATTGTTTTACAAGTGTTATCATTTGTTGCTCAAAATGAAAGAGAAACCATGCGTATTAGACAAGCAGAAGGTATAAAAACTGCAAAAGCGAGAGGAGTTAAATTTGGAAGGCCAAGGATTGCTTTGCCTTCTAATTATGAGATAGTTGCAAGACAATATTTAAATAAGGAAATTACGAACAAAAAAGCATGTGAAATACTTGGAATGACGCGAGGTTCATTTTATAGATATTTGAAAGAATTGTTGTAGCTTTGTTATATGATATGAATGATTATATGGCTTGTTAAGTATTATGTGTAATTGTTATTTAAAGTAGAATGTTTTGTATTCTCTATACTTCGATTAATTTAAAATGGGTAAGTCATTGTATTTTTTTATTATTTGTTGTTTGGTAACATCATACAAAACATTGGTCTTGTTTAAACATATTGTTTGGGTATCTTGACTATCTAAAATATCTCGTAGAATAATACTATCACCATCAAAAACAAGTTTAATATTCTTTTTATATTTTTGGGTTAATTTACAATGTGTTTTTTCATCAATATATAATGTTGTTTCGAAAAAAATGCAAATAGCACATCAATTTCCTTCGAAAAAAATGCAAATAGTATATCATTTTTCTTCGAAAAAAATGCAAGTATCTATTTAGATAGATAAAAAATGTATATAAATCCATCAATCCTCAATTAATCTAATATTTCACTAATTGTATTCTTTTTAAACTAATGTATGCCATATGCCTAAATAGTAAAAATTTAGAAAGTAAGAAAGACATACTTATTGTAATATATTGCCTATGTATTCTTTATATATAATGATTCGCAAATGTTTGTAATCGTTTAGAATTTCTAATATTGCTTTGATTAACGCTAATATGCGAACAATGTTTTTAGCTTATAACAATCGAACGATGAAATGCGTTTATTTTCTAATATTGAATTTTTAACCTAAAAAAAACCTAATACTTTATCGTACTAGGATTTGTTGACAAACTGGTGCAGTCAATGAGACTTGAACTCACACGGGTCTCCCCATACGCCCCTCAAACGTACGCGTCTACCATTCCGCCATGACTGCAAGCGAAATTATTATAACAAATTTAAAAAAAGTTGCAATCCTTATTATAAAAAATGTTGATTATAAATTGAGCCCTCGAAACTAACCTCAATTAAATAATTAAATTCCGTATTAAGCGGAAATCGCATTTTTTCAAAA